>JALSOK010000050.1 GCA_026986535.1 Caldifarciminota bacterium
CCAGTCCTATCAGGCGGGGAATGTAATCAGTATATGGGCTCCTCAGGAGCAGACTGTATGCCAGGGTGAAGTCGGCGGGGGAGGGGGAATCTTTCAGAATGCTGAGCACGGAATCCACTATGCCCCTTTCTATCAGGGAGGCCATTTCGCTGGGACTCTGGACCAGTATGAACAGGAGCACAGGTGTAATTTTACACCGTTTCGGGTGCTGTAAAATTTGGGGCAATCCATAAAGGAGGGACAGATGAGCAGGTGGAAGCAGTACAGAATCAGGAAGCAGCAGAAGAGAAAGCTTAAGAAGAAGTCCTACAGGGTGGAGGCCAGGATAGCGGAACTGCTCTCCGTTGGAGAAGTGGAGCGTGCTCTGGAACTGGCTCAGGAGTTTCTCGTGAAGCATCCCACCAATGTCAGGGCATGGGGTTATCGCAGGGGAGTGGAGATCTGGAAGGAGCACATAGAACCCAAACTGGCCAGATTGCCCCAGGATAAGGCCACGGTTGCAAGGGCAGATGCCCTGAAGATTCTCAGGGGCATCTGGAAGGTGGACCACAGGCTTACTCCCGAGAAGGTTTTACCGAAGATAGAGCCTGTGATTCCCGTTTCAGATTGATTGGGCCGGAACTTCTGGCCTTTACCTTTCATAAACTGTCTTTATCAGTCGAATGAGTCTGCGGGTGGATTTGGGAATGAATTGCCCGAAGAAGGGCTTTTTCCTGGACAGTTTTCTGTAGGCTGCTGTCGCCTGAGCAAGTCTCTGTATGGCAAATTTCATCAGGAGATCCATATCTGCTCCGTAGTACTCCGCAAGGCGGTGCCTGAAATCGTCTTTCAGATCCACATACGGGTCCCACAGGAGACTGGCCAGGTCGTAGTATGGGTGTCCGCAGTGGGCCGACTGGAAGTCTATGATCCGTATCCGGTTTCCCTTTATGAAGATGTTTCGGGATTGAAAATCCCTGTGCATGAAGGTCCTTTCTCCAAGGGTGGAAAGGAATAGGGCGTTCTCCTCAAGTATCTCTTTCAGATGGAGCATGTGGGAATTCCATCGGATGAAGTATTCCACCTCCGCCAATAGGGATTCTCCTGTGAATTGTGCAAGTCCTTCGCATTCTATTTTCTGAATATCTCTAAGGGTATCCAGCACCCGGAAATATATGTCCGGGGAGCGGCCTTCTCTCATCCATCTGTACAGGGATTCGTTTCCCAGGTCTTCCATGAGTATTTCCCTTCCATCGAAGCGGTAGATCTCGGGGGAGAAGGGACGGAGCATTTGGGCTATCTTCGAATATCTTTCGAGCGCTTCTGTGTCCTCGTCCCGGAGGAGTATCGCGGTTCTGTCTCCCCACTTCACCCGGTAGAAGATCCTGTCCGAACCGTCCTGCAGGAGCTCTATTATTTCCATGGGGGTGGGGGGAGGGAGAGCCCTCCCATCCTCACTCAATTACAGCCGCTGAGACAGTGGTTCTGCGTATGAACCTCTTATCCTTCCCCGTGTACAGGATGGAGACCACTGACTTGTCTTCAAGGATGTTATCGCCCCCGAAATCTATATCCCCTGTGAGACCCCTCGTGGATACGAATTTGATCCTCCTGGCTATTTCCTCGCTCGTGTAAACCTTGGATTTCTTCAACGCTTCGTTCAGGACCTTTATGGCATCGTATGCCAGTGCGGAGAAGGATGTGGGCACCTTCTTGTAATGCTCCATATACCTGCGGGTAAATGCCTTCGTGGAGTCGTTCTCCGTGGGGAAGAAGAAGGCGATGTATATGTTCACTCCGGGAATTCTGATGTCGGTGGGCTCCAACACATCCCACGAATCCGGTCCAGCCAGAACCCCCTTGTATCCGACATTGTTTCTAATATCCAGCAGAAGGTCATTCAGATTATCGGCGTAGAGGTTGAGAATTATTGCGCTGTTCGGATTCTTGAGGGTGGAGGGGAACTTCTCCTTCAAATCATCTATGAGGTCCTGACGGGAGCCCGTGAATTCGGATATGCCCACGACCCTTATGCCGTACCTCTCCAGGGCCTTCTTCTCCAGCTCCGTGATGTCCACGGAGTACGGGTTATCCGGATTCTGTACGAGTATGACTTCTTCTATCTTCTCGATCCCGGCATTGTTATCCCTGAATTTTGCCAGAAGGAAGGCCAGGTTGGCGGCTATTACGGAGTTGGGAGCCGCCATTGAGAAGAATTTATCGCTTGCGTGCAGGTATTCATCGTTGGTTATTGCGGGGGAGAGGAGAGGCACTCCGTACTTATCGATAAGTTTGACGAGGTCCTCTATCTTCACTTCCTTCGAAATGAGGGGCCCTATGACCAGTTCTGCCCCATTCTTCGCCGCTTCCTCGTAATACTTTAAGAAGAACTCGGGCTTTCCTTCCGTATCGTAGTACTGGAATTCCACATTTTCGGGAGCTATATCCAGGATGGCGAGGTTGAGCCCATTCTTTGCATCCATTCCGTAGGGCAATCCGTAATTTTCCATTGGCATTATGACTGCAACTTTAAGGGTATTATCCCCGCACGAGAACAGGCCGAGTGCGAGAATGGACAGAAGTATTCCCCTCTTCATCTTCAGTCCTCCTCTTCTATGGACTCCTCTGCTTTTTCTTCCAGTTTTTTCTTCAATTCGTCCACCAATTCTTCCACCCTGTCCCTTGCTTTATCGTAATATTCGCGACCCTTTTCTTCTGCCAGTTCCAGATATTCTGCAAGGACATCCCGGAGCTTATCGTAGGCGTCTTCGCCCCTTTTTCTGAGTTTTTTTCTGGTTTCCTCACCTGATTCGGGAGCGAATATTATCCCGAGTACCGCCCCCACCAGAAGGCCCAGAAGAATACCGAGGGAAAGCTCCCCGCGTCTCATGATTACCTCCTTGTTTCTTTAATTTTAATGGAAAAATTGCGCAATTTATTCACATATTCCTCGAACCGGGCCATTTCTTCCCGGGGAATGGGTTCTTTCGGCTGAAGCTTCAGGGTCAGGGGGTTGAGAAGGCGGCCGTGCTGTCTGACTTCGAAGTGGAGGTGGGGACCGGTGGATAACCCTGTGGAGCCCACCCTTCCGATGAACTGGCCCTGATTCACATGCTGTCCGGGTTTGACGGCTATGGAGGAGAGGTGCCCGTATCTGGTTTCGAACCCCTTTGGATGTCTGATTATTATGAGTTTACCGTACCCACCCCTCCATCCTGCGAACTTCACCACCCCTTCCCCCACCGAAAATACGGGGGTCCCTATGGGGGCGGCGTAATCCACCCCGTGATGCATTCTCCACTTCCTGAGGATGGGATGGAACCTTCTTCCAAAGCGGGAAGTTATGCGATAGACCTTTAGAGGGGAGCGAAGGAACATCTTCTGAAGGGAGTTCCCCTCCAGGTCGTAGTAGGCCCCTTTCCAGTAAACTGCGTACCTGTGCCCCGTCCTTCTGCCCGAATATTCCGCATAGTATATCCTCCCGTATCCTGCAAACCTGTCCCCTCTGTACAGCTTTTCCACCAGCAGCCTGAAAGTGTCCCCGTTTTCTGTTTCCACGCTGAAGTCTATGTCCCATCCGAAGATGTCGGCAAATCTCACCACCAGCTCCGGACCCTCCCCGATGGAAGTCATGCTCCAGTACAGGTTGTCCTTCACCACTCCCTCCACGAGCTCCAGTCTGCGGGAGAGGAACTTTTCCTTTATGTCGAACCCGCGCAGAAGGGTGTCCTGCAGTATGACCTCGTAAATCCTGTAGCCCTTCTTCAGGCGGAATATGTAGAGGCTCTCGGGCTTCACTTCTATATAGACGGAGTCGCCGGGGGTGAGATGGCGGAAGTTCACATGGCCTTCAAGGGTGGATATGATTTTCCGGGCATGAGGTCTGTCCAGCCCGCTCCCCACCAGCAGGTCCCACAGGGGCCTGTTTATGGAAGAAGCCACCATCAGGTAGGAAGCAATTATCGCAATCATATGGTTTCACCTCTGATGGGAATCAGGAGTTTTATGAGGGGAAATGTGTAGGCTTCTATGTATTTTGCAATGCTACCATTTGCCAGAAACGACTGGACTATGGATGTGTCATAGGTACCGTACATCACCACCCCCAGGAAGAGGGCCATTTCCACGAGCCCGACCAGCCCGGCAACCAGCTGATTCCCTATGTTGTGGGGGATATCCAGGGCCCCTTCCACCAGCTTTCCCAGAATGAGGGAGAGGGCGAAGTAAACCAGTATGAAGGTTATCATTATGGCCAGAGTCTCGTTGTTGAAGAAGGACATGAGGGGGGAGTAATACCTGAATGAAACGAATACCGCTGCAAGAAGGGAAAAGAGGCCGGCCACCTCTGCGGCCAGCCCATTCTTGAATCCGTTTACGAACCCGACGAGCAGTATAAAGCCCAGGATTACATCGTAAATCATATCACATGAAGTAGTACTTTACGAGCACCGCCAGGATGAAGTTTGCGAAGGAGAGCGGTATGAGCCACTTCCATGCGAGGGCGATGAACTGGTCCAGCCTGTAACGGGTGTAGGTCCATCTTATCAGCAGGAGGAATACATAAACGAAATAAACCTTTATGACCATCCATGCCCATCCGGGAAGGAAAGGGCCGTGCCACCCGGCAAGGAAGAAGATCACTATGAGGATGGCGCTGATGAAGTGGAATATGTATTCACCCAGATAGAAGAAGCCGAATTTCATACCCGAATACTCCACATTGGCCCCGGAGACCAGCTCGGACTCCGCCTCCGCAATATCGAAGGGGGCCCTGTTGGTCTCCGCCAGAGAGGTAATCAGAAAAATGATGAATGCTATCTGCCCCACGATGGGGACGAAGATGTAGGGCAGGGACTTCTGTGCCTCCACAATATCGGTCAGGTTAAAACTCCCCGCCAGGACCACCGGTACCAGTATGGTCAGAACCAGGGGAACTTCGTAAGCCAGCATGACCCCTGCGGATCTCACCGCCGAGATGAGGGGGTATTTGGAATTGGAGGCGAAACCGGCCAGTATGTTGCCTATTATGGGAAATCCCGCAACCGCCAGTATGAACAGGATGCCCAGATCCCAGTCGAATAGGACAGCACCGTTGTCGGCGGGAACCACTGCGAATGCCAGGATGGCGGAGAATACGAAGAGTATGGGGGCCAGATTGAAGAGGAATTTATCGGCCTTCCTGGGAACTATGTCTTCCTTGAGGAGCATCTTTAACGCATCTGCGATGAGCTGAAGCCATCCATGGGGCCTTCCCACCAGATAGGGGCCCAGCCTTCCATGCAACCTGGCGGCCACCTTCCTCTCGGTGTAAATCATGAGAACCGAGATGATTAGGGAAGCTGTAACCACCACCGCCCCCACTATGATGCTGCGCAGGGGTTCAGATGCAAGGACGGGAAATGTACCGAAGAGGAACCCCATGAGGAAGGCTATTAAGAAGGCCACTAAAAGGGAAACTAATGGCAGAATCACGAAAATCATCAGCATAGTTCGAAAATTATAAAGTTGTGAAGAGGGTTTCATAACTCCGGAATGGGGGCTCCTGCCGGTGGAAAGCCCGATAATTTATCTCCTGCCCTCAGGGAAGCTCTTCTTAACAGCCAGCCCTATGGCAGGGCACAGGGTAAACATCCTGAATTCATCCTGCGTCCGACCCCTTCCCGAAATGTCCGCTGGCAGGATCTTCGTGGAAAATTTGACCTTTCACCCACTTCGACTTTAACCTTTTGATTAGAGCCATGAAGATAAATCCATATTTCGTGGTACTCTTAATGACGGTCGTAGGCCTGGTGATAGCCTACGGGGTTCTTGCCATATCCATGTTCCTTGGAAAGCGCAATCCCTACAGGGAAAAACTCAATCCGTATGAGTCCGGCGTCAAACCCGGCAGGTGGGACTATAAGGCCAATATCCAGTACTATCTCACTGCTCTGGCTTTCCTGATCTTCGACATAGAGGTGGTATTCATGTATCCCTGGGCGGTCAAAGTGATGGATCTCAAATTCTTCGCATTCATAGAGATGCTCATCTTCATCCTGATCCTCCTGGTGGGGTACATCTATATCTGGAGGAAAGGAGGTCTGGAATGGCAGTAGGCACCAATGGGCAGGAGAGGGCGCTCCTGTGGAGGAACATCAAGCTGGATCCCGAAGAGGAAAAGGTTATCCGAAAACAGCTGGAGAGGGCCCTCCTTCTGACCAGAGTGGAGGATATGATCAGATGGGCGGTCAACTGGGGTAAGGGCCACTCCATCTGGCCCGTTACATTCGGCCTTGCATGCTGTGCCATAGAAATGATGGCCACTGCCCAGCCCCGATACGATATGGCCCGTCTGGGATATGAGGTATTCAGAGCCTCCCCAAGACAGGCGGACCTCATGATAGTCTCCGGGACAGTCACATGGAAGATGGCCCCCATTCTCCGCCAGATTTATGATCAAATGGCCGAGCCCAAGTATGTGATATCGATGGGAACTTGCGCCAATACGGGCGGGAAGTACTGGAACTATGCGGTGGTTCCGGGAGTGGATAACATCGTTCCGGTAGATGTTTATGTTCCCGGATGTCCGCCCAGGCCCGAGAGCCTGCTGTACGGAATTCTGCAGCTGAAGAAGAAGATAGAAAGGGAGAAGAGACCCCTGTTCAACTTTTAGGGCGGTTTTTCGCCCTCATCCCCTATAATTTTCCCTATGCGGACCGAATCGAAGGATAGGGTTCCCGACGAGTTGCTCGAGATACTCGTCTGTCCCAGGTGCAAGGGTCCTCTGGAGTACAGACAGGAGGAGAATGTTCTCATCTGCCACAAATGCCGGCTCAGATACCCCGTCAGGGATGGCATTCCCATAATGCTGGAAAAAGAAGCGGAGAAGTTCTGAGCCCATGTTCTTACTCCTTCTCTCCTCTATAAGCGTACTGGAGAACAGCGAAGAGTCGATAGTGATCGAGTACAGAGGTCTGATAAATGCTCCGAGCACGCATCTTGTGGCCATACCGCCCGACGCGGAGGTAAGGGTGGACTACTCCATAGAGGAGTGGACCGATGCCCCCCGGAATCTGAACATCTATTCCCCTTCGGCCTCCCCCCTCGATTATCGGGTTGTGAGGGGGGAAGTGGACCATGTGGCCCTCACCTTCAACCCCGTCGTGAAGGATGGGAGGGTGCCCCTCAGGTGGAGGGTAAAGATTCATCTGTCTGGAGGAGCAAAGGGGGGCGGCAGGTGGAGGCCCATTTACAGGCGGTTCATCAACTATCCCTTCCCCTCCGGGTGGATAAAGGGACGAAAAACTGAGCGAAGAAGCCTCCGATTCATGGATAGGGCCCGCTACTGGGTCCGCATGAATATAACCACTTCCGGGGTTTATCGGGTTTACGGCTCGCAGCTTATTGACCTGGGCATACCTGCCGGGGAATTGAGATTCGATGGCCTGATCCTCATGGGTCTTTTCGATACGCTCCGCAGCTCCCTGGAGTGGGCCGACAGCGGGGCGGTGGAAGTGGCATACGGCTTTTACGATGAAGATGGGGACGGGTTGATGGACCCCGCAGATTATCTATTCTTCTATGCGGAGGGTCCCGATGGTTTTCGCAGTTCCGATTCGGGCATCTTCTACTTCGTCCATCCCTACAGTAATTTCACTTCCTACTGGCTGGGGATTGGAGCTCCATCCCCCGGTATCCGCATGGACACTTCTTTCGTTTCCTCCCCGGTGCCCCTTCCGGCCCTGGGCATATACCATCACGAAGTTCAGAGGTTCAATCCGGGAAGGAAGGGGACAGCCTGGGTGGGGGAGGAGATGACATACGGAAGTCATACATTCGATTTTGCTCTGGAGGGTCTGACCTCTCCCTCCGGAACCCTTTCCGTTTCCCTCGTGGGGGCGGAAGACCTGGGGGATTTCACCGGGTACGGGACCGTGGACATATTCCTCAATGGGAATCCTGTGGCCACAGTCAATACCTACAGTGCCCGCAGAACCACTCTGACAGTTCCCGTCTCCGGCCTTTCTGCCGGGGGAACCATAACCTTCAGGGTGAACGGGACGAATCAGATGGTGTATCTCGATTACTTCGAAATCAGGTACAGCAGGACCCTGCCTTCCTCCGGGAAAATCTTTTCCTCCATCTCCGGTGCATACTGGATGGGGGATGTCCCACTGGTTCTGCGCATAACGGACCCTGCCCGCCCGGTTATCCTTTCCTCGGGTGCCGATACGGTATCTGTGGGTGATATCTACTTCCGGGCAGACAGCTTCCTTTCTCCGCCCCTCGAGTATGTCAATATTGGGAGGGATATACTGAATCTGGGGGATGTGAAGTATGTGATTCTGGGAAAGGAGATGTTCAGGGGAGTGTTCGACTCCTACAGGGAATTCAGGGGAAGGAGGATCCCCCTCGAGTGCGATACCCTGTTCTGCGTGGGGTCTGGAGGGGTGGAGTATGTGTCCCTCGAAGAGATATACGACAGGTTTTCTCTGGGTGTTCCGGATCCGGTTGCAATAAGGAATTTCCTGTACGCCCTCTACGGATCCAGTCCTTCCCTCCTCTATGCGCTGTTCGTGGGGGATGCCACTTACGATTACAGGGGGTACATTACGCATGAGGGGAATCTATTTCCGGTTTACTACGATGTGAAAGAGGTTTACGACATCAATATAACCGGCGTGGGTTCCTGGGATGATTTCTATGCGGATTTCGATGGGGATGGATATGCGGACCTTTACATAGGCAGGATACCGGTCAGGAATTCCGGTGAAATAGGCCGGATACTCGGCAGGATTATGGACTATGAAACTTCCCGCTTCTTCTCCTTCTGGAGGAACAGGGTGATGCTGGTGGCGGATGACTTCGTGGGGAGCAGTCCATGTGAAATCACCTGGCACCTCGTCCCATCAGATTACATAAGGAGAAATCTCGTTCCCCCGGAGGCGGAGGTATGGACCCTTTATATGCATGAATATCCCAATGTGGGGGGCACCAAGCCGCAGGCCACATCGGATTTTATAAGCAAGTATAATTCGGGTAATCTCATAGTCAATGTGTTTGCCCACGGCAACCCCTCCACGATAGCCGGAGAGAGGCTTATAACGCTGGATAATGTTTATTCTCTAAATACCGCCGGGCATAATCCCTTCGTCATGATTTTGAGCTGTAAGGTAAGTGTGTTCGACAGAATCAGCTTTGCCGGACCCAGGGGACTCGGGGAGCTGATGTTCATAGAGGACGGCGGGGCAATAGGCCTTCTGGGAGCCACTGCCCTCTCCTATGTGACGGGCAATCAAATTTATGCCAACACCATTTTCTCCACCCTTATGGACTACAGGAAGTATCCGCTGGGCTTCCTGGCCCTTCAGGGCAAGACCAATAAGTATTATGTTCTCTTCGGGGATCCGGCCGTATCCATCGGATACGAGCCCCCCGACAGCGTAATATGGGCTCCCGATACCGCCTATGTGGGGGCCCTTTATTCAGCGTACCTGGGAACATCCGGACAGTATTTCTCCACCATCGGATTTGTTCCGGACAGCATAACGGTTACCAACTGCTCCTACACCTATACCTACATGGGGGAGGACAGGACTTTCTTCCGGGCCCCCCTGTACTCCGATTCCCTGCGGGCCATAATCCCCAAGAATACCCCCGTGGCCAGGAAACTTAAGGTCAGATCTCTGTACAGGGGTGGGGTTAAGGGCAGGGATTCCATATCCGTGGCTTTCGACCCCGGGAAGATTGCACAGGATACCACCGGCCCCTCTATTCGCATGATGTTCGGAGGCAGGGAGGTGGTGGACAGCATGTCCTTTTCCCCCGTGGGCACTTTCCGGATAATCCTTTCGGACGAAAATGGCATTTATCTTTCCCCAGGGCAGAGGGATATAGAGGTTTATGTGGATGGACAGCCCCGGTGGACCCTCACCCAGTCCTTCACCTATTATGAGAATTCCTATACGGAGGGGGAAGCCCTCCTCAGGTATGACCTTACGCGGGAGCAGGGATGGCACAGGATAACCATAAGGGCATGGGATAACTATGACAACATCTCCACGAGGGATTATGTGCTCTACTTTGCCAGCAATATGCTGGAGGTTTCCGATTTCCTGCTGTATCCTGTTCCCTTCAGGGGTGGGGACCTGTACTTCACTTTCGTGTCCACGGCTCCGGCCACGGGAAAGGTGCTTCTTTACGATATGAATGGAAACCTGGTCTACTCATCCGCCCCCTTCACTGTAAATGCCGGATTCAACTCCATAGCATGGGAAAACGCAGTGCTCGGAAGCGGTCTTTATATGGCTGTCCTTAAACTTGAGAGCAACGGCGTGAGGAAGATTTACAGGAAGAAACTGGTGGTGGTAAGATGAAGGTCAGGGGTGTATTTATATGCGGACTTCCGGGTTCCCATAAGCATCGTGTTGCCGAATATCTCCACAGGTGGCTCGGGTGGAAGGTCGTGGACCTTCAGAAGGAAGTGGAATCCCGCATGCACAGGAGCATGCTGGAAATCATAGAGAACAACCTGCTGAACGAATTCCGCATGCAGGAAATTGACCTGGTCAGGAATCCGGGAGCGGGGGTTATACTCCTGAGCTCGGACCTCCTTCCATCCATAAACGAGCTGCATATTTTGAGGGAGAATGGCATTATTCCCGTTTTCCTGAGCTCCACCACGGAGACCCTGGAGAAGAGCATACAGGAGGACCCCGTTGCCCATCCGATATTGAAGATCAAAAGCCTTCAGGACCTGAACAGGGAGGTGGAGGGGCTTCTTCCCTATATGTACAATGTGCCCACGGAGGGTTTTTCCGACAGGGAAGTGGCCATAATGATAACCCGCATACTGCGCTCGGATCATGCCCTCATATACAGCAACGGGGAGAAGATTTATCTCGGCATCAATTCCTTCAAGGAGTTTTCCGAAATCCTCCGGATGGAGGGGTTCGACGATGCTTTCTTCATCACTTTCAAGAGGCTGTTTCTTATACACTTCAAGTGGGCCCTCGATGTTATGGGCAACTTCAATATGCCCTACGATGTCCTCTACCTGCCCGATAATCAGAGCGTCAAAACCCTGGAGAAGGCAAGGGAAATCTGGAAGGAGTTCATAAAGAGGAGCGTATCCAAGTACACTCCGATAGTGGCGCTCGGGGGCGGGGGCTCCATGGACCTCACGGGATTTGCCACATCCACTTTTCAGGGGGGGATGCATCTCGTACTGGTTCCCACCACATTCACTGCCCAGGTGGAAGTGGCAATCGGTGGGTCCAACATGCTCAACCTCAATGGAATGAAGAATGTGCTGGGGACCAGCTATTATCCCCGATTCATCCTGATGGACCCCGTATTCCTCCTTTCCCTTGGGGAGCAGGAATTCTACAATTCGCTGGTGACCGCCATCAAATTCGGCCTTCTCAACGATGGGGAAATCCTCGAAACTCTGGAGAGGGATACACAGCGCATAAGGGATATGTATCTGCCATCCCTGGAGCATCTCATCAGGTCCACCGCCCTTGCAAAGCTGGCATTTATTCACAGGGACACCTACGGATGGAGGGAGCGCAGGTTCATCAAGTTCGGGTGGGTGGTGTCATCCATTCTTCAGGATGTGACGGGTATCCCCTATTCCAGAGCCCTGGCGATTGGTTTGAGGATTATCCTAAATATGAGCCTGAAGAAGGGAATACTGAAGAATCCGGACATAATAGAGAGGGTGGAGGCTCTGTATGGGCTGTATTCCATAGATTTTACCATCGGGGAACTGCCCATGGACCGCCTCAGGGAGGAGGTGGCATATCTGGACAGGTTCTACAGGTCCAGCATACGGGTGGTCCTCATAGAGGATGTTGGAAAGCCGGTCATCTCCACCATAGATGCCGGAGAGCTCATAGAGGCCTTCGAGGAGTACGCATCCGGCTCCCTTTAAAATTTAAAGACCATGCAGCAGGTAAGCCCCACACGGATGAACCTTCTGAACCTCAAGCGCCAGATAAAGATGGCGACTCAGGGAGCCAGTCTCCTCAAGAACAAGCGCGATGCCCTGATGAACGAATTCCGCAAGCTCCTGGGAGATGTGGTAAGGGAAAGGAAGAAGCTGGAAGAGGAGATGAAGAGGAGCGTCAATATCCTCATGATTACCATTGGAATCGATGGTATGGAAGCCCTCGAGTCGGCGGCGCTCAGTTCGGGTCGTCGTCTGGAGATAGAGATCCTTCCCAGGAGGGCATGGGGTGTTCGAGTAACGGAATTCAAGTATGGGAATATCATAAGGAGCCTTACTGAAAAGGGCTTCATTCCCCTGTCCGTTACCTCCCGTATAACCCTGACTGCCGATAGCTTCGAGAAGGCCATAGATACAGTTTTGAAAGTTATTCCCCTGGAGTACAAGCTCAAGAAGTTCGGCGAGGAGATAAGAAAGACCAACAGGCGTGTCAATGCCCTCGAGCAGAAGCTCATCCCCGAACTTCAGGAGCAGGTGAAGTTCATAAGTCAGGTGCTGGAGGACAGGGAGAGGGAGGATAAGTTCCGCCTCAAGATCCTCAAGAGGAAGGCGGAGAAGAAGAAGGAAGGGGAAGGGACCTTCGAATGATACAGGGGGAACGACCCCCTATCTGAGAACCACTTCCTTCCAGTATCCCCGGATCAGGTCCTTTACCTGCATGGGAAGGGGAACATAGTGCAGATTGAGTGCCGCGTCGTCCCCGTTGTCGAATGCCCATCCGAAGAAGTCCAGTATCATCCGATTGGTCTCCTTCTTCTCCCTGGGAAGGAGAATGAAGACCGCTCCCACCACAGGCCATGATTTATCCCCGTCCTGCCATGTCAGGATCTGATAGAAGTGGGTGCCCGGGTCCCAGCTGGCACTGGCTGTGGCGGCACGGAAGGCCTCAACTGATGGCTCCACGAAGTTGCCCGCCTTGTTTTCCAGGAGGGCATAGACCAGACTGTTCTGCACGGCGTATGCGAACTCCACATATCCTATCGTTCCGGTGTTCTGCTTCACATAGTTGGCCACCCCTTCATTTCCCTTGGCTCCGATTCCGGTGGGCCACCTGACGCTCTTCCCGTACCCCACCCTTTCCTTCCACTCGGGGCACGCTTTGCTCAGATAGTTGGTCCACAGCCAGGTGGTTCCGGACCCGTCGGACCTGTGCACCACGGTTATTTCCATATCCGGGAGGTTTAAGTCGGGATTGAGCTTTCTGAGGGCGGGGTCGTTCCAGCGGGTTATCTTTCCCATAAATATATCGCACACGAGGCGAGAAGAGAGCTTAAGGTGTCCCTTTTCCACACCCGGCACATTCACGACGGGGACAACCCCTCCCACTATGATGGGGAACTGAAATAGTTTCAGAGAATCCAGCTCGTGGGGTGTAAGGGGAGCATCGCTGGCCCCGAAGTCCACCGTTCTCGCAGAAACCTGCCTTATCCCTCCTCCCGAGCCGATGGACTGATAGTTGATGCGGATTCCGGTCGCTTTACTGTAGTCGCTGGTCCACTGCGAGAGAAGTGGATATACGAAGGAGGAGCCGGCACCGTTTATGATCTTCTGACCCCCACCCCCACATCCCGCAAGTGCTATGCCGATGGCAACGGGCAACAATTTTCTCCAGGGCATGACAAAGTTTAAATGCCCCCCTTTCCATGGATTTTAAGCGATGACCAAATACTCAGAGTGATAAAAGCATCATACATGCCGGGAGCAGAGCAGGTAACTCGGTTTCCCCATAGAAAGCGGTGGACCCAGCATGGATAGATGCCTGAGCGCGGTGATACCCTTTTTCCAGGGTAGGGACATAGCTTTTCCCACCACACTGAGGACAGTTTCTACATACTGCCTCTGGAAGATTTTCCCCCTGCCAGCAGTTATAACCTCCAAAGCGGGAAGTCTCAACCCATCGAACCCCCTGTCTCCAAATTATAAAGCTCCTCCTGAAAACATTTCCCAAGTATAGACTCACCTCCTGACAAAAAATTGGACACCGTCTAAGTGGGGTCCATGGAATTGTTCTGGGAGGAGGGAGAGCGGAAGGGTTCTATCTCTTAGAGGAAGCAGACGGAAGAAATTGAAAAACAGGAACAGCGGACCAAACCTTCCATAGCGTCCGGAGGAAGAAAAGAACCTTTCTCTCATGAGCACACCTGCCATGAAGGAGATGATATAAGCCATAAACAGCAGAGCGAGGAACCTCTGAAGAATCCGGACATCCCTGAGCATAACCTTCTCGAGCATAAACCCACTTTTCAAATCCCTGAAAGCATTCTCCACATGGAACCTTTTCAGATATACCTTCACAGAGGAGTTTATATTCACACCATCGCTCAGAGCAAGCCATATAGTCTCCTCCACTGCAGAGCGCCTGTATCCCACTATATGAACCCTGACCTTTCCCCCATACAGGGCATTTCTGCAGACCACTATTTTGCCCGGTTCCATGCACTCGAGCAGTAATCTTTGCTCTCCCACCATTATGGATGTTCCCCTTCTGAGCCTTACTATGAACCTTATGCCTCTGGACACGAGGAAGGAGAGGATATTCTCTGAGGCAAAGCCCCTGTCCATGAGCAGGATGCTGTAGGGATACATCCTGTTGACCTCATCTATTGCTTCCATTATTATCTGGTTTTGGCTTCTGGCCTGCTGATGAATGGTAGCAGAGGAAAATTACCCTCTTTCTGTGAACTGCTCCTGCCATGAGGATGAGGTAATCCTGTGGATCATGCTTCTGGAGGTATCTGTATATGCCCTTGTAGGCTGTTTCCGGTCTGGTGTTCCACATTCTGGCGGCTTCTATTGCCAGCTGTCCTATGCGGGGGGTTCTGGAGGCTATCAGGAGGTGTATAATTTTGGTAGCGTTCCATTTTGAGGGTTCCTTCGGGAACCCTATTTTCTTTAAGATTTTTTCAATTGTTCGTTTCATAATTTTGTGGTAAGGGGTTGCCCCTTACCACTCTTGTCCAATTTTTGGTACGGATTTCAGTTCAGAGAGTATAAGCTTTTT
>JALSOK010000051.1 GCA_026986535.1 Caldifarciminota bacterium
GAAGTAGACCAGAGAAGGATAACCATAGAATCCACCCGAGTTTATCACTATACCCACCTGGCCGCCTGCGGTCAGATTTCTGCCGGGCAGATAGACGAAATTGGGAACATCGCCCGTGCTACCCACATACAGGCTATCCACCACCTGACCGGTGGTCTCATCCAGCAGGTAGAGCTGCTCGCTGGCTCCCCCAAGAACATACACATATCCAAGAACCACACTGACCATGATATCACCTCCTTTTTTTCAGCACTTTTGCCACCCGTTCCCTGCCCCTCACTATGAACAGCCCATCGCCCCGGAAGAGGCCGAATTCACCCCTGTAGAGCAACTTTCCCGCCGCACTGTATATCTCGACCACCTCCCCATCCTCTGGGAACCAATTTTCATCCCGTCCGGCCGGTCCGGACACCACCCCATCCACCCCGGAACCGGCCACCGACCTCACACCCAGCAGATACACAGTATCGGACAGGTAAAAAGGGGGCTGTACATCGCGGGAAAGAAGAGAATCGATCTCCCCATAAGAAAACGGCAAAGAGTTCCCGTAGAATGCATTCATGAATCCCTCCAGACCTCCGAACAATCTGACGGAATCCGTTGCCCGAACCTGCAAATCGTAGCCATCGACATTGGGCACCCCATTCTCCAGCCTGTATATCACCAGCCCTTCGTACCCCAGGGGCGTATATACTCCATCCACAGAAAGCAGAGAAGTGTAGAGGGAAGTATCCGCACCGAATCCGGCCGCCATCACGGGAAACCGGAGGGAATCTTCGAATGTTCCGTATGCACAGTTCAGACAGCCCGCGGCATCGAGGTCGAAACCACTGCACAGGGAGGAGGGGCAAAGGTCAACGGCATCGGCAATAAGTACGAATCGAACTGTATCGAGGCCCACCAGGGAGATGTCGAACCTATCCCCCATCCACACATCCGGATTCGAGGTATCGGCCCCATAGTTGGTGGGCTTTATTCCCGCGAGGCCTGTCCAGTTGTAGGGATTGCTATCGGATGTGTCGAAGGGATAAAGAAAGAAGAACCTCCCGTCCCTGGAGAGGAAAACATAGGCCGGCTCCGCAAAGACACTGGTATCACCCGAATCCACCGATGTAATGAATGAATTCTCGAAGATTACCAGGTCATCACCTGGACCATCCACCACCACATTATCCCTGAACTGCAATATGATGAAACCAAACTGCCCGAGGGACAGCACATCCAGCGAAGGGGTAAGGGGATCCGCCGAAGTGTCGGGAGCACCGAGGACCACGGCCGGATATTCCCCCTGACCGAACCACTGCCCATCCCCATGGGCGAATATCAGAACGGAATCCGCCCACCTGTCAAATCCCAGAACCATAAAAATCAATCCCATATCCTCACCTCCATTCCCTCCTGAAGACCACCGACACCGAAAAGGGTTCGGTGGGATATCCGGATATAAGCTCCCAGTTTTTGTCCAGGAGGTTGTTCAGGTGAACGAACAGGGTACCGTAATCCAGACGGAATGCCAGATGCATATTGACAAAGAGGGCGGGCGGCAGGTGCCGGCTCGAGGGGGAAAAATAGGTGGGACGGGAGCCGTAGTATGTACCATCCATCCGTATTTCGAAGGATTCGAGGGGAATGCGAAAGTAAAAGGATGAGATGACCTGAGGTCTGTATGGAAGGACCATGCTTCCATTCAGCCTGTTGAGAACCCAGGAGAAGGAAAAACCCAAATATCTGCTCCTTGCCAGAAATTCCAGACCCCCCAGCATTAGATAATCCCCATTCCGGGGCATCCATACGGAATCGGAGGGCTCCCAGAATATCGGCAGCACAACTCCCGTCAGAAACAGATCCCCCTTCACCCACCATCCCTCCGCACTTCCATTGATGCCCGATTCAAGGGAGATAAAATGCTCCGGAAGAAGGGATGGATTCCCCCTCGCGAGGGGCCCATAGAAGTAGAGTTCGGAGAGATTGGGAAGCCTGTCCCTGACCAGCAATTCCCAGTAAAACACCCCCCTTTCCCGGACGCCATGGAGCCTGTACAGGGGAAGGAAAGAGCCATCGAAGGAAACCGAAACACCCCCGAGAATCTCCCATCCCGAAAAACTCCTTCCCACAGTCCCATAAATCCTCCCCCTCCTTCCCCACCCCTCCAGCCCCCCGGAGGAATGGCTCACCCTGTAGGAAAGGACGGGGGTTTCCCCGTTGTATCTGTAGTAGTATAATGCACCACTCAGGGCCTTTTTCCTGAAGAGAATCCCCCCCTGATACTCCCTGTCGTCCCCCTCCCCGCCATAGCCCCTCAGGGGCATACCCATGCTCCCCCCATAGGCAAAGAGAAAAAGGTCCCCTCCCCTGTAAAATGCATTGAATATCCGCTCGTAGTTGTTCCGCCTGATGTACCGCCTCCCGAAAGGATCCTCATAAGGATATGCATTATCGTCGCTGAGAAAACCCCATCCCCATACCCCGCTGGAATAAGCCAGCCCGACCCTTCCATAGGTTCCCGCCTCCAGCGATATAAATCCAGCCCTTCTCAGGAAAAGGCTCGCAGAATAATCGGAAGGATGGATGGAGAATTGCGACAGGAGGGCAGGGTAAACCAGATTCGCGAAGGCATAACCCCACACGGGATTGTCCAGAGCAACACCCTCCAGGTACAGGGTATTCTGCCTGTCCTCCAGCCCCCTTATGGAAAGAACATACCTGTTTCCCAGTTCCCTCAGCATGGAGGAGGGCTGAAGCAGAATGCTCTGACGCAAATCCGTCGAATTGATGCTGTCGCCTGTTAATACAATGCTATCCCTCTGCGCGGATACGACCACTTCATTCAGCCTGACAACATCACCCGTCAGCAGAAAGAAAATCATGCCGATTCCCCTTCCCCACCCCCAGACCCCGGTAGGGGTGAGATGAAACCTGCCGCCAGGTCTTCCGGCTCAGGGCAGGGAGACCGGCCTTCCCATCCGCCCAGCCACACGACCGAAGCGGACAGTGGCCCTTCGATGGCCTCCCCTTTCGCCCATCACGGCTGCCGGGGCAGCGGGGGCTTTTCACCCCTCTTCCCTGACGACGGCAGTGGGAAAAGTATAAACCCCGAGAGCACAGGTCAACCCCATGCTCCCATCAGAATTCCAGCACCGCCCTGAAGAGACCCTTTCCCCTCACCCTCCAGCCCTTGACCGTAATCAAATATACGCCCGGTTCCAGATTGCTCCTGTAAATCTGTTCAGAGGCATCGGGACCCCCCGAACTGGCAATCACCTTCCCGTCGGGAAGCCTTTTCAGGAAGACATCTATGTCCAGCCCCTTCTCATCGCTCCATGTCCTGAAGAAGAGGAATGGAAGCGTATCCTTCACCTCTATGAGCACATTCCAGGAACCGTCAGCCCCCTGCGGAGAATCCTGATGGACCCTTCCCTCCAGAACATGGTATCCCCTCGAAAGCCTCAGGGTATCCCCCATGGGGGCGGTTTCGGATGGAAGCGGTCGCCCGGCATCGCGCACCATATAAATCCCCCTGAATGGATTGGAGCGGGGTTTCCCCGGCAGGGGAATGGCTGTGAAGATGGCATCCCTGAAGCGAATGTTTCTATGCATAATCACAGCAGAGTATCGGGCGCTGTCCTCTTCGAAGAGGGCAGAGGGAACGCTACTGAGAATTACTACCCGAACGAAGGTGCTATCGCCCTCCCTGACCATAACATTGCTCAATCCACCACCACCGTAGTGAGAAAACACCTCCACCGTATATCCCCTGTCGATCTCCCCGACGGAGAAGTCGGCAATGCCTTCGAAGTCGGTCAGCTTCCATACTGCGGGTCTGTTCCCACCCCTCCAGTGGCTCCTCAGGAGCACAAGGGCCATGGGGACAGGATTTCCGGCGGTATCCACCACCTGAACCACAAGTCTGCCCAGGTCCGTGTATCCATGACCCGTAACATCGAAGAACCTTCCCTCGGGCGCCACACCGAGAACCGCACTCACATAGGTCTTGTTTCCAAGTTTCTCCGAAGAGTAAATGGGATGATCGATGGCCCTGTCCTTCGGCTGGGTCACATCCAGGTGAACCCACCTGGTCCCATCGTAGAACTCATTCCACTGATGGTCCTCCCCCATATCTGCCACCACATAGGTGGGAATCAGAACAGTCCTCAGAAGAGCGGCAGCCAAAATAGAGTGCTCCCCGCACGAACCATACGCCTTATTATAGATTTCCACAGGGTCCAGGTCGTTGGTGGTATAGCCGAAGCTCATAAATCCATGCATCCAGTCGTAAAAGTGGCTCACAGCATCCATCACAGCGGTGTCCGCCGCCACCACATCCAGAACCGTCTTTCCCGCGACCCGATTCCTTATGAAATACTGCCTGTAATTCTCGAAAATGGGCATTTCGTATATGATTCTCGGATGTATGACGAATCGATAGTAGATTTCGGGAGCGATGGTGTCCCTCCGGTTGAGGACCAGGGTGCTTCTTCCATCGGGCAGATCCACTATATCGGCGAATTTAATCCTGTCATCCACCATCCTCAGGTCCTCGAAGAAACCCATTATATACCCGAATCCCCGTTCCAGAAGAGCGGTCGTATAATCGGCCGTGGAATGGGTTATAACGAAGATAAGTTCATCCCTCCAGATGGGCATAACAGTGTCCAGGAGCGCTGAGAAGGGAGACCTTTCGGGCTCATAAAAGACCACAGCGGGCAACCCCTCCGCCGGTACGAATCTGCGGTAAATGGAAGTGGAAGGGGAATAGGACGCATATTCCTCCATAAGGGGTCCTTTCAGAAAGACCACCCTTCCATCGGGCAGGGAAATCAGTATATCTTCCTGCCCATCCCCATCGTAATCCACAGTGGAGGGGAATGCAACGAAGGGAGAGCTGTAAACGAGGCGGCACTTATCCACCGCACCGGGACACCACCTGACCCGCCCCTCGAGATCAAAGCGGACTTCCCCCACAGGCTGACCCATCTGCACCTTCACCACATTCGACTTCCCGTCTATATAGTAAAGGCTATCTTTTAAATTCCATACTACCGTAAAATCCCCGGAGCGGTATGCATATCCAAAGATGCCCACCTCCGAGACCTGCTCGAATCCACTATCGGATTTCACCATAATCCTGCCGTCGTAAGTGTATATGGTATCCCGCGAGAGGAAGGAGACAAGACCGGGAGTCCTTACTGGTATTAACATCCTGGATGCAGTATCGACCCGATAGGAAACCATGAGGGTATCCCCCCGAAGATAGTACTTAAGCCCCCCGAACAGAACGGTATCCTCCGGAGGCGCACAGCGCCGGAGAACCGGAAGATTCCCGCACAGTCCCACATATTCGACACTGGAACTGGAACGGGGAAGGAATTCCCCGACTCCCGCATAGAGCCACCCATCGAAGCGGGGCTCCTTCGAGGAAAAGTAAGCAACGATTCTTTCGCTTCCTCCTTTCTTCTCCACAGTGATATAGCGGGGAGCCTTCTTGAGGATTACCACAGAGTCGAAGGTCATGCGCACGGGATTGTAGAAATAAACGGCCCTTCCCGAATGGACCAGAAGATAGGATCCGTACTTCGCGATGGATTGGGCGAGAATCCTCGTCTTAACATACGAAAGGGGATGGGAATATGGAAATGGTTCGCCAGCAGTGTAAACGCCCCCCGCGGGCATCACTATCCGGGAAAGGAAGAGAAACAGCATGGGGAAATTATAAAATCTACCGGATGGAGGTTAACCAGTCATAGAGGACCCGATTGTACATGTGGGGCGCTTCCATGCTGGATATGTGGCCCACATCCTCAAACATGTAAAGGGTGGCATTGCGGGCATTTTCGAACATGTGCTCTATGTCCCTGGGAGTGGAGAATACATCCCTGTCGGAGCCTATCATGAGTTTGGGAATGTCGCTCTGAAGGATGGATGTCCTGTCCTTCCGGGCCGCCATGGAAAGGAGGGCGGACTTCACCCCCTCTACGCTGGCCAAACTCATGAGGTAGCGGGCCCTGCTGATGATATGCTCCTCCTTCCTGTAAAAGAGCCTGTCCAGCATATCGTCTATGAGGAAATCGATGCTCCTCTCCTTCTCCAGTCTATCCACGAGTTCGTATCGCCTTTTGCGGGCTTCCGGGGTGTCGGCCGTGGATTTCGTATTGGAGAGGACAGCCCCCCTCACCATACCGGGGTATATTTCCATGAGGGCAAGGAGGACATATCCTCCCATAGAAAGCCCCACGAAGGTGGCATCGCTCACCCCCCTGTGATGAAGATACTCCTTCACCCAGTCCGCATACTCGCATATGGTCCTGAATCCCATATCCTCGAAGCCGCCGAATCCCGGATAGGTGGGTGCATAGACAGTATAACCCTTCTCCTCCAGAAATTTCCTCTGCTCTTCCCACATCTCCCCGCTGAGGGGGAAGGCGTGGAGAAATACCACTGCCTTACCTTGCATATTCAACAGCCCTCACTTCCCTGATCACTATGACCTTTATCTGGCCTGGATACTGCATCTCCTCCTCTATGCGCCTGGATATGTTCTTGGCGATTTCGTGGGCCTCCGCATCCGACACCTTTCGGGCATCCACTATCACCCTTATCTCCCTTCCAGCCTGTATGGCAAATGCCTTCTCAACCCCCTTGTGCTCATAGGCTATTTCCTCCAGCTTCTGTATTCTCCGGATGTAGGCTTCCAGACTCTCCCTTCTGGCTCCGGGTCTGGAACCACTGATGGCATCCGCCGCGGCCACTATGGGGGCATAGGGGCTCATGGGCTCTACATCTCCATGGTGAGACGCGATTGCGTTGACCACTATGTCATTCTCACCCAGCCTCTTGGCCAGCTGGGCTCCCAGGAGGGCATGGGGACCTTCCTCCTCCATCACCTTTCCTATATCATGGAGCAGAGCCGCCCTCTTGGCGATATCCGGATTGAGTCCCAGCTCGGAGGCCATTATCGCAGCCAGCTTCGCAGTCTCTATGGAGTGTTCGAGGAGGTTCTGCCCGTAGCTGGTCCTGAAGTTCATCTTGCCAATGTAGTAAATCATATCGGGATGGAATCCCGAGAGACCCAGCTTCAGTATCGCCTCTTCCCCGATCTTCCTTATATGCTGGTCGAAGGTCTCGTCTATCTTCTGCACCACCTCCTCTATGCGGGCGGGATGAATCCTTCCGTCCCTTATAAGCTCCTCCATCGCCAGGCGGGCCTTTTCCCTCCTTATGGGATCGAAGGAGGAAAGGACTATGATCTCCGGAGTATCGTCTATTATAACCTCTACCCCGGTGGCCTGCTCGAAAGCCCTTATATTCCTACCCTCCCTTCCTATGATTCTTCCCTTAACATCATCCGATGGGAGTTCCACCACCGTTGTGGTGATTTCAGCTGTCTGCTCGCTGGCACACCTCTGTATAGCCTGTGCTATGATTTCCTTCGCCTCCCGCTCCGCCTTCTCCTTGGCTTCTTCCCTGATCTTGTGGGCCAGCTGGGCGGCTTCGTACCGGGCCTGTATCTCCACACTCTTCATCAATTCCGCCCGGGCCTCCTGCCGCGTCATTCCCGCAATCTCTTCCAGCTTCCTTGTGATTTCCTCGAGCCTCTCCTCGACAGTCCTCTCCTTGATGGATATGGCCCTCTCCCTCTCGTTGAGTTCCCTCTCCTTGTTCTTCAGGATAGACTCCCTTCTGTCGAGCTGCTCCGACTTCTTCTCCAGAGCAATCTGGAGCTCTTCCAGTTTGCGGCGCTCCCTGTCTAACTCCCTCCGCTCCCTGTATATTTCCGATTCGAGCCTGCGCCTTTCAGCGTAGATTATCTCCCGGGCTTCCTTCTCAGCCTTCTTGATGATCTCTTCCGCTTTTCTCTGGGCCTCCCTCAGGTACTTCTCCGCTTCTTTCTTCTTCCCCTCGGCTTCCCGCTCCGCCTTCTCAAGAATAGAACGGGCATCCCGCTCAGCAGCCTCCTGCTCCCTTATAAAAGCCTGTATAATCCTGTCCGCCTGCTTCCTTCCCAGAAGCAGACCTATTCCCAGGGAAACCACAGCCACAACGATAGAAACGATAATTGTTGTCATGTCCAGACCTCCCTTTGTTCACATACTCCATGAGCTACCTCTTCTGTTCCGTTTTTTCCATGAGCTCCATCAACATTTCGAGACTTCTCATCTTATCCTGCATCGCCTTCACTTTTTCCTTCTCCCGGAGCAACTGCCATGCCAGCAAAAAAATAAGGATAGCGAGTTTCTTATCCCGGGTAAAGCCCCTGGAATTCTTCGCCACATAGCTCTCCGTGTTGGAAATAATCTCCTTTATGTTCTCTATGTCCATCAGGAACTTCTTTTTATCCTCATCGCTGTTCAGCCTTATGTAAAAGGTATGCGTAATTCCCAGGAGCTTCACGCTTATGGGAACCTTTTCCAGGTCCTTTTCGCTCATTCCAGTAGCTCCATCTTCTCCCTTATCTCCCTTATACGGGTTTCCAGTCTGCGAATGAGCTCCAGCAACCTCGAATTTTCCTGCTCCAGTCTCTCCACCTTCAACTTCAGCAACTTATTCTCTTCCTCCAGTGTACGATTGGACACAGCCCGCGTCTTCAGGTCCTCGATCTCCTGCTCCTTCCTCCTGAGCTCCTCCCTCAGCCGCTCGTTTTCCTGAGACAATTTCTGGAGCCTCTCCCCCACCCTGTCCAGTATCTCGTCTATCCTTCTAATCTCATCCTCGTGCTGTTGCTCCAGCCCACCTATTCCCGGATTCAGATTCTCCATTGCTCTAACTCCTCAATTTTAAACCTCTCGATTTCAAAGCCTCGACGAATTTCTCAAATGCTTCTGCCACTTCCTCATCCGTCAGGCTCTTCTCATGGGAGACGAATTTCAACCTGAAAGTATAACTGACGAATCCCTCCCCTATGGGCTCCCCCTCGTACCGGTCGATGAGAACCACCTCATCGAGATAGGGAATATTCCCGGCTATTTCGCTGACGATTTTCTCAATTTCGGAGTAAGGCACATCCGACTTCGCAATGAAGGAAACATCCCTGAAGACAGGAGGAAATCTGGGTATGTCCCTCAGCGCGGACTCCGGCCTGCCCTCCAGGGAAAGACTGGCCGCATAGACGGTCTGCTTGATGTCGTACAGCCTGGCGATGCTCCTCTTTATTTCCCCTATGAATCCGATTTCCCTCCCACCGGACAGTATCCGGGCACCGATTCGGAAGAAGGGATATTCTGCGGGTTCGAACCGGTAGTCCAGTCCCATGTATTCGAGGAGGGCTTCCACATCTCCCTTGAGGTCGAAGTAATCGTACCTTTCGGGCTGTCCGTACTGGGGACGCCTCCGCCCGCCAAGAACCATTCCCATCTCCACCCTCTCCCCGTCCCTGAAAGCACTGCCCCACTCCACCAGACGGGCCCCGATCAGGCTCTTTCGCAGATTCTCCGAAAGGGCCATAAGGAGGGAGGATATAACATAGGGGCGGAGGGTGGAAAGCTCCTCCGACAGAGGATTGGCGAGCCTGATGGGTTCGGGATAGAATTTCTCCGCCTTATCGGGGGAAATAAAGGAGTAGGTTCTGGCCTCGTAATATCCCCTTCCGGTCAGAAAATCAACCGCATCCTCGTAGATGGTCCTGCCCCTGTCGCCCACATCCCTTATCAGAGCAGTAAAATCATCGGGGATGGAGGAGTAGCCGGCCAGCTTCGCCACCTCCTCCGATATGTCCTGCCAGGTCTCTATATCCCTTCTGCGGGAAGGTATTTCGAATTTCCAGGGCTCCACCTCCTTTGCCCCCATCCGGTTGAGGGTTTCCCTGACAGTCTCGCTGTTTATCCCATCGCTTCCCAGGAACTTCACGATCCTTTCAGGGTCAACCTGTACGATTCGCCTTTCGATTCTGCGGGGATATACATCCATCAGGGGTCCGCTCTGACCTCCTGCCAGCCACCTGAGCAAATGGGTGGCCCTGTGGCTTGCAAAAGGAGCCATTTCCACATCGGCACCCCTTTCGAAGCGCCGGGAGGATTCAGTCTTTACCTTCAACTTTCTGCTCGCTCTGGCTATCAGGGGCGGGTGGAAGTAAGCGCTCTCCAGAAGGATATTTTCGGTCTCATCCCCCACAGAAGAGAGCTCCCCTCCTATGACACCGGCCACAGCCACGGGCACCTCCGCATCGGCTATCACCAGAATATCCTCATCAAGCTGTCTCTCCACACCATCCAGGGTCAATATCCTCTCCCCCTTTGCGGCCCTCCTCACCACTATCCTGCCGTTCAGTTTATCCAGGTCAAAGGCGTGGAGGGGATGTCCCGTCTCCCATAGGACATAATTGGTGATGTCCACGATGTTGTTTATGTCCCTGAAGCCCACCAGGTTCAGAGTATATCGAAGCCAGTCGGGGGACCGCCCCACCTTCACATTTTTGATCACCCTTCCCGTGTATCTGGGGCATCCCTCCTCATCCAGAATCTCTATCGGAAAGCGGAAATCCCCATCCCTGCCGTCAAAGATATCCGGCAGGTGCACCTCTCCGCCATGCAGGAATGCCACCTCATAAGCAATTCCGATGACTCCCAGCAGATCGGGGCGATTGGGAGTTATATACAGGTCGTAGAGGAAATCGTTGAGGCGCAGATAGGAAAGGGGATCCGAACCGGGGGGAAGCTCCGGAGGAAGGTGCCTTATGATCTCCCCGCTCCTGTCGGCCAGACCCAGCTCCTCTTCGGACAGGAGCATCCCTTCGGAAGCATAGCCCCTTATTTCCCTCTTGCGAATCTCGGTCCCATCGGGGAGCACAGTCCCCACAGCCGCATACACCACCCTGTCCCCCACCTGTACGGGGGATGTGGTCACCACCTGAAAATTCCCCACAGGGCCGACATTTACCCTGAGGACCTTAAGCTCCCCGTCTTCCCTGATTATTTCCTCCACCAATCCTGCGAACACCTTACCCCTCAATCCCTCCGACAGGTCCCTGAATTCCTCCACTTCTATTCCGGCATCTTCCAGAAAATCTCTCAATTCATAGGGGGTAAGGGAAAAATCCACATACTGCCTCAGGACATTATACAACAGCTTCATTAGGCATAAATTTTAGAGGATAGGAAGGCGGGGACAGAAGCCATCTTCCGTCCACCGCCACAGGGAAAACGAACGAAAGACCCTGGTTTCTCAGATAATCGAAGCCCCATTCCCTGAACAGGATGCAGAAAAAACCACCATCAAAGCGCTTAAATTTTAAAGGGAACTCACTTTTTTACAAGAGCCTCCGCCCTGAGGTTCACCTCATGCAGGAACCGGCCCATATCCTCATGGGAGGAGAATTCGCTCCCCCTCCTGTATTCGATCATGGCAACGGCCCTGGAAAAGGGAAGGGGTATCTGGAACCTGTCCCACGAATTCGCCCGGTAAAAGCGGCTGTACCCTATACCCACGAATCCCACAGGGGCATCGATTCGGTGCAGAAGGCGATAGAGTTCCCTCTTTATTACCCCCGGCGGACCGATGGGCCCATCCGGAGTTATACCTATGGCCTCCCCCCTCTGAAACCTCCTGAGCATCTCCACAGCCCCCCTGAAGCGCTCCTTGCGGTAGGAGCTCTCGATGACACCGAATCCGAATTCCCTGACCAGAGCCGCCACATACTGTCCATCCCTGCTCGGAGAAACCAGGGCAGAGCCCCGAATTCCCCTCAGAACTCTGGGAACCACGAGGAGTTTCGCATGCCAGAAAAGGTAAAATACATTCTCCCTGAGCTCCCCGTATCGTTCGAGCCTTATGGTGGAGATATAACCCCTAACCAGCTTTGCCAGAATCCACTTTGAAAAATCCATACATCCTCCGCAGAACGGTCACATAGACCAGAACTATGTAAATGGATATCAGAAGGGGGTAGTACTTCCACAGGAAGGACATGAAGAAGATATAGAGGATGCGAAGGGTCCTGTCCATCGGCCCCACCTTCATTCTGCTGTCTTCTCCTCTGGCAACAGCTTCATCCAGCCCCTCCGCCCGGGCCCGCGTATAGCTCACCATGAATGACCCGAACATCGCAATCAGGGTGAGGAACAGGTTAAGCGGTTCTCCCCTGAAGTAGTATGCAATGCCCAGGAACAGGGCAAACTCGGAAAACCTGTCCAGGCTCGAGTCCAGAAATGCACCGAACCGGGTTTCCCTTCCGCTCATGCGGGCCAGGGTTCCATCTATTGAGTCGAAAACACTGGTAAAGAGCAGAAGAACAGCCCCCAGCACCGGCCTGCCCGAAGCATAGAACAACGGGGGAATCAACGAAAGGAGAAAGCCAGTGAGGGTAACGACATTGGGATGGATTCCCGTGCGGGAAAGGAGATGTGCAACCTGCTTTATCGCGGGCCTCTCCCTCTTCAACCTTCTCCAGAGGTCAGATATCCTTCCCACCATCTATGATCTTCCTTATCTTTCCGTAAAGCTCCGGGAGCCTTCTGAGGATGGCCACGACTCTCAGGTAGGTGGTTCTCTCCATCTGGGGAAGTCCCGAGGAGTAAACAGTGTTGGGCTTCAATCTGCCAGAGAGCCCCGTTTTGGCAGTGGCAATTACACCATCGGGGACATGGACATGATCCGCAACCCCCACCTGCCCGGCCAGAATTACCCATCTGCCGATGCGGGTGGAACCTGCAATACCGGTCTGTGCCACAATCATGCTGTTTTCCCCAACTTTGACATTGTGGGCAATCTGGACCAGATTATCTATTTTGGTTCCCCTTCCTATGCGGGTTTCGCCTATCGTTGCCCTGTCGATGGTGGAATTGGCCCCTATCTCCACATCGTCCTCTATAACCACCCTTCCGATCTGGGGTATCTTCTCCCATCCCCTTTCACTGCGCTCGTATCCGAAGCCATCGGCCCCTATACGGGCTCCGGAATGAATGATCACTCCCCTGCCGATGGAGACCCTCTCCCCCACATAAACGGAGGGATACAGGATGGTGTCGTCTCCAATTTCCACATTATCACCCACATAGACATGCGGGTATATGAGAACATTCCTGCCAATTCGGACATTATTCCCCACATAGGCGAAGTCCATTATCTCGGTCCCCTCCCCTATTTCCACATTTCTCCCGATGGAAGCCTTCCGGGAAATCCTGCCCGATGGTCTCCTGTGCCAGTCGAAAAGCGGCAGAACGCGGGCCATTGCCAGCCTTACACTGGAAACCCTTATGAGGGCATCGTATCGAACTTTCCGGGGCTCGAAGCTGGAGATAACGATACCCGCCTGAAAATCGGAATCCATCTTCCTGTCGGAGAGAAAAACCAGAGACCCCCTGTCAGAATCTCCGGGAAGGGCCACCCTTTCCACCACCGCATCCTCAGCCCCTTCCACAGTCGAATCCAGAATGCGGGCAATTTCCAGAGCAGAAGGCATGGAGAAATTTTAATCCGCAGGCCTTCATCTCCAGAATAAAACAATCGAAATAAAGGGCAGATTCGCCCGGACTAAACTTTGAATGTGAGAGTATTCGCATTCTTCCTTCTGGCCATGTCCATGGCAGGATGCAGGGCCATATCCGATGCCCCTGCGGAGGGTATCGCCTTTCCCCTGCCGGGGGTCCACATAGCCGAAAAGGAGGTTCCCCTCGAATACATACAGGATATCGAAAGGGCGGCCCGGATAAATGCCGGAGTGATAAGGGTACCCGTGGACTGGGCCTCCCTGGAGCCGGAGCCCGGACAGTTCGATTCCACATATCTGGAAGAGGTGAGGGAAAGGGTAATGGAGGCACACGGAAGGGGCATTCAGGTGATCCTGATGTTCGCTCAGAGTCCCCCCTGGGCCAATGGAAACAACGACCCTCCTTTCCCGCCACTGCCCTCCCACTACGGGGACTACGCCCGCGCCCTCCTGCACCTTTACTCTTCAATTCCGGAAGCATACAGGGGTAATGTCCTGGCCCTCGAGGTGTGGAACGAGCCCAACAGCATAGAATTCTGGCCCACATACGCGCAGCCGCGGGAGGGAACTTTCGTCCTGGTCCCTCTGGAAGCGGCCGGAGAGTATGCAGGTCTGCTGGATTCCGCCTATCGAATCGTGAAGGACTCATTTCCCGATGTCAGGATTCTCGGCGGCTCTCTGGCATCAGCAGATACGCAATACCTCCGGATTCTCCTGAACCACAATGCCGGCAGGGGAATAATGGATGCCCTGAGCGTCCATCCCTATGCAAGGGTCGACGAGGTGGACAGCACCCACTACGGATATGCCCAGTATCCGGACCAGTGCAATGAATCGGACCCCCTCTCCCCACCGTGGTGCTTCCAGCAGGGACTGGAGAGCATCTTCCACATCCTGGAAGAGTACGGGATTCGGGATATGGAAATCTGGATAACGGAGTTCGGGGTCTC
Source organism: Caldifarciminota bacterium (assembly GCA_026986535.1). GTDB lineage: Bacteria > Hydrothermota > Hydrothermia > LBFQ01 > DSFT01 > S143-66. The sequence goes on from JALSOK010000051.1 coordinate 14,368, forward strand.
GAGCGGATACGGATGGGGGGATGCTGGAGGGGAGGAGGAGCAGATGAAGCACCTGGAAATAGCGCTGGACATCCTCGATGGGTGGGCCGTGGAAGGAAGGGGAAACATAAAGGCCTTCGTATGGTACAGGCTCAGGGATGAGGTGGAGGACAGTTTCGGACTATACAGGGAGGATGGTACACTGAAGCCGGCGGGCCAGCTCTTCGGACAGAGGGCAAACAGATAGAGGCGGAGCCGGAGGCTCCGAATCCCCATTGCGGATCATTTCTTCCGGGGTGCCTTCTTTACAGAGCCCTCCACGAAGGGCATCTTTACCACTTCGTAATCCATGTTCTTCACCCTCAAAAGGGTGCCCCTCTTCGAATGCTCCCTCTTCACATAAGCCATTGCAATTCCCTTCTTCAGAACGGGGGAGAATGTCCCGCTGGTCACATTCCCCACAGTCCCGCCGTCCACCTCCACCGGATCCCCATGGCGGGGAATCCCCCTGGAAACCGCCCTCAGTCCGACCCGATAGTACTCCGGTTTTTCCTGCATAATCCTCAGGACAGCCTCCTTTCCTATGAAGTCCTTATCGAAATC
>JALSOK010000052.1 GCA_026986535.1 Caldifarciminota bacterium
GGAGAAAAGGAAACCATTTTAAGGTTGTCAGGAATCCGGAGACTGCCCGCAAGGGTGTCAACCCTCACCCCGAGCAGGGCGGATAGTCTTCCGAGATAGGCCCTGTACTCCGACTCGAGCATTTCGAGAAGGGAAGAATGATGCTTCAGTCTGGACTCCATGGCAAGGACATGGGTCAGGGGGAACCGGCCTGCTCTGTGTCCCCTTTCGACCACTTTCCTGAGGGAATCGATTCTAAGGACTGTCCTGCGGGTAATCTCCACCAGTTCCTTCGTGTATATGGCCCTGATGTAAAGGGCTTTGACCGCGATGATGAGCGCAAAGCTGTCGGACCGCATCTGCACATCGAGGAGTTCCCGCTCGGCTTCCCACAGACGCCTCTGCCCGGATATGACCATCGGGCTGACCAGTTCCTGCTCCAGGAAGATCCCCCTGACACCCTCCTCCACCTCCAGGGAGAGCAGGGGATTGCTCAGCCTTCCATACTGGTAAGCCCTCTCCGTCCATGCGGCCCGTCTCAGCTCTATGGATTCGAAAGCGGGAGAGGAAAGCGCAATGGAAATCAGGGAATCGAGCGTCCATGCAGAAAGGAGCGGGAGCATCATGGCGGGCACAATTTTACAGTGGTATTCGCTCCAGAATCAAGGCATATCAAGACTTTTATAAAAACAACGAAATTTTATACATGCAAACTCACCGGATTTCGTGTAAAATTGGAGCAGCCCGAGGAAAACAAGGAGGTGTATCATGGAAGCATTGATTTTGCTCGCCTACTCGAGCAATCCACCCAACGGATATGCGGGTAATCCCCCGGGAGAGCAGTACTGCTCTTCGTGCCACTATGGGCCCGGCTATGCGATTCATTCCACCACCAGACTGGTCATAAGCGGACTGCCTGCCAGCTATACACCCGGAACCACATACGACATCACCGTAACTGTCTATCGAAGCGGGAGCGCCAGGTTCGGCTTTCAGGCCACAATTCAGGACGAAAACAATCTGGCACAGGGCTACTTCACCGCAACCGGAAGCAATGTAAATGTGGATGGGGCCTATGTGGAGCACCAATCAGCCCCCTATGCAACCGACAGCTTCTCCTTCCAGTTCAGCTGGACAGCCCCCTCATCCGACGCCGGTCCCCTGTATATGTACACCGTCGGCAATGCAGCCAATGGGGATGGTTCTGCATACGATTCCGGCGATACGGTCTTCTACAGGGTTGACACCATTGCCGCCCCCTCCACCAGCATACCGGAATCTCCACGCATCGCAGCGAGGATTACTCCCTCCGGAATAGCGATAGACGGAACGGCCAGAAATCTGACCCTGGAACTTTACACCAGCAGTGGAAAGAGGATTCCCGTATTTCGAGGAGAAGTAAGCGGACACAGACTATTCGTCCTTCCCCGGAGCGGATTCGTGGTGCTGAGGTACGACGGCCGGCAGGAAGTGTACAGGTTCGTGAAAATCCGATGAAGCTCTTCCTGACGGGAAGGCCGGGAGTGGGGAAAACCACTGTAGTGAAGAGGGTGTATTCTATAAATCCGGACAGCTTTGCAGGATTCTGGACAGAAGAGACAAGAGAGAATGACAGAAGGACAGGCTTCGAGATTATAACAACCGGGGGGCAGAGGGCCCCCCTTGCCCATATCCGGTTCGAAGGTCCCCACCGGGTGGGAAAGTACGGTGTGGACATCAGGAGCTTCGAGGAAATCGTCATTCCCCTCCTTGGGGATGCCCTGCACGGGGGAAAACGGATAATACTGGTGGACGAAATAGGAAAGATGGAGCTCCTCTCCAGGAAATTCCTGAGGCTCGTAGAAAGGATTATAGAAGCAGAAGTGGATGTGCTGGCCACTATTCCCTCGAAGAACATCCATCCCCTGGTGGCCAGGATAAGGAGGGAATTCCCTGTGGTGGAGGTGAACATAGACAACAGGGACGCCCTTCCCGGTGAAATCGCCCGAAAATTCGGCATTACCGGGAGTTAAAATTTCCACTGTGAAAGGGGTCATTCTGGCATCCGGCCTCGCGAGACGCATGGGCGGAATCCCCAAGGGCCTCATCAGGGTAGGGGGGAGGGAAATCCTTTACAGAAATGTCCATCTCCTTAGAAATCGGGGTATAGGGGACTTCATCATAGTGGCAAACAGGTGGAACGAAAAGGCCTACAGGGAATTCATGGAAAAGCACTTCTCAGGAAGCATAAGATGGGAAATCGTGCTCAACGACGCTCCCCACAGGGAGAATGGATATTCCCTGCATCTGGTCCAGCCCTATGTGGACGGTCCATTCGCCCTTACCATGGCGGATCATGTATATTCCGCGGGCTTCATATCCAGAGCATTCGAACTCTACAGGGGCACCCCGGCGGCAGTTGTGGACAGGAATCCCCTTTACATAGATATACAGGAAGCAACAAAGGTAAAGTGCCGCGGAAACAGAGTGGCGGCGGTGGGCAAAGGACTGGAAGAGTACGATGGGGCGGACACCGGTCTCTTTTTTCTGAACACGGATGTATTTCGCATAACGGAATCCCTTCTGATGCAGGAGGTAATTCCGCTCGCAAAGGTCATGGAAGAATACCATCCGGAATGCCTGGAGGTCAGCGCGGAAGTGTGGATGGATGTCGATACACCGCAGGAAATCAGAAAGGCCACATGGCTCCTGATAAGAGATGCAACGAAGGGGAAGGGGGATGGATGGATTTCCCGCCACATAAACAGGCCCATTTCCCATCTCATAACATACGCCACCGTGGAGCACCTGACACCGAATGCCGCATCCCTCATATCCTTCATCGGGGGAATAATTGCGGCCGCGACAGCGGTATTCCATCCCCCTGCGGGTGCCGTCCTCTATCAGATCCACTCCATACTGGACGGTGTGGATGGGGAAATCGCAAGGGTCAGGCTCATGGAAAGCAGAGCGGGCGGGTGGATGGACTCCATCCTGGACAGGGTAGTGGATTTCCTGTTCCTCCTGGCCCTCTCTCTCCACCTGAAGCCCTCCGCCCATACGATGCTGTGGGTCATGGCGGCTGTATTCGGCACCCTTATGGTCAGCTATGTTTCGGAGAGATTCAGGGGGGCCTACTGCAGGGACCCATACGGGATTATACCACCCCTTTCCTGGATTCCGGGGAAGAGGGACGAGAGGATCTTCCTCATCATGATACTGGTGCTGGCGGGCCGGGTAGCCGAGACATTCATCGCGGTTGCACTGCTCGGCATTCTGAAGGCCCTGTGGAACTTCCTCCACATGTTCAGGTGGTCCCTTTCGCAGGATTCGGTCCGCAGGAAACCGTAAAACTTATCCTTCGGGTATGTAATTGCTCTACCAACTGCATTTATACTTTCGGAAGCATGGATTTCAAGAGAAAATCAGCGGTAATCCTCACGATAGGGTTCCTGTGCGCCGGAACCGGAAAGGCCCTGGCATCCGATTCGCTGAATGTCAGAGCAGCTTCGGTCCTTGCGGAAGCAGCCGGCCTTTCTGTGGCATACGATCCTGACCACGATGTTATTTACGCGGGAGATGGAAGCGAGATACGAATACTGGATGCATCCAGAGCAGACACCCTCATAACCATATCCAGAATCACCATACCGGGTCTTCCATACGGAATGAAGTACTACGATGGCCATCTGTATGTGGCGGGATACAAGAGGGACCTGATCGTCATCGATGTACAGGATGTGGCCAACCCCCGGGTGATTTCCGTGTACGATACCCCTGCCGGCTTTGGATACGGACTGGACATATACCCCCCATATCTATACCTGGCCGATGGGGGCAGGGGCCTCGTGGTCCTGGACATTACAAACCCCGCATCTCCTGTGGAAATCAATGTGATTTCGGGATACAACCTCAGGGATGTGGCCATTCAGGGGAATTACGCCTATGCTTCGCAGTACACCTATGTGCC
>JALSOK010000053.1 GCA_026986535.1 Caldifarciminota bacterium
CATAAACACTTTTGATTTTCTCCGAAAGTTCAATATATCTCTTAGATAGGACGAAGGGCGGGGGCCAGGGGGCCCGGCCATCAGAGGGTGTAATCCAGTATCCTCTCCGCCCGCTCTATATCCTCGACGCTGGGCTTCCTGCCCTCCACACCCAGCTCCTTCATCACATAACCCACGATTACGAACAGGGTCCCCACGAGGGCGGGCATATTCTCCTTAACCTCCTCATCGAAGGGCATGGTGGTCTTTGCCCTTATGGCGGCAATTACAGGTTCCACTTCCACCGCCTCCTTCAACTCCTCGAAGATCCTCATGGAGTTCTTCAGCCCCCTTGTAATGGGGAAATCTGAGAGGGTTATGGTGTCCCTTCCATTCAGCCTGGCATTCTCCGCTGCCACCTCTATCATATCGTTGAACTTCTTCTCCACAATCTCCAGAATCCGCTTGGACTTATTCTTATCGAGGTCCAGCGAACAGCACTTCCTGAAGAGCTGTTCCATCTTCCTGTAACCTATCAGCATCTTTTACCTCCTTTTGGATAAAATTTTAATGCTTAACTTATGTTTCCTTGACAATCCGACTGAATGTTCAGTCAAAGGAATTGACAAAATCCATGAAAATTAACGATTTTATCAGGGCGGTTTATCGAAAATCACTTGCAACAACCGTGCAAAAGCATAACAATCATGAACTTAAATCAGCATAATTTGTTCCTTTAAACTTTGTCCATGTCAAAGGAATTACTGCATGATGCAATGGAGTTAATAAATGATCTGCGTATCAAAAAATACTCGGCTATTCTCTATCAGCACGGCGGCTCCTGGGATGACGACGAGGCGGACCTCCTCATAATATCCGAAGAGCTCCCATCCAATACAGAGAGGCGGCAGGTCCTCATATACGATGTAAGCTACAATTATCTGGACATAGAGGTCATAGGCTGGACCTACGACGAGTACAAGAAGCGCAGGAAGAAAGCCGAAGCCTTCATCCACAAGATACTCCAGAACGCTATAATCATTAAGGACGACTACGAGATATTCGGCAAGAACGGGAAAAACGGAGTGAAGGAGCTGGCAGAAGCTGAAGCAGGGGCCGAAGTTTAGCAGAGAGCTCCTGTGCGGGGTCTTCAAGAGCCCCATCGGGCCCATACATGTGGTCCACGATGGTGAAATCGTAAGGGGGATATCCTTTACCTCCATCTGCAAATCCGCAAATACACCACACCCGTCCCTCTGGAAATTCCTTCAGGAGTACTTCTACTGGAAGAAATGGGACATATTCGAATACATAGACTGGAGCATCATCCCCGAAAAGCACAGACAGATACTCCGATACCTTCAGGAAAATGTCCCATTTGGAAAGATTATCACATACGGCCAGCTATATCCTCCCTCCCCCCGGTTCGCCGGGCAGGTCCTGAAGAGAAACCCCTATCCCATAGTAATCCCCTGCCACAGGGTAGTATCGGCAGGGGGAATCGGAGGGTTCACTCCCCATGTAAGCATCAAGAAAAAGCTCCTGAGGCACGAAGGGATATTCATCGGGTAAGCAATCTGTATAATTTCGCCATCATGAGAAAGCGCACTCTAATCTGGGCAGTGCTCCAGCTTTCTGCGGGAATCGCCTATGGCCAGAATTACTTCTGGGACTTCGAAGAGGTTCCTGCGGGAAGCATTCCGGAAGGGTGGAGGGTGGAAGCCACCCGCCGGAAGGGACCCCTCCCCACCTGGAAAGTAATCATGGATTCCACCGCCCCATCCGGAGTAAAGGTCCTGGCAATGGCAAAACCCAACCATCGCTCCACCGGAACATTCAACCTGTGCTGGACGGACTCTGTTCAGATGGAGGACGGAACCCTGAGCGTGAAATTCAGGGCGGTGAAAGGGAAAATCGATATGGGGGGCGGGATAATGTGGCGGGTTAAGGACAGGAACAACTACTATGTGGCAAGGTACAACCCCCTGGAGAACAACTTCCGCATATACTATGTGAAGGGTGGAAGGCGGGTTATGATCGCCGGCACGAAGGTATCTCTCCGGCCCGACAGGTGGCACACCATGAAGATCGTGCAGGATGGAGACAGGTTCGAGGGCTACCTGGATGGGAGAAAACTCCTGACCGGAAGAGACGGACACATCAGAGGAGCCGGTGGTGTGGGCCTGTGGACGAAGGCAGATGCCATAACCAGATTCGATGACTTCAGCGTCCATGTAAAGGGGAAGGAAAGATGAGGAGAACACTTCTCCTGATAGCAGTCCTGCTGGCCTCCTGCTCGGGAAGAGGGGAAAGGGGAAATGTCGTTGTGGTCTATGTTTCCGAGGACAGGGTCTTCTCCGAACCCATCCTCAGAGACTTCGAAAAGGAAACGGGCATAAAGGTCAGGGCCATATACGATACCGAAGAGTCCAAAAGCACAGGCCTGATGAACAGAATCATAGCGGAGAGGGAGAACACCGGTGCGGATGTTTACTGGGCAAACGAGCCCATAAGGGCAGAAGTACTGAAGCAGAAAGGTCTTCTGCAACCCTACATATCCCCCAGTGCAGAAGGAATTCCCGAAAAATTCAGGGATCCGCAGGGGTACTGGACTGGTTTTTCCGCAAGGGCGAGGGTCCTGATAGTCAATAGGGCGGTGAAGATAAAACCCCGCTCCATCCTGGACTATATCAGGCCCCGGTGGAAGGGCAGGGCTGTAATCGCCAACCCCCTGTTCGGAACCACGACGGTGCACATGGCCGTTCTGTTCGCCCTGTGGGGAGACGAAAGGGCAGAGGAATTCCTCGAAAGGATGAAGGAGAACCGGGTGAAAATCACCTCCAGCAATGGGGAGAGTGCGGATCTGGTGGCATCCGGGGAATTCGACTTTGCACTGGTGGACAACGACGATGCAGTCAGCCGCATGAGAAGAGGCGAACCCGTGGAGATGGTCTTTCCAGATCAGGGGGAAGGAGAAATGGGGGTTTTGCTCCTGCCAAATGCGGTGATGCTCCTTAAGGGGGCGCCCCATCCGGAAAATGGGAAAAAGCTCATAGATTACCTGCTATCGAGAGAGACGGAAAGAAAACTGGCATTCGCTGACTGTGCCCAGATACCACTGCACTCCGGAGTGGATATGCCCCCGGAATTGAAGGACATCAGCCATCTGAAAACCCTGAGCGTGAACTACGAAGAGGTGGCCCGGAAGCTCGAGGAGATTCAGCCCCTTCTGAAAGAGTGGGTGGGCTACTGAATGGGTAGGCGGCTCCTTCCTCTGGTGGCTCTCCTCATCCCCCTGCTCACTGGATTTATCCCCCTTATGGTGCTGTTCCTCAGTGGATGGCATATTCCCTCCGGTGCTATTCCCGGCAGAAACGGCCTGATACTGCTCGGAAAGAGCCTTCTGATTTCCACATCGGTTTCCCTCCTCTCGGGTGCAATCGGGATGTCCGCAGGCCTTATCCTTGCCCGAACGAATCTTCCGGCCCGAAGAGTCACGGCGGGCCTGCTCGCAATCCCCCTCCTGGTGCCGCCCTATGTAAATGCAATAGCATGGTTCAACACCCTTCAGAAAGCGGGACTCTCCGGAATCCTCTCCGGATTCCCCGGCGTGGTATTCGTATTGACATTCAGTTTATTCCCGATTCCCATGTTCCTCACGATGGCCCACTCCAGAGCCATAGAATCCCGAATGGAAGAATCGGCCCTCATGTACGCCCCCTGGCCCGTGGTCATACGGAAGATTACTCTTCCCATTATGAAACCATCCATACTGATGGGCACAAGTGTGGTATTCATCCTGTCGATGGGTGAG
>JALSOK010000054.1 GCA_026986535.1 Caldifarciminota bacterium
GCTTTTCCGCTCAGGTTCAGCATTTCCTGAAGACTGGAAATGTATATCAGGACGGTGGATGCATCCACGGATGGATTGCCCGTCTCGAACAGTCCGCATACCACCACATCCCTTGCATACAGAGAACCGTCCCAGCCTGTTCCCACGACGAAGAGGGTATCACCGGGCCCTTTTCCCAGAAGCTCCAGAACCGGTTTTCCGGGAATCACGCATGGAATCTTTCCCCCTTTCATGCTCCGGATTCCCCCCTCAACTGAAGACAGGAGTCTGGTGGTCCTCTTCTCCCGTGCCGTATCGATTCCCAGAAGCTGAATCCCCCTCGTTTCATCTCCCGAGGATATTAGGGCAAACGCCATCAGGCGCGGTGCGTATCCTCTGACTTCGGGATTGTTCTCGAGGAAGGCGGGGAAGGAATCGGCGGGGATGGTCATATTGAGCCGGAGCTCTTCGAAGAAGCCCTTTCTGGACAGCCGGGCGTGTCCGGTAAATTTATCCAGGGTGTCTTTCACGGATCGAAGCATCATATAATCGTAAATCTCAAGAGTCAGTATAAGAAAAATCAGGCTCAGCGAGAGAGCCAGTATGGTCAGAATGGAGCGGCGGGCATTTCTCCACAGGTTTCTCCAGGCCAGTTTAAGCAGCATCTTATCTCCGGAGATATTTCAATGTGAAGTACCTGTCGGGCACATCTATATCCAGCTGGAGCTTTTCATAGACTATGCGCGTGTATTCTTCCGGATGATCGGTGGGCCTTATGACTATCTCCAGCGGAATCCACTTTCCTTTTACTCTCTTTGTGCGCTTGAAGGTCATTATCCTGACAGGTTTTCCATCTTCGTCCATCATAAGGATCCTTACGGGAATCTTTCTGGAAAGCAGGATGTGGTATTCCAATCGGTCCCATACTACGGCCGCATCTTCCTTTGCTGTGGCGGTTATTACGACGGTGTCGCCCCGAATTGCTTTGATTTTCAGAAGATAGTCCTTCGATATATCAACTTCTTTGAGAAGGTCATCGTATGTAAAGTGGCTTCCCATCCAGCTGTCCCCCAGCAGTGCGGGGGGAATTCTCATAACCCGGTCTATATCGGGAAAGTAGTTCCATATACTGTTCCCGACCCGCAGAGTGGAAATTCCCCTTTCCCTGGCAGGTTCGAGAATCCGTATCAGGAACCTGTCTCTACCCTTCGTCCAGATTTCCACCTTCAGGTTCCGGGAGAAGCCTTCTTTTTTAATTTCCATGGTGGCTACTGCGTGGGATCCGCGGGAAATGTACAGATTCTCCACATGATTTACCAGCGCATAGGGGTCAATGGAAAGGGCCAGCAAAAGCATCGCAAACAAATTTTACACCCGTCAGTAATCGAAAACTGTTGACTGAACGACATTTACAGTAATCAACCCTTCCCGGACCCGCACTTTATATTCTAACATGAATGGGAAGTAAACTGATAATAGGAGGGCGGAAATGCGTAAATTGACACATTAAATATTCAGATTGAGGAAATAGTACAGCCTGGGGCAGGGTGGGGAATTCGGTTTTTCTATTGAAAGCCACCCCCTGGAGCTCCGGATTTGTGCATTCTTCTTTCCGGAAAGGAGCTGGATTTTATCTCAGGTTTTCCTGCATTCTCATGGAATGCCCGGACACCACCAGTTTCAATTTGTGCGGATGGAGGTTTTCATAATCGAAGCCGTTTATGTCGTGGCAGTCCACATAGGAGAGGGCCGATTGCAGGGATTCCACGAATTTTCGTACCACATCCCTTATGTATTGCCTCGATGCGAAGGTGAGTCCCCCTTCTATGTAGCTGTCATCTTCCACCTTTATGTACTGGCTGGCCATTCCATAGGATGGTATCCTGTCCTTTCTTATGGCGAATGCGGAATGGATATTCAATTCCGTTCCCTTGAACAGGTAGTTGGTCATGATGAAGTCCGAGAAGAGCAGTGCCACCACCGCTTCCCCATAATGGGTTATCCCCCCATCGTTGATTCGAATGAATTTGTGATTCCTGTCCGGTTCAAAATAGTAAATGTCGTACAGCGCAGATAGTTGGGGGCGGGAAATTTTGGTATTTATCGCCGTGAGACATTCGGAACCGTTTCCTATTCCGATCCTTATTCCGAATTCTGCTCCCTCCCTGTTCCTTTCGAGCATTCTCCTGATAATGGAGCACTGGCCCAGTATGTCGGATGAAACTATATTTCCAAAAAGGGGTATCATGTTCGTATAGTTTTCGAGGAATTCCATAGCCTCGTATATGCTCTTCAGGTATCCATTGGCCACATCCAGCAGGTACATGCCTGAATTGGACAGGTTTATGAGCCTCACCACCTTCTCCGTGTATCTGCGAATCTCATGCAGTCCAATGGATGGTATGAAGAGAACACCGGCTTCTCTCAATTCCTGTGCGGCCCTGATTCGAATGTCGATATTCCTGTAGTCGATCCTGCTGTAGAGAATGTCGAGGAGAGTATTTATGTCCTTTTCAGCGAGGGTTTCTGTGCCTCCATCCGATGCGGCAAGCAGATTTACGAGCCTGGTTTTTACTTTTCGATGCATTTCCTCTGTCGTGTGGTCCATAATCTGCTGGACTATCAGCTCTCTGCTGGCGGTGAACCTCGGCAGGGTGTAGATGACTTCGCGGGGGAGAAACATCACAGCGTTTATGTGGGTAAAGTAGGCCATGGGGGCAGTCATTAGTGGAAGGGAGCGCAGGGTTATGCCGTTGGCCAGAGTAGTCTTCCTCATGACATTTACCGTTTTCCTCGTCTCCACTGTCGAGATCGTCGTGGGAACGATGTTGACATCGTTAAGGGTGTATTCCCTCTCTATGCGCGGCCCCATACGAAAATTTTAAAAACCTTCCCGGAGAGGACGAAGGGGAGTGTATTTCAATGCATTTAAAATTTTCCTTAACCCCCATGGTTCGATTCGAATAAATACTCCCCCTCTTATTCCGATAAATTCAGCCACTTTATACTTGTAGGACTTCCTATGAGCAGAAAAATAGCTGTCCTCGTGGCTGATTTTGTGGAAGAGGTGGAGTTCATTTATCCCTATTACAGATTGAAGGAAGAGGGGTTCGAGGTTGTTGTGATTTCTCCCGGTGGAAAGCCGGTTAAGGGTAAGAAAGGATTGGCCATTTCGGTGGATGGGGGACTGGAACTGCTGAAGGAGGAGTACGATGCCCTGTATATACCCGGAGGATACGCCCCGGACAGGCTCCGCAGGTACGGGGAAATTCTGGATTTTGTGCGGAATATGCATGATGCGGGTAAACCTGTATGTTCCATCTGCCATGGGCCATGGGTTCTGATTTCCGCCGGGGTGGTTAAAGGAAAGAAAGTCACCGCCTACTTTGCAATAAAGGATGACCTGGTCAATGCGGGAGCCCATTATACGGGTAATCCCGTGGAGGTGGATGGGAATTTGATTACCGGAACAGACCCATCCTCCATGCCATCCCTTATGAAGAAGTTTATCGATGTTTTGAAAGGAAAATAAGGAGGTTGAGAAATGCCGATCTTGACGGATGATATAAGGGGGCAGTTGAAGCAGATTTTCGATGCCAGTCTGAAGGACAAAGTAAAACTCGTTTACATTTTCAGGGAGTTCGATTGTCAGTATTGTAGCGAGATACGGGAGCTTCTTAGAGAAGTTCGGGATATAAAGCCCGAGCTCATAGACCTGAAAGAAATCAACTTCGAGCTTGAAAAGGAAGAGGCTCAGAAGTACAACCCTGCCAGGATACCTGCCACATTTATAATGGATGAAAACGAGACGGTGAAGGGGATAGTGTATTACGGAATTCCCTCCGGATACGAATTCTCTTCTCTGATAGAGGACATAACGATGGTCTCTTCCGGAAAAATTGACATTTCCCCTGATGTGGAACAGAGGATAAAGGCCATAGATGTGCCCATCAATATAAAGGTTTTCGTCACTCCCACATGCCCGTATTGTCCCAGAGCAGTGCGGGTAGCCCACAAGTTCGCATACATAAATAAAAACATTATCGGTGAGATGATCGAGGCCATAGAGTTTCCGGAGCTGTCGGATCAGTTCATGGTGCACGCTGTTCCCAAAATCGTCATAAACGACGGAATTGTGCAGTTCGAAGGAGCCGTACCGGAGAATATCTTTGCCGATTATGTGGAAGAGGCATATAAGCTGGTTAAGAAGGAGGCTTAAAGATGCCGGTTCCCAAGCGAAAGAGCGCGAGGACGGTCGGGAGAAACAGGAGGGCTCACTGGAAGGCAAAGGTGATGAAGTATACATACTGTCCAAACTGTGGTGAGCCTGTCCTTCCCCATACTGTGTGTCCAAGGTGTGGATACTACAGGGGTATAAAGATTTATGTGACGAAGTTCGAAAAAGAAACAGAAGAACTGCTGAATGAATAAGTTCAGAATTGCAATAGACGCGATGGGGTCCGATAGGGCCCCTGATGTGGAGGTAAGGGGCACTTTAGATTATCTCAGGGAGCATCCGGATGATACCATAGTTTATCTCGTGGGAAGGGAGCAGGAAATCCGGGATGCCCTGAAGAAGTATAACGATGGGAAGGATTATCATCCCCGCATAGAAATCGTCCATGCTCCTCAGGTGGTGACCACCCATGAAAAACCCTCGGAGGCCCTCAGACAGAAGAAGGAATCCTCTATAGCGATTGGCCTCAACCTTCATAAGGAAGGGATTGCCAATGCATTCGTGTCGGCGGGCCATACCGGGGCAGTGATGGCTTTCTCCATATTTACAATAGGAAGGATAAAGGATGTGAAACGTCCGGCCATAGGGGCCCTGTTTCCCACCCTCACGGGCTCCAATCTGGTGCTGGATGTGGGGGCCAATGTGGATGTAACACCGCAGGTAATGTTTCAGTTCGGAATACTGGGGAGCGTTTTTTACTCCATCCTCTTCGATGTCCATCGTCCCCGGGTGGGGATACTCTCGATAGGGGAGGAAGAGGTCAAGGGTAATCAGCTGGTGATAAAAGCGAGGAGCCTTTACGAGAGGAGTGATCTGAACTTCGTCGGGTTCGTGGAGGGGCATGAAATACTCGGGGACAAGGCGGATGTGATAGTAATGGATGGATTCACCGGGAATGTTCTCCTGAAGTTTGGAGAGAGCGTTTTTTCCACCCTGGTCAGACTCATAAAGCGGGAAGTCAAGAAGAGTCCCCGTTATATGCTGGGGGCCGTGATGATGAAGGGGGCTTTTGAGAATGTCAAAAAGCATGCGGATTTCGAGGAATATGGAGGGGCCCCTCTCCTCGGGGTGAGGGGAAATGTGATAATCTGTCATGGTCGTTCCACTCCCCGGGCCATATACAATGCCATAGATGTGTCCCGAAAACTCTATACCCATCGCCTGGTAAATCGTATAGAAGAGAGAATCGAAGCGTACAGGTTTTAGTCGGATCTTTTGACTGACTATATCAGAGGAAGAAGAGCAGAAATATCAGTCCCAGGATTATCCTGTATATACCAAAGGGCACGAAGCTGTTCGTGGAGACATAGTTCAGAAGCCATCTTACGGACATATAGGCGAATACGAAGGAGACGGCGAATCCCACGGCCAGATTTAACCAGTTCTGGGATGCGAAGGCATGCATATTCTTCACAAGGTCATATCCTGTTGCGGCAAACATGGTGGGAACTGCAAGGAGGAAGGTGAATTCGGTTGCTGTCTTTCTCGACAGACCCATTAGCATCCCTCCGATTATCGTGGAACCGGAGCGGGAGGTTCCCGGAATCATGGCAAGGGATTGAAAAAGACCTATGATGAAGGCCTGTCTGTAATTGATATCGTCCACATTTTTGACCTTTGCCCTGCTTTCATCGTACAGGAACTTTTCCACAACAATGAATATAACTCCCCAGAGAATGAGCATGATGCTCACTATTATTGGACTGAAGAGGGATTTAATAGTCCTGTAGAGCAGAAAACCCAGAACGGCGGTGGGGATGAAGGCGGTTATGATCCTCTTCCATATTTCTATGTCCCTCATGAGTTTTTCCATGTAGATGATGGCCACTGCCAGAATTGCCCCCGATTGTATCGCCACCTCGAAGGTCCTGGTGAAGGTGTCCTGTGGAATGCCCAGTATGTGGGATGCGAGAATCAGGTGTCCTGTGGATGAAATGGGAAGGAATTCCGTAATCCCCTCCACAATTCCCAGAATAATTGCACTCAGCAGGTCCATTGGCGAAAAGTTTAAGCCACCCTGTATCTTAGAACAGGGATTTTTCTACTGTTTCTTTGCTCTGTGCGGCCAGTTCCCCCAGCGGCGGTCTTACGGAGGGAGATTTTATGATCCCTTTCTTATAGAGGGCGTACTTCACCGGAACCGGATTCGTCTCGACGAAGAGGGCCCTGAATACAGGGTACAGTTTGAAATGCAGTTCTCTCGCCGTTTTGAAGTCCTCGTCCAGCGCGGAGGAGACCATTTCCTTTACCACTGCCGGATAGACATTGCTTGCAACCGATACCACCCCCTGAACGCCGATGGAGATCATGGGAACCGTGAGATTATCGTCCCCGGAGAGGACCGTAAAGTCCTGGCGTGCATTTATAAGATGCTGTGCCAGACGATCGAAGTCAGAGGATGCATACTTAAGCGAAACGATATTTTTGTGATTTTCCTGCAATTTCCTGAGTGTTTCCGGTTTTATGAAGGTCCCCGTTCTTCCGGGAACATCGTAAACCATTACATTTATCCCCGTTTCGGCCACTCTGGAAAAGTGCACATACATGCCGGTGGGATTCGGCTTATTGTAATATGGAACCACGACCAGTGCATTTTCGTATCCCATTTCGAGAATCTTTCTGGCTTTTTCCACTGTCTTCTGCGTATTGTTGCTCCCTATTCCCACCAGTACGGGAATGTCATCCCTGTATCTCTTTACAAACTCCAGAACTCTGACGAATTCCTCATCTGTTATGGAGGGGGATTCCCCTGTGGTGCCAAAGATCAGGATGCCATCCACTCCGTTTTCCTTCTGAAATTCTATGAGGTTCTCCAGACTTTCGAAATCTATGTTCAGGTTTTCATCGAAAGGGGTAACGAGGGCGGTTATGACTCCTCTGAACATGGATTAAGTTTAAAGGCAGGAGCGGGGGACGGGTCCCCCGAAGATGTGAATCAATCGCCTATCTGGAAATTGAGTCCCAGGCTTATGGTGAATATGGGATTGGAGTTTTCCGCTACGGGATAGATGAAGCCCAGCTCTATGGATGGTTGGACTGTCCTGTCCGGATTCCCATAAAAGCCAAATCCTCCCTGAAGGGTAAAGGCATTGGCTCCGAATACTAAAGTGGTATCCTGGTTAGAAATGCTACCTGTGAAGCCCTGATAGTGAGGCCGCAGGTAGATGTATGGGGTTGCCCCATAAGGTTTGAATCCGTATATGAATGTGCCGTAGAGATCATAGAAGAGGGCTCCGAAAGAGGAAAATTGAGCGCCCAGAGCGATGGCTGTCTGGCGGTTGAAGGCCTTTTTGACTTCCATTCCAACGCCTACTCCGAGGAGCCTGAATCCCAGGTCCATATCTTCAGTCAGACCGTATCTTCCCATTATGCCCACCAGGGGTAGTACACCACCAGTTCCAGAGGACGGGTAAACATAGCTTCCTATATTGAATCCCATGAGAAATTTGCCGGGAGGTGTGGTTCTGGGAGAATCGTTGACAGCCATGGAACAGGCCCCCACCATGAGTCCTGCTATAGCTAAAATTACTGCTTTTCTCATAACTAAAATTCTAAAGGCAATGAGAATCATTTATCACTAAAAACAGTAGCGCGAAAAGAATCTTGATTTTGAAAATAAAGCGGGGTGACGACCCCGCAATCCTCATTCTGTGCACTTGTATACTTCTGCAGTATTGAAGTATAAGGTTGTGGGGAGAAAGCCATTGGCCAGGATATTTAGTAGACCATCTATGAGGGTCGTTTTGGTCTCTACGACCACTTTTCCCTTTTTGGGCATTATGGTTGTGGTAGTGTTATCACCAAGAGGGACCAGTCCCCACAGGAGATACATGTACCTTTTCTGAGAGTAAAGAGTACATCCCGCTATACCGGATTGGCCTTTATCTGCTATAACCACTCTGGAACCGGGAGGAGTGGTAACAGTTATAGTACCACATGCACTTATCATTCCGCTCATCAAGATTGCAGCTATTAGAGCTCCTACCTTCTTCATATTTTCCCTCCTGCTCGCTGAGAATTATATAGTACCAACTGGAAATTGTTTCTGACATTTTGTGTCAATTTTTGTTTTCCCGAAGCTGGCAGATAAATCATGCGGGGCGAAAGCCCCGCAGTATGATTACAGGAGTCTGTCAACTGTTTCGTGAAGTTTCCTCACATGTTCCTCTGCTTTCTTCAGGAGGGCTTTTTCCTCATCGTTGAGGGGCAGTTCTATGATTTTTTCCACGCCATTTCCTCCCAGTACCACGGGAAGGCCTATGAATATGCCGCTTATACCATATTCACCTTCTGCAAGCGTGGTGACCGGCAGAACCCTCTTGCTGTCCTTCAGTATGGCCTCAGCCATCAGGGCGGCGGCACTTCCAGGGGCAAACCATGCGGATGTTCCCATCAGTTTTACTATTTCACCCCCGCCGAATTTCGTTCTTTCCACCAGCTGGTCAATGGTCTCTTTGTCTAAAAGTTCTGTGATGGGAACACCGTTTACCGTCGTAAATCTGGGAAGGGGCACCATGGTATCTCCATGGGTTCCAAGGACCATGCCATTTACATCCGCGGGGGAAACTCCCAGTTTTTCGGCGACGAAGAAACTCAGCCTTGCACTGTCCAGAACGCCTGCCTGTCCCATTACTTTGTTCTTTGGAACTCCCAGCAGTTTGTACATTGCATAGGTCATCGCATCCAGAGGATTGGTGACAACGATGACGAAGGCATCCGGTGCATACTTTTTGAGATTCTCCGCCACCTGCTTTATGATCTTCAAGTTGATCTCAATGAGGTCATCCCTGGACATTCCCGGCTTTCTGGGGACACCAGCCGTGACGATGACCACATCGGATCCCTCTATGATGTCGTAGCTGGTGGAACCGTAGACTCTCGCGGAGAATCTGTTTATGTATGCGGCCTGCGAAAGGTCCAGTGCCTTACCCTCTGCGAGGCCCTCCTTTATATCCACGAGGGCAACATCCGCGATATCGTTGTATGCTAAATACCTCGCAGCCTCCGAACCCACATTTCCTGCTCCGATTATCGCTATTTTGTTTCTCATGGCAATAAAAATTTTATACCCGGATGGGGAAATTTGCCATCTGATGGGTAAGAGAAATTGGAGGGTTTACTGTTTATAGCCTCCGGACCTATAAAATTAATCCATGGCGAAGTTAGATTTCATCAAGGAGGAGCTGGAAAGACTTAAAAGGGAAGGCCTTTATGTCCACATAAGGGTTATACAGAGCGCTGTCGATGCCTGGTTCGTTGTGGATGGGAAGAGGGTCCTTAATCTGACCTCCAACAACTATCTGGGATTTGCCAATCATCCCGTTTTGAAGGAGTATGCGAAGAAGTACATAGATAAGTATGGAATAGGGCCGGCCGCTGTCCGGAGCATATCCGGAACCATGGATATCCACATAGAGCTGGAGAAGAAGCTGGCGCAGTTCAAGGGTATGGAATCCACTGTTCTATTTCAGAGCGGCTTTACTGCCAACCTTGCCACGATACCAGCCATAGTGGGCAGGGGCGACTATATTTTCTCCGATGAATTGAATCATGCCTCCATCATAGATGGGTGCCGTCTCTCCCGTGCCACCATCGTAAGGTATAAGCATCTGGACCTGAATGACCTCGAGGAGAAGCTCAAGGAACACAGGGATAAGCCTGGAAAGAAACTCATAGTCACGGATGGTGTCTTTTCCATGGATGGTGATATTGCTCCCCTTCCTGAATTGGCAGACCTCGCAGAGAAATACGATGCTATACTCATGGTGGATGATGCCCACGGTGAAGGTGTTCTCGGAAAAGGAGGCAGGGGTATAGTTGATCACTTTGGACTTCACGGCAGGGTGGACATAGAAGTAGGTACCCTGTCCAAAGCCTTCGGCATAGTGGGTGGATTCGTTTCCGGAAGCAGGGAACTCACGGAATATCTCAAGCAGAAAGGCAGGCCCTTCCTCTTCTCCAGCGCCAATACGGTGGCGGATGTGGCGGCGGGTCTTGCGGCAGTTGAGATTATGACCAGAAGCGATGAGCTGGTTCAGAGGCTCTGGGATAATGCCCGGTATTTCCAGGGGAAGATGAGGGAAATGGGCTTTGACCTCGGAAAGACCCAGACTCCCATAACCCCCGTGATCGTCGGAGACGAAAAGAAGGCGCAGGAATTCTCCAGGAAGCTCTACGAGAACGACATTTTCGTTCAGGCAATCGTATATCCCACCGTTCCACTGGGAACCGCAAGGCTGAGGGTGATGCTCTCTGCGGCCCACAGCAAAGACGATCTGGATTTCGCCCTCGAAAAGTTCGAGAAGATAGGAAAAGAACTGGGTGTAATCTGATGGGTGCGGGGCCTTTCCCCGCATCGTGAAGACTTTAAAATTAATCTGTGGATGGGATAAATTATCTTCGTGTGGAGAATTTCAAATCTATCAAACATATTGAAGTTGAGCCTTCGAGAATCAATGTATTTATAGGTGAACCGAATTCGGGGAAGAGTAATATACTGGATGCCCTCGGATTTCTCAGTGCTCTGGGCAACAATCCCGCTCATTTTCCGGAAATGGTCAGGGTGAGGAACTTTTCTGAGATATACCATTATAAAAAAGTGGGGAATCCTGTTGTAATAGCCACCAATTTCGGTGGAGTGGCAGGAATTTACAGGAGTTTCCTTCCTTTCGCTTTTATCAATGATAAAAAAACCAACACCCGGGTTGAAAGCAGGGTGGTTGATGTGGTCACGGATAATTTAAAAGCAGAGCTGAAGTGCAGGGATTATATAGACGAAGAAGTTGCAACGAAAATAAACGGAGTCCTTTCCCGGTTCGGGGTACATCTGAATGCCGAAGTGTACACATTTTCCCTACCTCGGATTGTTTCGGAAGTATCGATTTGACAAATCGATATTTAACGGGATGGACACCGGAGATTATCAGGTTAATTATCTGTACCCGCATAAGGGAGAGAATCTATTCCATATACTTGAAACAAATTATCAAATTGCAGACTTGATGGATTCCGTGTTTGCACGAACCGGTTTTCGTTTCGTGGTGGATTATGACGAGAGGAGATTGAAGATCGCACGATTTGGGCCCGGTAATACGGTGGTTCTTTTACCTTTTTATATGGTTGCAGAACCCATTCAGCGACTTCTATTCAACTATGCAGTGATTATTTCGAATAGAGAGGCTGTTATTGTTATGGAGGAGCCTGAAGTTCATCTCTTTCCATTTTATATTGATGCACTCGCTTTCGAAATACTGAATTCCAGGAGCAATCAATTTTTTATCTCCACTCATAATCCTTATTTTATAAATGCACTGGTAAGGGAAGCAGAGAACCTGGAAGACATCGCTATATTCATTACATATTTCGAAAATTACGAAACCCGGGTCAGGAAACTTTCTTCAGAGGAGTTGAGGAGGGTGTATGAGGAAGGTATAGATATACTGCTGAACCTTGATCGCTACATTTATGGTAAGGGGAAACTTCAGGAATAGGGACATACACTTAAAATTGTGTAAAGGGAGGTGGTAGAAGTGCCAGGGAGAAGGAGAAGGAAGAAAAGGTTCCCCGAACCAGAAAGCAAGCTCCTGCCGCAGAGATGGAAGAGGGATGAGGAAATAGAGAAGTTCGAAAGGAATA
This sequence comes from Caldifarciminota bacterium, assembly GCA_026986535.1. Taxonomy (GTDB): domain Bacteria; phylum Hydrothermota; class Hydrothermia; order LBFQ01; family DSFT01; genus S143-66. The sequence goes on from JALSOK010000054.1 coordinate 11,852, forward strand.
TGAAGCAACACATAGAAGCCATATTTATGCTGGAACTGAAGAGGGCAGGCACATGGGCGCAGATATTAAAACTCCTGATGGGAAGGGGGCCTCAGTGGTCTTTCACAGGTGATTCAGCCCATAGTTATGCCTGATTCACCTTTTCAGGTCCCTTATCGATAATGCTTCCCCCTCCACCAATCCCATATAGGCTGTTTTCGGACAGGTCAGAATGCAGGAGATGAATAATATAGACTTCTTTGCTTTTGTGGATTATGCTCTGTTCCCTGTTGCTCTGGTTCTGGAGTCCGTCTCTTCCCGCTGGCTCAAAACCCTGCCAGTCTTTAACGATGCCTCCTGTGAACTAAATTACACAATCTTGAGAATATGTCCCTCAGGAATAAGTATGTGTTGGTCTTGGAATGTTATTGCGACAGGGATTTTGCTCGAAGAATTCTATCTATTCCGGAAGATACACTGATAAAGGAGTCCAGTATAGGCAATGTGAGGAACAGGCTGGTTAAATTATCGGGCAGTAAAAATTATGACTGCGTTATTGGACTTATAGATGAAACATCCAACAGGGGGTATTCCAGTGCCTCTGTCATAGCGAAGTGGGGATGGAGATTGAAGAAAGATTATGGGGATTTCTCCATTTACCAGAATGGAAAGGCATATATCTCTGGAGGAATTTATACATTTATGCCTTAAGGACATCGATCCTGGCAAAGTCAGGAATGCATGTAAGCGAAAGGGGGCATCTGTTGAACAATTCGAATCCCGACTTATGGAATGCTCCCGTGTGAGGAAGCTCAAAGAGGTTGTTATGGACATCTCCGGAAAGTGCTGAAAACAAATCCCTTTAAACTTTAACCATGGGTGCATTTTTGATAGCCCTTTTCATCCTGATAGCGGGAATCGTAGTACTCGCTCTCTGGATAATCGCCATATACAACGACCTCATCCGCAAGAAGCAGATGGTGGAGGAGGCCTGGAGCGGCATAGATGTTCAGCTGAAGCGAAGACATGACCTCATACCCAATCTGGTGGAGACGGTCAGGGGATATGCAGAGCACGAAAAGGAAACCCTCGAAAATGTCACTAAAGCCCGTTCCAGGGCCTTAAGTGCCGGAACCATTGAGGAAAAGATGAGGGCGGAGCAGGAGCTTTCCCGCGCCCTCCTCAATCTGTTCGCGGTGGCGGAAGCGTATCCGGACCTGAAGGCCAACGAAAACTTCCTGCATCTCCAGAAGGAGCTTTCTGCAATAGAGGATGAAATACAGCTGGCCCGCAGATACTATAATGCCACCGTGCGGGAATACAACATAGCAATTCAAACATTTCCCAGGAACATAGTGGCTGGTATCTTTGGATTTAAGGAGTTCCAGTACTTCGAAATCGGACCGGAGGACAGGGAAACGCCTCAGGTTAAGTTCTGATGATACTTATTCTTCTTGGTACTGCGCCCGATACGGTTAACCCATGTCCATTTGGATTTGAGGAATGTATAGTGGATTATCACTCCGGAATAAAAGTCTATTCGGATGCCTCCGTTGTGGTCAAAGAGGATATAAAAGTGAGGTCCACAGGCAACCTCATAAAACATGGGATTTACCGGGATTTCCCCTTAACTTACATCGATTCCCGTGGAAACAGATATTCCGTCGAGTTCGAAATAAAGGAAGTCCTCCTGAACGATAAACCGGTCCCCTTTTTCACCCGCCCCCTTGCCAACGGAATTCGGATCTATATCGGGGACAGGAATACCCTCCTGAAGCCAGGCTACTATCGATATACCATAATCTACAGAACAGAGCGGCAGATTGGTTTCTTCGATGACCACGATGAAATATACTGGAATGCGACGGGAAACGGCTGGGAATTTCCCATAAGGCGGGTGGAGGCCGTGGTGGTTCTGCCCGAAGGCATCCCCACCGACAGCGTAAGGTTCGTTGCATATACGGGTTATTCCGGCCAGAGGGGAAGGGATTACAGGGCCTTTATCCACAGGAATATGGTGGTCTTTCGCACCACAAGGCCCCTGCGCCCCGGCGAGGGACTTTCGATTGCTGTTGCATTTCCCCCCGGTTATGTAGTGCCCCCGCCCCTGTGGAAACGGCTCTACTGGATCTTAAAGGACAACCGGGGTGGTTTCATGATGGTGCTTGGATTCCTGCTGGTTGTCTTCTTCTATCTGTGGGCATGGGGAAGGGTGGGAAAGGACCCAAAGCGGGGAGTGGTGATGCCCCGATTCAGACCGCCCCGGGGATTTTCTCCAGCAATGATGCGGTACCTGTGGAAGATGGGATACGATGAGCAGGCCCTTGCGGCGAACCTCATAGACCTTGCGGTCAGGGGGTATCTGAAAATAGTCAGGGAAGACGATGGGTACAGGATAGAAAAGACTGACAAATCACCCGAAAATGATGAACTTCCTGAGGATGAGGATGTTCTACTTTCCTCCATGCCCCGGTCCCTTGAGCTGGAGAAGGAGGGGGCCCGCCTCTCATCGATTCTCAAAAGCAGGCTCTCCATTCTAATGGCCCCCTATCTGAGATTCAACTACGGATATACCCTGTCCGGATGGGTGATGACCTTCTTC
>JALSOK010000055.1 GCA_026986535.1 Caldifarciminota bacterium
GAGAGCTGGACAACTACGAATTTACTGTAGCAGGGGCGGACGGCTCTTACAACCACAGGGAATATGTGGATAGAATCCTGTTCGTATCTATGGGGATGGCCATGTTCTTCGACAACAGGGGCAACATGGAGGAGGATTTCGAATTGTTCATACAGGCACCGGAAATTTCATCCATTTCCACGGGGCACAGGGACGAATACTTCTCGCTGATTATGACGACTCTGGAGCTCAAAAGCCTTCTGCGAATATCAAAGAAACATCGCCCCGATTTAATCCTCATCGATGGAAGCCTCAGGAATCTCATAACGCGGCACGCCCCCTCCTCCATGTGGTTCGGAAAATCGGTTGAAATTACCCCCGAAGAGTACGAAAGCAGGATGAAGGACCTGGACCCGGAAAGCAGAGGGCTGATGGCAAAGAGCCTTGCAGGAGATGACCCCGCTTCCTTCTCCATGGCCCTGTACATCGAATACCTCCACACCCTTATGGAACTCTTCACTATGAAGAATGTCCTGATAGCGGGGATATCGAAGACCACAACTTCCTATGCTGTTAAGATTATTCCGGAGATCAACATCCCCGACATAGTGATATTCTCCTACATGACCGGCGGCACGGGGTACTCGAAAGGGGAATATTACATCCTGAATGAGGATGAAGAGTACAAGTGGTATCTGCCCCCATCCTTCGAAATACTGAAGACCATCCCCATTTATCACATGTATGCCCGTCTGGAGGAAGGTCACCGGGTCTATCGAATTGAGTTAATAGGCGGTCCGCATGATGAGGAAAACATCGAAAGGCTCGTGGCAATGCTTCGAAGCATTTCCGCACGGGGGTATCCCCTTCCCCTGAAGATTGCCCACGATGAGGTGAGAATAACCGGAGAAGATATGGACATTATCGAGCAGATGATGATCGAAAGGGGTCTGAGGCTCCAGAGGAGCAGGGAAGGATTATAACTGAAATCCATACCAAAAATCGGACATAAGTGGCAGGGTGTTCCCATCACCACGAAATTATGAGACGGACAACCGAAAGAATCCTTACTGGACGGCAATATCTATAGATGAAACGGAAGACCGGGGAAAAGAAAGGCGAAGGAGTTGTAAAGCATCCTCATTTGTTCCAGAGGAATAGGGTTCATAGTGAGGCTCAGGGGGAACACAGGTAAAAGTGAGAGGGCAGAAGATACTGCTCGACTTCTTTGTCAGAAAGTGAGTTATAAGGGGGCAAACCGCCCCCCAGAACCGAAAACTACCTTACCACGGCCTTGAATTTTCTGCCGTTGAAGTTGATGATGTAAACACCGGAGCGCAGTGTTGCAGGTATCCTCACCTCTCCGTATCCGGAGTTGAGCCTGACATCCCTGTTCAGTACGAGCCTTCCATTAATGGCATAGACCCTGATGCTTGCATCACCGGGCTCGGACAGGTTATATCTGACCACTATTCCGGTCCTGTCTATGGATGCCAGCCTGACAAATGTACCAGGAGCGTTCTCGGAAGTGGCGGTTATCTGCTCGAGGTCTGCGGCGCTTCTGGGAACGAGAATATAATTTCCATATCTGGTATAAACATATCCGGTCACATTATAGTAATCTCCAATATTGGGCAGGCCCCAGTTGAGAGTATCCACATAGAAATAAACTCTATCCGTTCCTCTCTGAGATTCTACAACGAACCAGCTTCCAAAGTCAGTAGTATTATATCCCGTAACCTGAAGAGTTTCTACTTTTACAAGGATATGCTCGTATGCTTCAGCGGTATCTGGTTGAACCGGATAATAGGTGGAAGTGGAACTGGTGTCCACATAACCGGCAGGGATTACGATGGGATCGGGTACAGTACCTGTTCCCAGAACATTCACCTGCATAGTGTCGAATACATACAATTCCGTATTTCCATAGTATTCCGTAATAGTAGCAACTACCTCCACGCTATCACCTTCGTTGAGGAAAGAGGGAATACCCTGGGAGAAGTATGCTATGATTCCATTATAGGGGCCATAGGGATTGCCTGCAAGAAATGCATTTCTCGGACCAGCAACACCGAGACTGGTGATAACCCCCCTAACCATCACAGTATCACCCACGAATACGCTGGAATAGGTGGTATCCATGGTCCTCTGTATGGTGTCGATCGTCAGGACGGGATAAACGGGAGCGGGAGTGGAAATCACCTCCACATCCGCCGGAGTGCGGGCAAGGAGCTTATACTCGCCATAGGAATAGATGACCAGAGCGGTAATCTTTACCACAGAACCGGGAACAAGGGGATCCACATTATTATCGTCCAGGAGGAAAGCACCGGTTGCATCGTGGAGATAGTAATAGTATGTGCCCTGAGAATCCACCACAGCGCTGTCTATGAACACGAGCACGCCCTCATACATCTCAGCAGTATCGGGATTGGCATTGGACACCATGGAACCGGTCACCGTATCTATGACGAAGGTGTTTCCTGTAGAAACCCCTGTCAGATAAGACATGTTGGGGGAAACGATTTCAGTATATCCGTAAAACTCCTTGACCAACCCTACGACAACGATACTATCACCTTCTGCTATATCCCCGAAACCTCCCAGGGTGTCATTTACATAAACCATTATACCGGAAAACGGACCTCCTTCCTTCATCTTTATGTGAAGTCCTTTTCCGGATTTCGCCCCCTTGGATACCACTATTCCGCTGGTCCTGACAGTATCGCCCTCATAAGCAGAGGAGTCACTTCCAGGTATCATGGATCCCTGTATCTGGGCTATAGTCAGATTTACAACAGTGGGTCTGAGGAAGAGCACAGCAACGGAATCTGCGGGAACATGCTCAGACGGCGTTCCATTATAAACATACTGAAGAAATTTATTACTCGCAGTACTGGTATCCGCAGCCTGGATTCCTACAGTTACCGATGTGTTATAACTTGTATCAATTACGAGGTATTGCAGCTTTACATTTCCGTTATCGTATAGAATTGCTTCGAATGTCTGCCCGAAAGACTGACCGTAGTGAGGTACATTATTCCATTCTATAACAAAGCAGGCACCGTCGTAGGCATCCGGACAGGTGGAATATGTATTGTAGAATATGGCGGCTCCACTTACATTCGGACTTAGGTCATCCCACATGACTGCTATGAAATCCATATCATAATAGGGGAGCTCTCTGTTTGAATAAGAGATATACCTATTCAGATCAAAGCCAAGCGCACCATTGGATCCAACCAGTATGGAGTCATAGATACTGTCGTATATGGGAAACATAAAACCTATTGGCAGAACACCGGTCGCATCGTCACCAAGAGCTATGGTATCTGCTGTCGGATCTCCAGCAACATCTACCCACTGAAAAACCACACCAGCATCACCATCCTGGGTGGACAGGTATGTATATCCAAACCCATCCGGACCCCCACCCAGGAGGCCAACACCCATTATCAAATACAGCACACTCATAATCAACCTCCTTCGAGACAAATTTTAAACCCGCAAGGTTCTGAAAAATCTCGATGACCGGAATAAAGGGAAGCGGGGTCGAAGGCCCCGCAGATTAGATATTTACCTTACTGCCCTCCGAAGAATCTCAGCACATTGCCCAGCTCTTCGTATATGTACTGGTTGTGGGTTGCGGGGAATCCGAAGGGATCCGTCTGTCCGTCGTAGAAGTTGACCTTCACATAGTTGTCCACATCAGGGCCATAAATATTATCGAATACAGCCTTTGCATACTGATTCATACCGTAAATTACC
>JALSOK010000056.1 GCA_026986535.1 Caldifarciminota bacterium
TAACGCAGGACAACGCCGACAGAATAAGGGCAAGGTACATCGTGGAAGGCGCAAACGGCCCCACCACCTTCGAGGCAGACGAAATCCTCTTCAAAAAGGGCATCGTGGTCGTACCGGACATACTGGCCAATTCCGGAGGCGTTATCGTATCCTACCTGGAATGGGTGCAGGACAGAATGGGATACTACTGGGAAGAAGATGAGGTCAACGAAAAGCTGGAAAAGAAGCTGGTGAAGGCCATCAACGAAGTCTTCAGCACCCTGAAGGAGTATAAAGAGAAGGGAAAGGAGATAGACTGGAGGACGGCCGCCTACATCCTGGCAATAGAACGCATAGCAAAGGTATATAGAAAAAGAGGCCTTTTCCCCTGAGGAGAATCTGCGGGCACCCGCCCGCAACTCCTCTGAATTCAATTCCATTAAAATTTTCGCCATCGAATGGAAGTAAAACTGGAAGTAAGATACGCAGACCTGGATACGCTGGGTCATGTGAACAACGCCGTATATCTGACCTATTTCGAGCAGGCGAGGGTTCATCTTCTCAGCGAGTATTACAGGAAAACGAAAGGGGATTTCGATTTCGTCATAGCCCACGCGGAGGTGGACTACCTCCATCCCATATTCCTGGAGGAGATAAGGGTCAGGGTATGGGTCAGCAGAATCGGAAACACCAGCTTCACGCTATCCTATGAAATTTACAACGCAGAGGATGTCCTCTGCGCGAGGGGAAATACGGTTCAGGTGGTTTACGATGCCCGCCGGGGAACAAAGAAGCCCATCCCCGAAGACTTCAGGCAGTACCTGGCCAGGTACCTGAGAGGGGGGTAAAATTTACAGATGTTCCTCACCATATCCCTCAAATCCATCACCTACAAACCCCTTAGATTCATACTCACCATACTGGGACTCGCCGTCGCCATAGCGGGATTGATTTCCCTCATGTCCTTCGGTGAAGGGGCCCGGAAAGCCATAAGAAGGGGCCTGGAGGCATACAAGCCCCGCATACTCATATACAGGGGAGACTTCTTCATGCCCACCCCTCTGGTTCCCCTCCAAATGGCGGACAGCGTCAAAAAACTGGGAATCGGGGATGTTTACAGGCTGGTCAGGATTGCAAAACCGATAGGATTCCCCCCCAGGGGAATGGCCATAGTAATCGGAATGGACTTTGCCTCCCGAATCAAATTCATCGAGGATTACACCATTATCGAGGGAAGAGGGCTAAGCGACAGCCTGAAGAGGGAAGCCCTCATCGGTGAAAAAGTGGCCCAGACGCTCGGATACACAGTGGGGGACACGGTGGAAGTGGGGAAGGGCAGATACACAATAGTGGGCATAATCAAATCTCCCTCCGGCATCTCCACCAATGCCATAGTGGTCCCCGTGAACCTGCTCATAAAGGACTACGACTTCCGGAATATCCTGGCTGTGAGCATCGTACCGAAAGACATTTCAAAGACCGACTCCATCGCAAAGGCCCTGAAAGAAAAATTTCCGGATTATCAGGTGCAGACCACGCAGGAGTTGGCCCACCTCACGGAGAGCATGGTGGCAATAGGGGATATAATACGCTTCGCCCTTTCCGCCATAGCCCTGTTCGTTGCAACAGTTTCCCTCTTCGCCATAATGGCCATAACTGTTCAGGAGAGGACCTGGGAATTCGGGGTACTCAGGGCCCTGGGTGCAACCCGGAAACTCATATTCAACCTCGTGCTGGCTCAGGCTATACTCATAAGCCTTCTGGGATGGGTGCTGGGGCTTCTGCTGGGCATGGTGATCATAAAAGCCATAAATGTGGTGGCCTATCAGAAACTGGGGTTCGAATTCACCACGATGACCGTGCGGCTGGGACTATTTTCCCTCGCGGTTGCCGCGGGAATAGGAATTGCAGGGGGGTTCTTCCCCGCCCTTCAGGCCGTCAGGAAGAGCATAAGGGAAGCCATAGGGAGGATATAATGCTGCGGGCAGATAATCTCACAAAGGTTTATGGAACCCGCATCAGAACCGTGGCGGTGGACGGCATCACCTTTGCCTTCGAACCGGGCAGATGCTACGCAATAGTGGGGCCATCGGGAAGTGGAAAGACAACCCTCCTCTACCTCCTGTCCGCCATAGAGACCCCGGACAGGGGAACGGTCTATTTCGACGATGTGGACCTGTTTTCAATGGATGAGGACGAAAGGGCCCGATTCAGGGCCCGGCACTTTGGATTCGTCTTTCAGCACTTCTACCTCATTCCATATTTGAATGCTCTGGAGAATGTTCTGCTCAGATTCTATCTGAAAGGGTCGAAGCCCGACAGGCGGAGGGCCGTGGAGGTCCTGCGGAGGCTGGGTATAGATGAAATCAAAAAGCCCTACGAATACTCGGGCGGCCAGCAGCAGAGGATAGCCATAGCGAGGGCCATAGCAACGAATCCCGATGTATTATTCGCCGACGAGCCCACCGGGAATCTGGACAGCAGGAATTCCCGAATCGTGTTCGATATCCTGAGAGAAATCGCATCCGGGGGGAAAATCGTGGTGGTGGCCACCCACGACACTGAGCTGGCCAGAACCTGCAATGTGGTCATCAGATTGAAGGATGGAAGAATCGCTTCGGTTGAAACCGGCGGCTGACTGGACCATGCCTATAAAATTCGGAACCTATGGAAGCACTATTGCTCATACCCCTCTTGAAGGGCGAAGTTTCAATAGATGGACATCTGAATGAGGAAGTCTATAAAAATGCTCTGAGGATAGGACGCTTTTACCCGGTGTTTCCCGAAGATTCGGAGCCATTTGAGGGGGAAGTCCTCCTCTTTCACGACGGGGAAAACCTGTATGTGGCATTCCGATTCCACGAGCCCTACGGAGTCAGGGCCCAGTCCCTCCAGAGGGATCGGCTGTGGGGGAACCTCGACGACATCATATCCATCCGTATAGGTGCGGGGGCAAGCGGATACATGTTCAATCTGAACCCCCTGGGAATCCCCACGGACTGCCGTATAATCAACTACGACAGGCCAATCTGCACATGGGACTACAACTGGGATTACCGTGTGGAGAAAACCGATTCCGCCTGGTGGGGAGAAATCAGAATTCCACTGGAGGGGCTGTATCTCAGAGACACCGTACAGCTCAAGGTGGTCCGCTATGCAACCCTCCCCGACGAGCAGGGCTCACAGCAGATTTCCTGCACCTACCCCACCGACAGGAGCCACCTCATAGACCTCAGGTACGCCCACCGGGCCGTCTTCGAGGGAGGAATCCTTTCGCAGGGCGATATTCCCATAACCCTGCTCCCCTCCATAACCCTGATACACACGAACCCATACATGGACATGATTTACCCCCGAATCGGAAACACTCTGTTTCACTACAACGCCGGACTGGACGCCTCCGTCCGGATAGGAAATCTCTCCATGGCCGCCACCCTGCTACCCGATTTCGCACAGGTGGAGGCGGATGTGGGACAGTTGAACCTTCAGAAGGCGCAGATCATAATCCTTCCGGAAAAGCGCCCCTTCTTCTATGAAGGATTCGAACTGTTCAACACTCCTCTGGACATCCTCTATACGAGGACCTTCGTCACCATAAAGGGGGCCGCCAAGTTCACAATGGACGGACCAATAAAGACTCAGGGATTCGTAATATCGGAGGACTCCATCGGCAGCTTCTACGGACTGGCCCTCGGGCTTACAGGGGAAGGCCGGAACCTCACAGGC
>JALSOK010000057.1 GCA_026986535.1 Caldifarciminota bacterium
GTCCATATCCGCTGTTCTGGTCGATTATAACAGCTGGCCCCTGGTGAAAAGCGTCCTGGGGAATCTGCCTCCCGGTGTGGAAAAAATCGTCGTGGACAATGCATCCCGCAATCCCCCATCCCCGCACGAACTGGAGGGAATAAAGTACATAAGGAACAGTCGAAACCTCGGATTTGCCGCCGCCCTGAATACGGGAATCTCAAAAGCAGAAGGGGAGTTCATATTGATAGCAACTCCGGATGTGGAGTTCAACCCCGAAACCGTGATGGAGCTGGCCCGATTCCTGAAAGAACACCCGGGGGTGGCCGCCGCTGTTCCATCATCCAGAACACCTTCGGGAAAGATATGGCCCATGGCCCGAATGGTGGACAGGCCAGAGATGTTCTTCCTTTGCGGCAGGCGCTCCCCCCTGTCCCGATTCTTTCCCTCCTGCAAAAGGGATTTCCTTTACCTGAATGCCAATGGGCCCACCAGGGTGGAAGCGGTTGTGGGAACCTTCATGATGCTGAGGAAGTCCGCATGGGAAGATGTGGGGGGGTTTGACCCCGACCTCTTCTTCTACACAGAGGATCTGGACATATCCATCAGGCTGAGGAAGAAGGGATGGCAGCTCTACCTCCTGCCCCATCTGAGAATTATCCACAGGGTCGGAGAGGTGAGGAGGGCCCACTCCCTCTTCGCAGAAACCAGGAGAACCATATCCTTCTACAGGTTCTTCACGAAGAACTACCCCATAATGAGATACCTGTCCCCCATTCTATTCTCCGGAGCCTTCTTTCATATAGCCCTCAATTTCTTCCGCCACGCCACCGGAATCCCGCCGGGCGATCCCCACTGGTAGGGATTATACTTTGGAGCATGGACACGGGAACTGCTAAACTGGTGCTCCTTCTGGTGACGATAACTTCTGCCATAGTGGGACTGGTGGCCTTTACCCTCGTGTTCCGGGACATCATGGGGCCGGGATTTCAGGGAAGGGATGTGGTGTTCCTCATGGCGGGAGCAGTATCCTTCTTCATCGTGGGATTGAACATCAGCCTGCTTGCGAAATTGAAGTAGATTACTTCTTCCTGATGAAATCTTCCCTGCCCATCTTCTTTATCAATTCCATGGTCCTGGCATCGTGCCTGTACCCGCTGGCGTAGGGAATCCTCCCCTCGAATCCATAGTGCTCGTTCAGGAGCTTCATGGACACCTCCCGCACATATTTCCCCACGATGGAGGCGATGGCTATGGGATAGTACACCGCGTCCCCATCCATGAGAAAGTGGATCTCTATCCACCTGTCCCTGTAGAAGACCCTGTAGGCCGAATGCCCCCTGGTCTCCCTGAGGATATGAAACCGGGTTATTCCCAGAAGGAGAAAGACCTGCACATAGTATGTATATCCCCCCACCTTCCCCGCCAGCACCACCACATCATCCTCCACCCCCTCCGACAGCTCGTGGGCCAGTTCGAGGAAGTACTTGACATCCATCTGGAACTTATGCATGTCCTTCAGGAGGCGGTTGAAAGCCCTGGGGAATATGGCATATCCCCTGAAACCGGAAAAGCCCGTCTTCTTCCTGTAATCGTACCTGACCTCCTTTGCCCAGATGGGAAGGGACAGGTCCTTCAGGTATATGTCCTTCTCCTCATCATCTATGAGCAGATGGAAGTTGTTATTCAAAAGCTCCCTCCAGTTCCTCTCCGGCAGGAATGAGAGGGCAATTATTTCCCCCTTCGAATATGTATAGGGGAACCTGCGCTTGAATATGGCCTTGCTGTCGGCTATTCCCATGGGAAGCATCAATCTTTCCAGACGGGTATCGAAGAAGGGGTCCCCCTCCCCGATATCGAACATGGCGGCGCTTATCACGAAGGGGCCCAGGACGGGACCCAGACCGTTCTCATCTATTCCTATGACCTTCATTCATCTATCTCCACCAGTTTATTCCGGGAAGACTTACCGGCCACTATGCGAATTCTGCTCTTGGGAACATGGAAGTAATCCGAAAGCACCTCCAGAAGCTCCCTGTTGGCCCTGCCCTCGACGGGAGGGGACTTAACCCTCACCAGGAGAAATTCCCCCATGTCCTCCACCCCTGCCCGTCTGGAATTGGGCTTTATCCTCACCCTTACCTTCACAACGGAATAAATTTTATGGGGAGAGATCAAAGTGCAAACTTCTGGAACATAGAGGCTTTCCCTTTAAAATTGTTGTATGATTGTCTTCATAGTGGAACGGGGTGGAAAAGAAGAACTCCTCAAAATAAGTCGATTGCCATTTGTATTCGGGAAGGAGAATGCCGATTTCTCTGATCCATCAATGGAGGAAGAGCATTTCGTCATAGTGGGGTTTACAGAAAACGAAATAGTCGGCACAGCCAGAGCAGAGGTTTTCGTAAACGGGGAGAAGTTAAAGGGTGAACTTCATGTAAGGTTGAACGATGAACTGGAAATAGGTAATGTGAAGCTCACCCTTGTGCAGGTGGACCCGGAGGACATAGAGGTGGAAGAGCAGAAGCTGGAATCCCTGAGCCAGCCCACCCAGTTTCTGAACATAGATGAAACGGACATAGCATACCTCAAATTCCTCTCCGGGCCCGAAGCAGGAAAGATACTGGAACTGGACCATTCTGGAGTAATCGGAAGGGACCCCTCCGTCGAGTATGTCATAGAGGACCCCTACATCTCCAGAAAACAGGCCAAGATTTATGTCCTGGGAGATAAATACGAGATAGAAGACCTCGGGGGGAAGAATCCCCTCATCGTAAACGGGAAGGTGGTGAAGGGGAGGAAGGAGCTCCACAGCGGCGATGAAATACAGATGGGTAAAACCCGGGCCCTGTTCATCAATCCGAGGGAAAAACCCGAAAGCGAAATACTCAAATCCAGAGGCGTTCCCAGATGGATCTACGGCCTCATCCTCCTCATGATTCTGGCCCTTGCAGGGCTGGGAAGCGCCTTCTACTTCTATCAGAAGAATCAAACCTATACCAGCTATATAAACCTCGCACAGGGGACCCTCGGAAGCCTGAGCCTGTACGAGACAACACAGGAGAAGGTAAAGGAGCTCAAATCTGCCCTCGACTACCTGAATAAAGCCGAAAAGATAAAGCCATCGGAGAAGGTGGCCAGCCTAAAGGAAATAACGCAGAAGTACCTGGAAGCCTGGACCCATGTGCTCAATGCCGAGAACCTTGCGAAGGAAGGCAAAGTGGCCGGGGCCATCTCCGAACTGGAGAAGACGCGGGGAGTGCTCATAGATAAAGAAACAGGGGACGATGATCCCTATGTCCTGAGGCTGTACGATAATCTCCTGAAGGTGGCTCTGGTGCAGGAATCCTACATTAAAGCCAAGAAGCTGTTCGAAAGCGGAAAACCGGACGAAGCACTGCAGATCCTGGATATAGCCCTGAGAAGGGTTCCGGATCATCCCCAGCTGGTGGAACTGAGGAACATTATCGAGGAGAGCAAAAAGTCCAGAAAGAAAATCACTCAGGAGGAAGCGAAGAAGAGACTGGCCATGCTCAGAAAGATAAAGCCCCGCCAGAAGGCCAGGAAGGAGAGCACCCCACCGCAGGAAGGACCCATGGACCTGACTCCCAAGCTGGACATATCCGTTCCAAAACCGGAGGAGATGAATCTGGAGACCGCCCCCTCCGAGAGAATTTCGCTGGAATCGAAGCTGGATTATGTAATCAATCTAAAGAGGGCATACGAAATAGAGCATGACCTGGACAAGACGATCAGGCTGGCAACACAGGCGCTCCAGGACAACCCCAACAACTCCATCGCGAAGACCTATAGAGAACTGGCAAGAAGAGAAAAGAAGGCGAGAGCGTACGAGAAGAGGGGAGATTACAAGAGGGCCCTGTCCGAATGGAGAACCATACTGCGTCTGGATCCCAGAAACAAGTGGGCACACGAAGCCATAACGAGGTTGAGCATATATGAATAAGAGGTCGATAGCAATCCTTCTCGTTCTGCTTGCTCTGGCGTCGATCGGGGGAGCAGGATATTATTTCATATACAGGGGGGAGAAAAACCCTCCCCGCAACATCGTGGACTTCGAGGAATTCATAGAATTGCCCGACTCGTCGGAAATTGCGGCACAGCTTGAAAGCCGGCCGCAGGGGGAAGAGGTTTCGAGACCCGCAGAGCCCATTCCGCCCCCCGCAGCGGCCATGACCCATCCGGAGAAAAAGGAAGAATCGGAAATGAAAGAACCGTCACCATCGCCCCTGCCATCGGCTCAATCTTCTCAGGAAAAACCCCTTTCCCAGACCAGTCCCCCACTGCAGGAGCAGAGTCCATCCCCTGCTGAAGAAATGGTTCCCGATATGGGCAATATAGACATCGATGTGGAAAACATAAGCGTTCCAGACATAGGTGGAAATCTGGGAAGCGGTATATCCGTGAGCGGAACCATAGCCTTAGAGGAGGCCTACTACAGGGAGCACGACCTCCAGAAAGCCCAGAAGCTCGCCCTCGAAATCCTGAAGAAAAACCCGAACGACCCCACCGCAAATAAGATTCTCAAACTCATAGAATACGAGAGCAGGGGAAATCAGGCCCTCATGAAGGGGGACTATTCCACAGCCCTCCAGTACTTTCAGAAGATGCAGGAAATAGACCCCAACAACAAGTGGGCCAAGAAGGGAATAATAAGGGCCCAGAGCGGTGGATAGAATCATACTCCTGACCAACGACGATGGCTTCGATGCACCGGGATTGAACATACTTCGGGAAGTGGCCCGGGAGTTCGGGGAAGTGTGGATCGTGGCTCCCCGCAGAGAGCAGAGCGGCTCCAGCCACTCCCTGACCCTCAGGAAGGACATAGAGGTTCGCCAGTTGGAAGAGCGGTTCTACTGGGTGGACGGCACCCCCGCCGACTGCATACTGATAGCCATATACAAACTCCTCCCCTCCAGGCCATCGCTCATAATCTCCGGAATAAACGATGGCTTCAATCTGGCGGAGGATGTCTTCTACTCGGGAACGGTGGCCGGAGCCCGGGAGGGGGCCATATACGGGATCAGGTCCATGGCCATTTCCATAGGGAACCTGAACGGCCCCCCCGACTGGAATACCGCCCGAATATGGACCGAAAGACTCATTTCCATACTGCTGGATGCCCCATTCCGTCTCCTGAACATTAACATCCCCAACATACCTGCCGGTGAAGTGAAGGGTTTCAAAGTGGTTCCCCTGGGGAGCAGAGAATATGTGGAGCCCGTGAAGATGGATGAGAATGGCAGGTACAGGATAGGGGGCGCCCCCAGGGCCCTGAAGACCCGCAACACCGACATCGGTGCCATAAAGGAAGGGTACATCTCCATAACCCCCCTGCTCATCAATATAACGGACAACGATGGCGTGGAATTCCTGAAGAAAGTCATGGGCAATCAGCCCACGAAGATATGAAGGGAAACACCGAAAGTCTCCCGAAAAGACCGGGGGGATAGAGAGCGGGACACCAGCATCCCGTCCTTCATCAGGATGAACCTGTCGAAGAACCTTATGGCAAGGAGAACATCGTGAATGGAAAACAGGATGGTACCCCCATAGCCCCTTATAGCCTCCACCAGACGAATCTGATACATGGGGTCCAGATGGGCAAAGGGTTCATCCAGGATCAGGACCTCCCTGCCGGACCAGAATACCCGGCTGAGCCTTACCCTCTGAAGCTCCCCCGAGGACAGGGAGCGGAGCCTCCTTCCCATCAAATGCCCCACATCGAACACATCCTCCCCCATTTCCACCCCGGCGAGCTCCATATATGTGCCCACCATCATATCCTCCACGAAATCGCCCGGAAGCATGAACGAAGCATGTCGAACCAGTTCTATCTGCGGGATTTCCTTCACCTCCATTCCCAGAATCCTCGCCCCTCCCCTGTATGGAATCATCCTCAGGAGAACCCGCATCAGCGTGGTCTTTCCTGCCCCGTTGGGGCCCATAATGGCCACCTTCTCCCCCCTATCTACAGTGAAGGTCAGTCCCCCGAGAACATCCCCAGAACCGTACCCCGCACGAAGTTCCTTCACCTCAATGGCTCCCAAGACCACTCGCCCCCTTTCCATACGATATAACCCCTGTACTCCTCATCCTTTTCGGGAAAATCCCTCCTGTAATGGACTCCGCGCGACTCCCTTCTCAAAAGAGCACTCATCAGTATAAGACGGACGGGACCATCCTTAATACCCTCCACCACTTCAGCCAGTTCACTGCCGTCCCTCTCCACGAATGCATACCGGTCCAGAAGCTCTCTGCCGGGCACCTCCAGGGGAACGGGGTCCGGAAAGTGGGGCACCTCCCGATAGTCCAGGAAAGGCAATTCATCAGAAAGGGCACGGTACGACCTGCGGGCCATTACCATGGCCTCCAACAGAGAATTGCTGGCAAGCCTGTTGGCCCCATGAACCCTGGTGGAGGCCGCCTCTCCGATGACTCTCAGACCGGAAATTGCTGTTTTACCGTAGAGATCCGTCTTCACACCTCCTATCGTATAATGGGCAGCGGGATACACAGGAACCGGATCTTTCGTCAGGTCGTACCCGAAATCCAGCAGTTTGCTCATGAGCATCGAGTACTTTTGAAGAAGCAAATCCCGGTCCAGATGGCCCGCATAGAGATAGGCTCCCCCCTTTCTGAATATGGCCCGGGCCACCCTGTCCCTGGTATCCCTCTCGTCCACAAAGCGCTCCCCATTCCCATCGATTAGAATGGCCCCATCCCCGCGTATGGCCTCCGATATGAGAATCCTGCTTCCATCGGGGGCGTGGAACACGGTGGGATGGAACTGGACGAACTCCAGATTCTCCAGGGGAAGCCCCTTTCTGTAGAGGTTCCACATCAGAATTCCCCTCGAAGTGTCGGGATTGGTGCTCTTCCTGTAGAGGGATGCATAACCCCCCGAAGCCACCACCACAGCCCGGGAATAGACCACACGGATTCCCTCCCCATCCCACATCACAACCCCCCTCACCCTCGAACCATCCACCACTATATCCACCACATATCCCTCTGCATATTCGACCTTCCCCTCCACCCTCCTCAGGAAGTATTCGACGAGATTCCTGCCCGTCTGCACTCCTCCGCTGTGGAGTATCCGCCTGCGGGTATGCCCCCCTTCCACGGACAGGGCCAGCCTCCCATTCTCCCTGTCGAAGGGGAAACCTTCCTCCGCCAGCTGTAGCAGTATCTCCCTGCCCTCCGAAATCATCTCCAGGATCCTCTGCCTGTCCCCCAGACCATCCCCGGCCCTAAGGGTGTCGTAAAGGTGGGATTCCACGGAATCATCTTCCAGAACAGGGGCCGCCACACCCCCCTGCGCCCTGTAGGAACTGCTCCTTCGAAGCCCGGGGGAAATCATGAGAACCCTGTATCCAGAGCGGGACAGTTCGTGGGCCACCATCAGCCCGGCAATACCGGTTCCAGCAATGATTACATCCATGTCCCTTCACTTCCAGTTGAGCTTTTCCCGGAGGATGTCGAAGAAATCCTTCGTGGTCTCCAGCCGTACCAGAGAAGCCCTCCTGTCGGAGAGTTCCAATTTAAAAGAAGACGGGCCGTCGAACTCCATAAGCTTCATGCCATCTCCGGAGAGGATCCACCTCCCATCTCCCCTGGGAACCACATCCACTTCTATGACTTCCCCCTTCGGGAGGACAAGCGGTCGGGCAGACAGATTGTGGGGGCATATCGGGGTCAGTATAAAAGCCTTCACCCGGGGATGCATGATGGGACCGCCGGCCGAGAGATTGTATGCAGTGGAACCGGTGGGGGAAGAGATTATAATTCCATCCCCGTAGAAGTGGGTAATGAGGGTATCCCTCCGCTTCACCGTTATATTGAGGGCTGTTCCGGAAACCGGGTTCACATAGAAGTCGTTAAGGGCATAGTAAGCCCCATCCCCATACCAAAGCCGCAGTTTTTCTCTCCTGTCAAGGTAGTACCTCTTCTCGTCCAGAGCAATCTTTATCACGGGCAGGTCATCCACCTGAAAATAGGTGAGGAAACCCAGCTTCCCCAGGTTGACACCTATCAGGGGTTTGCTGAAACGGGCCACTGCCTTCAAAAGGGTTCCATCCCCTCCCAGAGATATAACGAAGTCCGCATTGCGATTTATGTAGGAGGAATCATAAGGCCCCCCTATTTCCCTGCACAGGAGGGCATTCTCACCCCACAGATGCTGGATTTTCCGCAGAGCCCCCTCAAAACCGGGAGCAGAGGCATTTCCATACACGCCCACCTTCACCATAACGGCATGAGGGAGGGACAACCCCTCCCATCAAATCAAACCCCTACTTATTGCCATGAGCCTGCCTTGCTTTTCGGGTTTTGAGCTCGTAAACGAGAGCGGAAACCACGAATATCGAAGAATAAGTACCCACTACAATTCCCACGAAAAGGGTAAATGCGAATCCAAAGAGCACAGGACCTCCGAATATCATCAGGGCCAGAACCACGATGAGGGTTGTAAAACTGGTAATTATGGTTCTGCTGAGGGTGCTGTTTATGGCCTTGTTGAAAATCTCATACAGCCTGGAAGGCACGAGCTTCATGCCTTCGAAAGAAGCGAGATACTCCCTGACCCTGTCCGATACCACAATGGTATCGTTGATGGAATAACCAATAATCGTCAGGAGTGCGGCCACGGTCGTCGTCGTAAATTCCAGACCGGCCAGAGAATACATGCCGAGCGTGATTATCGAATCGTGGAACAGGGCCAGCACCGCCCCCAATCCAAAGTAAAGGTCGAATCGTATCCAGATATACAGGAGCATGAGCAGGAGGGCCACAATCACTATGATTATGGACTGCTCCTTGAGCTCCCTTCCTATCGTGGGTCCCACCTTCTCCGTCCTGTCCAGCCTCACATCCTTCCCAAGCTTATCCTTAAGCCCCTTCACCACCTGACCGGCATCCACATTCTCCTTATACCTTATGAGAAACTCGTTGGGTTCTCCGAAATTCTGCACGGTGGCACTCCTGAGCCCCATTCCCAGGACCACTGATCTCACCTTTCCTATATCCACACCCTCCACATGAACCTGAAGCAGAGTTCCGCCGCTGAAATCCACTCCCCAGTTTATCCCCTTAAAGAATATGGAGGCGAGGCTCACTACAATCAAAAGTCCCGAGAGGAGATAAGCCTTCCTCCTCAGACCCATGAAGTCTATGCTGGGATTTTCGAAAAATCTCATTGCTTCCCTCCTTTATACGGGCACCTTCTTCATTCCAGCTATGTAAATCAGATAATCGAATATGACCTTGGACACGAATACTGCCGTGAAGAGACTCGTGACTATACCGATGGACAGAACCACTGCAAATCCCCTGACAGGACCGGTTCCAAATCCAAGAAGGACCAGCGCCACGATCAGAGTGGTGATATTGGCGTCGATGATAGCGCTCATCGCCCGGGAGTATCCGGCCTCGAGGGCCGCGGCGAAGCTCTTTCCGAGTCGCAATTCCTCCCTTATTCGTTCGAAGATGAGCACATTGGCATCCACGGCCATGCCCACCGTCAGGATCAATCCCGCCATACCCGGAAGCGTGAGGGTGGCATTGAGGGCCGCCAGAATGGCCATGATGAGGAACAGGTTCAGAATCTGAATGAAGGAGGCGATAACCCCCGCAACCCTGTAGTATATCATCATGAAGATAAGCACGAAGAGATAGCCAAAGATGATTGCCCTCGTTCCCTTCTGTATGGAATCCTTTCCAAGGGTGGCCCCCACTGTCCTCTCCTCCAGAATCTTA
Organism: Caldifarciminota bacterium; assembly: GCA_026986535.1. Lineage (GTDB taxonomy): Bacteria > Hydrothermota > Hydrothermia > LBFQ01 > DSFT01 > S143-66. The sequence continues at coordinate 9,754 of JALSOK010000057.1, forward strand.
ACGGGAGCCGGAAGGGCACCGGCCTTTAGAATATTGGCCAGGTCTCTGGCCTCTATCATGCTCTGAAGTCCCGTAATGGTTGCCCTACCGCCCAGTATGGCCTCCCTTATGACCGGTGCGGAATATACATAATTGTCCAGAATTATGGCCAGCCTCTTGCCCACATTCTCGCTGGTAACCCTGGCAAAAATGGTGGCTCCTCTGGGATTAAACTCGAGGACCACAACGGGAGCATTGGGATTCATGGGATCCTGACTCACAGTGGCATAAGCATTGGTTATATAAGCACCGGTAAGCTCCGCCCTGTCGCGAAGAAGGTAGAGGGGCCTGTAAACCATATTGCCCGCATCCACACGGTTTCCGAAGAAGAACTTATATCCGGGAGGAATGAGCTTCTGAATATCCGGGCGGGATAGTATCTTCTTCACACTATCCACATACTCCTCCGGAACCACATAATCGGCACCATACTGCATAAGAAGGGATGAAAAAGGCCTGTTCATGAGGAGGGTGTCCGTTGTATCCGTCTGCAATGTATCCAGACCGGCAAGGTATCTGTCGATTCTGTCTATGGTATTCTTCAAAACCGCCTCATCAGCGACGATTCTGAACTCCAGCTGTGCAGTCTTACCTATGATTTCCCTGGCTCTGTCCCTGTCCAGAACACCGGGCAATTGAACGAGAATCCGGTTATGTCCAAGTTTCTGCACTATGGGTTCGCTAACTCCCAGATTATTGATTCTGTTCTTTATGACTTCCACCGTCCTGTCCACGACCCCCGCCCTCTCCTTCTCGGGAACCTTTGACACATCCACCTGGAGAACCAGATGCATGCCACCCTGGAGATCAAGACCCAGATTCAGGGATTTCTTCTGAAGATTAACCAGATCAGCCCTGGGCATAAGCTCCTTCTCAGCAGGGGACAGAGTATAGTACTTAATCGTCGGATATAAGAACCAGCCTCCGAGGGCGATGACGATGAGGACTATTGCCAGCCGCCATTTGAAACTACGCATAACAGAAATTTTATAGGCGATGTCAAAGGCTATTCCGATGAAGCCATTTGAGAATTAAATGGATACTCTGACGATAATTACCCTATCGGGACTGGAGACTCATTCATCATAACGGGGCAGGGAGCCCCGCCAGTTCAGGACGCTACTTTCCACCCTTCTTCTGCTGAGCCTTGGCCTCTCCAGAGCTCGGTGGAATATACTTCTTGCCCTCCAGTATATCCTTGGCATGCTCCAGAAAGGCCTTCTGCGTCTCCTCGAAGGTCTTCTTGGTCTTCTCATCCACGGCAGAAGTAGTGGCCGCCTCCTCGGTGGCCTGCTCCTGACCGCCCTGACCACCGCATGCACTCAAAGTGAGTGCAAACCCGATCGCTAACAATGTCCACAGTCTTTTCATAACCCACCTCCTTCTTCAGGTTAAATTTTAAAGGCAAATTTAATTCAGAAGATATTATCTATCAACAATATAGGAAAATCGAGGAGAAAAAACCCGTTAATTTTAACAAAACCTGTCCGAAAACCCGGATTACAAAAGTGAATGCTTTCTTTACCGAATATTGCACACCGATTTAAATGCATTAAAATATTAAAATTATGACCATATGGATATTGGCGATGCCCCTGTGGGTGCAGGGGCATGAAGTCAGGGATTTTCCAGAGAAGGGAATTTTTATAGAGGAAGGGATCACCAAATATGTCTTACAATTCGATGGACCCGTAAGGGGGGAATGGAAACTGGCACTGGAGGCTCAGGGCATCCGCTTCTACGATTACCTCCCCCTCTACGCATTCATAATCGGAGCATCAGAGAAGACCATCGAAAAGATAAAGTCCTTCCCCCATATACAGAGGATCCTTCCCTTCGAACCAAAGTACAAACTGCCTCCCGATTACAAATCGAAGGCGGAAACATGCTACGAAAAAGCAAACGGTCTCTACAGGGTTCGTATAATCGTCTTCGAGGATGAAGACCTGGATTCCCTCGCCATTTTCCTGAAGAATAAGGGCTACCCGGTGGAATCGGTAAGCAGAAAATATGTCAGATTCGTCCAGGCCCTCATTCCCATAGAAGAAGCAGAGGACATTGCAGCTCTGGACAGGGTCAAATATATAGAGTTTCGGTACCCCATTGTAAACTGGAATGATGAAAACCCCGTACTCCATCAGGCAGGGATATTCGACAGTTTGACGGGGAATGGGGGCGCCGACCCCACCGATACCATCGTATGGATGAAGGGAATCAGGGGAGAAGGGGAAATTCTGGGGCACAACGACGATGAGCTGGAAGCCACCAACTGCTTCTTCGACGGCACCGTGGATGGAAACAATAAGATCGTGGACCTTTGCGATTACAATAACGGCGGATGCGGACAGACATCTCTCGCAACCGCCAGCGGACACGGCACCCATACAGCGGGAACGGCTGTGGGCGGTGTGGATGAGGGGACCAACGGCAGTACCTTTAAGGGAATGGCCTACAAGGCCCGAATAGTGTCCCAGGTACCGCTGGGAGGGGGAGTTGCCGGGTTCGGAACTGTACTTCAGGACGCCTACGACAGAGGGGCAAGAGTGCATACCAACAGCTGGGGGTATGTGTGCACCAACTGCTCGCCCGTTGCATATAATACCGATGCCATAACCATCGATGAATTCGTTTACAATAACCCGGATATGGTGGTGGTATTCGCGGCGGGAAATCACGGCGATGACCCCACATGTTCCTCAGGATGCGATTACAGTGCGAGCGATCCGGCCACAGCCAAGAGCGATATAACCGTGGCGGCCATGGAGAGGACCACGGATGCAAAGGCCTCGTGGAGTGCATACGGCTCCTACCCAAGCGGAAGATTCGGAAACGATGTGATTGCCCACGGCGTTACCACATGGTCTGCATGTTCTGAAGGGGCCAGCAGCACCTGTGGAAGCGGTTGCTATATCATAGGTATGTCGGGCACATCGATGGCAACCCCCGCTGTGGCAGGAATGGCAATACTGATGAGACAGTACTACAGGGACGGATGGTTTGGAGATGGGACCCAGGGCTCCGCAATCGGAATAAACCCATCGGCAGCCCTGATAAGGGCCTCCATTCTGGCCAGTGCAGTACCCATAACCCAGGATGGGGATGACCTGAGCGACAATCCGGTTCCCAACGGGAACGAAGGGGCCGGAAGGCCCGTTCTGGACAATGTAATGTACTTCTCCCCCGATGACGACTGGCTGACGCCGGCCGATTCATCCGATGAGAGGAAATCGAGACTATGGTTCGTGGATATAAACGATGTCTCCGGACTGGCCACGGGCCAGAGTGACGAATACAAGGTCTATATAACCAATCCCAATATGGTTACGAGAATAGTGCTCTCGTGGATAGACACCACCGGTTCCGAGAACTGTGCATACAGTGCCAATGGATGCATCGTAAATGATCTGGACCTCATAGTGGTGGACAGTGCCACAGGAGATGTGTATTACGGAAACACCCCGACGACAGGACCCGACAATCTGACCCCCGCAAACACATTCAACGATGATGATTCCAATACATGGGAAATCGTTAGACTGTCCGGGGTAACGGGAACATTTTACATAAGGGTCTATGCAGACAATGTGGCCACGGCCGCACCCCAGACCTACGCCCTGCTCGTATCCGGCGGCCTCGGTGCGGCACCGACTCCAATAATCACGCCCGAAGAGGCAGAGAAATTCCAGTTGCGTCAGCTGTGGGGCAGAAGGCTGATTCTGACCACCCCCTACGACCGGAATCTCTCCATATACATCTACAGCATCTCCGGAAGAAGGGTGTTCTCCTACACCCCCGCCTTTACAAATTCCGGTCAAATCACCCTGAATCTGGAGCACCTGCCGTCCGGGATGTATATGATGAAGGTTCTGCACGAAGGCAGGGAAGTATTCGGAAGAAAGCTAATCCTCAACTGAATTTCCGGGAGGCTCTCGCCTCCCCTTAACCCTTCCATAAACTGCGATGAATACGGGCATGAGGATTCCCATTGCAATGAATATGGGGAAAGACATAAGGGGAACACCCAGTATCAGGGTAATGCTCAATATTAGAAGGTGAATCCCGAGCCCGAAAAGGGTCACGATCGAGAGAAAAATCCTGTCCGAATGGATGGGGGGACTGGCAACGATTTTCCTGTCGAACCACTCCACCAGTCTATCCTGCCACCTGTAGAAGAGCAC
>JALSOK010000058.1 GCA_026986535.1 Caldifarciminota bacterium
CCCATGAATCCCAGGGTGTCGTGAGGTGAGTTGTAAATCCTTCCGGTGAAGATATTGAGCCAGTCTCCATCTGCGTATATCCCCGTGATGTAGTTGAAGGGGATATCTCCGTAGAAGTGGGGAATCCAGTCGGGATACGATACCAGCCCTATGCCCTTGCTGTTCTTACCCACAGCATCCCCCAGCCAGTAGAAGAGGGATATGAGAAGGCCCTCCCTGTGGGGCACTATGAGATAGGGGGATGGATACATGTACTCTATGGTGAGGTTTCCATCGTAGAGTTTCCCCAGAAATCCCGGAGCGTATATGTCCGTGCTTCCGATGCGCAGAGAAAGGAAGAAGGTATCTGCTCTGCGCAGAAAGTAGATGACCGAATATCCCTCCATGAGGGTGGAGTCTTCCATCATAAGGCCCGCCGAAGTGCCGAGGTACATGGTGTCGTTTAAGAATTGTATGAACAGGGTGTTTCCGCTTTCCCTTACGCGGCTATAACTTGCCGGTATGTCCAGAAAATCCATGTGGGTGGCGATTACGCCGAGACTGTCGGCCACATACAGGGTATCCCCGTGGACTGCTATGTGATTTATGGGCCTTTGCCCGATGGGTTCTATGCGTTCCATTTCCACCAGCCGGATGCGGTCGTCGGAGAACTGCGGCGTGCCCCTGGTATCTATATCCATGATCCACCCGTCGGAGTAGATGAGCAGGTGGGTTTTATAGGTTGTGGCTCCTTTTACCCGCTCCATGCTCGATACGGGCAGGGAAGGAGCCGGATAGAGGACTATGTCTCCATTCGAGATGTAGCCAATACCACCGGTTGTTGTGAACCAGATTACCCCTGCGAGGGTATCGACGGACAGTGCCACATTGGATGGAAGCATGGAGGAAAAGTCCATCTTCTTCACCGGAAAGAGGTTCCTGTCCGTTATCAGGATGCCTCCGATGGTTGCCATGTAATACCTGTCTCCTGCCGCGGCGATGTCGTAAACCCCCGACATACTGGTCCAGTAAAGGATGGGTAGCATACAGTGGGAATTTTAATGCTCCGGTGAATCGACGGCCTGTCCCTTAAACTTCTTCCCATGAAGTCCTACACAAAGTATCTGTGGTTCAACACCGAAAAGCGCAGGGATATAATCCGGATAACCGACGAGGTTGAGGAAGCGGTCAAAGAGTCCGGAGTCAGGGAGGGACTGTGTCTGGTTTCTGCCATGCATCTGACAGCGGCTGTGATCATACAGGACAACGAGCCGGGCCTCTGGGAGGATATGTGGGAGTGGCTCGAGAGGCTGGCCCCCTTCAGGGAGAATTACAGGCATCACAGAACAGGGGAGGACAATGCAGATGCCCATCTGAAGAACCTTCTGGCCCATCTTCAGGTGGTGCTTCCCATAACCGATGGCCGGCTGGACCTGGGGCCGTGGCAGGAGATCTTCTATATGGAATTCGATGGCCAGAGGCCAAAGAGGGTGGTTATAAAAATCATAGGGGAGTAAAGCGGTTTCCCGTGCTCCCCTTTATAATTTTGCCATGATGGTTTTTCTATTCGTGCTCACCTGGAATCCCGCTTTCCGCTTATCTCTGGGAGATCTGGGGGATGTTCCGGAATTCATGGCGGGTCTGGACTTTAACAGCGGCAGGGGTGCCCTTTCCGTGGAGCTGGGGAGGGTTGTTTCCGGCACCATCGCCGATTCATCCATTCCCGGGATCCTTGCGGAGGGGGGAGTGGGGGATACGATTTCGAATAGGGCAATCACCACATACAGTTCTATCCTTACCATGTCCCTCCGGTATGCCCTCTTGAATTTCGATGGATACAGGCTTTATGCCGTTGCGGGTGCAGGGTTTCAGAGGCCCGGTGTAAATGTGGAGAATCCTCCTGCCGTCGGTGATGACCTGACATATACTGTGGGACTGGGAGGGGATGCCGGTGCGGGGAGGATGCTGAAGGGGGACTTATGGAACAGGGTCCGCTTTTTCCTCGAATTGAAGCTCTATCTCATGAAGGTTCCCCTTTCCGTGGATGCGCCGGATTACGAATGGAGAAATGTTCCCGACTGGAAGGTGGGGATGACCCTGGCATTTTAGAATGTTATCTTCTGCTTATTTTTACGCCCTGTCTGCGGTCATCCTGTGGTCCACTGTGGCCACTGCCTTCAAACTGACCCTCCGGTACATCGACCCCATCAGCATGCTCTTCTGCTCCTCTACTGTGGCATCCATCGTCCTGTGGGTTCTGTGTATTCTAAGGAGGTCATGCGGTTTTTCCGGTGTATGGCTCAGGAAATCTCTCCTCATGGGATTTCTCAACCCATTCCTTTACTATCTGGTGCTCTTCGATGCCTATCACAGACTTCCGGCCCAGATTGCCCAGGCCATAAACTACACCTGGGCGATAGTGCTGGTGGTCCTTTCCATGATCTTCCTCCGGCAGAGGATTTCAGTTCGGGAGATTCTGGGGGTGGTGGTGGGATTTTCGGGGGCTGTTCTGGTTTCCTCGGGAGGCATGATCCTTTTGCCCGGCGGGCTGGATAGATTGGGTCTGCTCCTTGCCTTTTCCTCCTCCTTCGTGTGGGCTGCCTACTGGATTCTCGCGATGGGGGACGGGAGGGAGAGGCTCTCCGCTTTTGCGGGGAACTTTACCATGGGGGCCCTTTATACCGGCATTCTGCTTCTGCTCAGGGGTAGTTTTTCCTGCAACTGGCAGGGGATGATGGGAAGTGTGTGGATAGGGCTTTTCGAGATGGGGATCACCTTCGTTGTATGGGACAGGGCTCTGAGGACGGCCAGGAACACCGCACAGGTGGCCAATCTTATTTATCTAACCCCTTTTATCTCCCTGCTGTTTATAAGGGGTATATTGAGCGAGAGCGTGATGTGGAGCACTGTCGTGGGTCTGCTCCTTATCGTTTCAGGAATACTCATGACCCGGAAGTGAGGCTTCTGGAAAAAACCCCGCCCGGCGGCGGGGAAATGCTCACTTGCTTGCGGACTTCAGGTACTCGTATATGGCTTCCGCTTCCTCGGGAGTCACGCCCTGATTGGGCATGGGAACATTGTATTCCTGAAAGAGCTGCTTTGCCACGGGATCATTCTGTATCATGGAATCCGGATTCAGTATCATGTGGATGATCCACTGCTTATCTCTCCTTTCGGCGACTCCTTTGAGGTCTGGTCCGACCAGCCTTCCTCCCCCAACGGTGTGACATGCAGTGCATCCCCTGGTTCCAAAGAGCTCTTTACCCTTTGCCGCCAGGTCTGCATTTCCACCGGAGGATTCGGCGGCTTCCTTCATTGCGGTTTCTTCCACCTGAAACTCTTCAGCGGTTTCCGCCTGGCCCGCCGTGGTCTCTGCGGCGGTTTCGGGGGATGTGGATGCCAGGGATACATATTCGATCTTCTGGGGCTTTATGCGTCCCTCCTCCATGAGGCGGAGCATCTGGTATTTTCCGGGATTGGAGAGGTATCGGGAGGGGATGTTCACCTTCTTCCAGCTCATCACGAGCATCGTGAGTGCAAGGATTTCATCCTTGTTGAAACCGTGGTTGGGCATGGTGGATGTGGGGGTTATGCTTCTGGGCTCTTCGAAGTGGAGTATGTGCCAGGAGAATACGGAGTAGGGCAGACCCCTCCTCTTCATCTCCTCGGCTATCGTGTGGCCGGATTCCACGGGCTTTCCATCCTTTATCACATAGTAGGGGGCATGGATGTCGAACATCTCGTGGGACTTGTCTCCCTCGTAAGTGAGATTGGGTCCTATGTTTCCACCATACCCATCGATAATATGACAGGACTGGCAGTTCTTCTCCACCACCAGGTCCTTTGCCAGGTTGATATAATCCATTCCGGGGACATCCTTATCGAATCTGTGACATTGGTTGCAGTTGATCTGAAGCATTACGAGGCGGTCTTCTTCGAACTTGTACTTCTTCTGCATTTCCCTGGTGTATGTGGGATACAGCCAGCGGACGCCGTGCTCCGCATGGGCCTCTTTTACGGTCAGGGCATTGGGAAGACCGCCGTGGCATACAGTACAGCCGAACTTGTTCAGGGGGTGCTTGTCCAGAAGACCATTGGGATTGGGGTGGGTCCTGAAGACGACGGGCACATCATCCCCTTCCAGACCGGGAACATCCACGCCCAGATGACAGGTGACGCATCTGTCGGCTGTGTTGGGGCCCATAAGTTCCTTGTTCCATATCTGTCTTATACCCAGATCGATTTTTGCCACCTTCTCTTTGCCTATCTTCTTTTCGGCAATCTTAACGAATTCCCTCTGGTACTTCTTCCATTCGGGATTGGCCGTGCGGTATATAACGATACCGGTGAATACAGCCAGGATTATCCCGACGATGTAAATGAGAATCGAATCCTTCCAGTACTTATCTTCGAAAACATTTGCGGGTTTCTTGTTGTCCGCCATTTTAAGCCTCCTTTTTTAAAACAGATGGGGTATGGGGGGCCATGCCCAGGGCCAGTAAATGTTCCAGGATGGACCCCTGAAGTACATGGCGAAGATGGTCAGGAATGCCAGTATGAGCATGATGATGCCGAATGTCCAGTTCTGAAGTCTGCGGGAGGGGTGGAACCAGACCCCTGTGGCCTCATTGGGTGATTTGTCTATGAAGGGCACTATGAGTCCCCACAGGAAGAGGATTCCGGGAATTACGACACCGCCCACGAATCCGCCGTTTATGGTGAACCAGGGGGTCCTTATGGTGGTTATGGCCAGCAGTTCCTGAAGCCAGAGGAAGTACCATGGGGCCTTGGCGGGATTGGGGGTCCAGCTGGGGTCGGCGGGCTCCTCCAGTGGTGCATTGGAAATGATGGACAGGAGCATGACAGCACCCAGGCTTATGAGGAATACCAGGAATGCCCTTCTTATGAGGGCAGGTATGGCGAAGGTGGTGTAATCGTCGGGAACCAGCCTCTTTCCTTCTTTCTTGGCCTGCATCTTGTATTGCTCGCTGACGGCGAGACCCCCATCCTTGCGGACCCTCCACATGTGATAGGAAACCAGCACGAGCAGCAGGGCGGGGAGGACTATGACATGCAGGGCGTAGAACCTTATGAGGGTGTTCTGATCAATCCGGGTTCCGCCGGCCAGGAGGAAGTGCAGATAACTGCCCATCACGGGAACGGATTTGGCTATGTTTGCACCGATGGTTATAGCCCAGAGGGCCAGCTGGTCCCAGGGAAGGAGGTATCCGGTGTAGGACAGCAGTAGTGTGAAGACCAGGAGGAACATGCCCACTGCCCAGTTGACCGGCCTGTTGGCGTCGGGATTGCCGCCGTTCTTAAAGGCGCCCGTGAAGAAGACCCTTACCATGTGGAGAGTGACGAAGAATACCATGAGGTGGGCGGCCCAGCGGTGCATATTGCGGAGGAACCATCCGAAGGACACGGCGTGCTGGAGGTCCTTTATGGTCCAGTAGGCCCTTTCCACAGAGGGAATGTAGAGGAACATGAGGATAATCCCGGTGATGGTCAGGATCAGGAAGAGGGAGAAGGATACCGTTCCCAGCCACCAGGAGTAGGACCAGGACATGCTTCTGTATGTGACCCTCGCGGGGAACCAGTGAAGGATGAAGTTCTTTGTGACAGCTTTCGTGGCCTCTACCTTACTGGAGGGCGCAAAAGTCCATGTAAGCTTCTTCCACCACTCACTGAGCTTTTCCATAGAAACCTCCTTTAGTTTCCGGAGAGTTTATACATTCAACACGAAGCGGAAGTCGCTCTTCACTTCCCTGCTCGTATCCACGATGAGCTGGCCATCGGGGGCTATGTCGAGGGGATAGTAGGGGAGGGGTCTGGGCGCGGGACCTGCAAAGGGGGTTCCTTCACCGTAGAACTTGGAGCCGTGGCAGGGGCAGTGGAATTCCCATTGCTCCGTAAATTCCTTCTTTCCAACCTTCACCTTCTTCGGCTTGGGGAATGTGACGAGATTGACCGTACAACCCAGGTGGGTACAGACCGCGGAAATGGTCCAGAAGGTGTTTCCTTCCCGAATCACGAAGAGCCTGTGCTTGGAGAGAAAGGTGATCCCTTCGGAGAAATCATCCGGATACCCTATCTTGAACTTCTTGGGAGGCTCATAGACCACATTGGGAACGATGGAGCGAAGCATGGCGAGAGCCTGCCCCACCATTGCGAAGAGAACCGCAAACCTCCCCAGATATGCTAAAAACTTCCTTCTGGTCATGCAACAATTTTAATGGATGCGGCGCCGAGAATATTTGCACGCTTTGCGGAGCAAAATCCCTGTGTGGTAAATGTTAAGGGGAAAATCGGCGGCATTGCCTTATAATTATCCCATGAGAAAGATATTGGTCCTTTCCATATCAATGCTTCTCTCAATGGGCCTTTCGCATGCAGAGGAGATAAAGTATTTCGAATTGCAGGGGTTCGTTTACGGAGAAAACAGGGGGATATACTACAGGATTCCCGTTACCCTCACCTATGATCCGGCCAGGGATCTGGTTCGTATAAACTACGATGGACTGCTGGACAGGTATGCCTTCGTTCTCAACAGGAGGGACAGGAAGATTCTTCGGGATTATATAGGGAAGTATCTGGACTGGGTAAAAGAGGCCAGAAGGAGAGGAATGCTGGTAGGGAGGACCTTCGGTGTCATGAAGATTCCCCTTCTGTACAACTTCCGGGGGATGGGATGGAGTTATGATCCCTCCATATCGCTCAAGATAAAGGCTCTGGGCAAATCCATTCGCTACATGCTGGTTCTGGATATTACCAGCTCCATGTATGCCAGCGGCTCTGCCGGGGAGCAGGTGGATGACCTCTTCCTCATGGAAAAGGAGGCCAGAAAACTATACGAGGCTCTATCCGAAGATTTTATAAAGAGAGCCACAGGGCAAAGCAGATAGGGGCCCTCTCCTGTGGAGGGGTAAAAGCCTGCCTTCTCACTTCTTCGGCAGGAGCTCTCCCGATTTTATTCCCTCTATGATCTTCAGGAATTTTTCGGGAATCCTTATGGGACGGAATTTCTCGTTGACGAACACATGCTCCGTCTTTGCAGTCGCCAGGAGCTCGTTTCCCCTGGTTATCTCATATTCGTAGTGGAATCTTATCCTTCCATCCACCACCAGATCCATGATGTCGACCGTTATTATGTCCCCGTAGTAGGCCGGCTTCAGGTATTTTATGAAAACGGAGACCACCGGGACGATGAAACCTTCCTTTTCCAGTTTGGCGTAGGGGTACCCGATTGCATCCCATAGCTCCGTCCTCGCCGCTTCCAGATATACCACATATACCGAGTGGTGCACTATCCCCATCTGGTCCGTCTCTGCATAGCGGACCTTTATGTCATGAGAAAATAGAGCTGAGCGCTTCGATGAAGGCATCGTTCTCCTCCTTTTTGCCTATGGTCACCCTCAGGTGATTTTCCAGGCCGGGCATGCGGGAAGTGTTCCTTATCCTTACCCCCCTTTTCAGCAGACCATCGTAAACATCGTCGGCGTCATCGACCCTGAAGAGGATAAAGTTGGCATGCGACGGATAGTACTTTATTCCCAGTTCCTCGAAGACCCCGTAGAGCCTTTCCTTTTCCGAGTTCACATGGCTGGCCGCCCTTTCCATGTGGGGTTTCAGCAGATGGAAATTACGCAGTATGGTCAGCTGAAACATATTCATGTGGTAGGGGGCTGTTAGAATCTCATCCACCAGGTTTATCACTTCCGGATGGGCTATGACATATCCGATTCTGGCCCCTGCCAGGAGGCTCTTGGATAGACTGCGTATGATGAATAGATTGGGAAACTCATTTACGAGGTGGGCGTATGTGATGCCGCTGAAGGGGTAATACGCTTCGTCCAGAGCGACGAATTTCCCGGTTGAAAGGGCTTCCTCCACGATTTTCGGCTCCTGAATGTTTCCCGTTGGATTATTGGGGTTGACTATGGTGATGATGTCCTTTCCCCTGAATGTCGCAGGGTCTATCGTATAGTTCACTCCCAGGGTAATTCTCTCGGCTTCCGTCTGGGTCAGGCGGGCGGCGTGTTTGAATATGGGATATGTGGGCTCGTATATAATAGCCTTCCTCCCCCTTCCCCCTGCCAGGAAGAAGGCCATCCATATCCCCTGGTCGGCTCCCACTGTGAAGGCTATATTTTTCGGATCGAGACCCATCGTATCGGCGAATATTTCGCGGGTTTCCTGATAATATGTGGGCTGGGGGTACCTGTTCCATTCGAATCTGCGGAATTCTTCCAGCAGTTTGCCCTTTATATCTTCGGGGACATCGAAAGGGGATTCGTTCTGGTCCAGTTTCGCCACATACTTTATGTCCGAAAGCGGCATCGGAGATGCCACCGGAAGGTCGTCCCTGAGGAAATCCATCATGGCGAAAGTTTAGAGGAAGGGCATCAGGGTAATATTATGCCCTCTTCAAGAAATTGCTTTTCCCATTCCCGGTAATTCAGGGGTTTTACTTTCAAGTTACTATTTGAGCGTATGAACTGGATGGCACATTTATCCCCTGTCAGTATATACACTTCTAAAGGGGCTTCGATTTCCGAACACTTGTTTCCCTGAAGTATGGCATCGGCTTCTCCGGATTGTATGAGGCATCCGGTCCTTTTTGAGTGTTCCATTGACTGGTAGAGTTGTGGTCGGGAATTATTTATTGGGCAATCCATAAACCTTTCAGGCATATATTCATATAGTGTAAGGAGGAGTCTTCGATGTTTATAGCTTTCCCGACCGGGCTTCAGATTTATAAATTCTTTCTTTACCTTTCCCGGAATCAGTACGGCATTGTATTCCAGGCTTAACCTATTAAGGATTATTAAGAGGTAATCTTCTTCCGTTCTCTTGAGCAGGTTTATAAGGACATCCGTTATCAGTATTCGACTTCTCGTGCACGGGTTCCGCATGATGGTTATTTGCTCTTTGACATAAGAAGCAAAAAGAATAGCATGCCGAGCAGGACAAAGAGGTCCCGGTTATTGGAATTGCCGGGGGCTTTCTTCGGAACTTTTTTAAGGAGCTCTGTGAGGTTCTGCATATTTGTTTTTATAAAGTTTTGAATGCTCTCCGGAGTGGCTGTTTCTCTGTTGAATTGATAAACTGCCGAGTTGCTCCGATAATCTGACAGGATGCGGTTGACCTGTGAGAAGTCGAAATCGTCGGAAAGAATCATGATTATGGGCACCTTTTTCTTCTTAAGAGCGTTGATTTCGTGGATCGTCATTCTGTCCAGTTTTTTCCTTTCGTAGGCTATTACTACGGCGAAATTGGTATTTGATAGTATATTGCTGACAATTTTCTTCGTCCTTCCATAATGCTTTGGAATTACCTGAAGTGCAACACCCCTCGACCTGGCAAAGGCCTGAAGATTGGCGGCTATTTCCGCTGCTGTCCAGTCTTCTTTGGGATAGATGAAAGAGTACATCAATCCGGCTCCGGATTACAGCGTGCCGCTCAGGATTCTGGCTCCCAGTGGATTGTCCAGCAGTATGAAAGAGAGATTTCTCAGGAGTGGACTGCTTCCCCATGACAGATCCAGTCCTATCCCGCCCAGCCACATAAAGAGGTCGTAAACCTCCTCTCTGAGAAGATTTTTACCCTCGAATATGGCTTCTATAGTGTCCAGAGCCCTGTTGAGACCCTGCCCCGTGTGGGGATGTACCCTGCGGATGGCCTCCCCTACATGGTAGATTTTCCCCTCCCTGTAAAAGGGGTGATAATATGTTTCCAGCTTCAGCTCCATAAAACTCATATCCTGCGGATTCAGCCCTACCAGTTTTTCCACCGGGGAGGGGTCTCCGCTGTACACGATGGCAAAATCCTCCTCGAAAGGCACTATGGCGATGTAGGTCCCCCTGTCGTTAATTTGATATACCCATTTTCTGTCGAAGTCCATATTGACGAAGCCCATGTGGAATACCTTCCTGTGTTTGAACCTGAAAGTGGGCTTTTTGAATCCTTTTGCGGTGTTTATGACGAATCTGCGGGCCCTGAATTCCCTGCCGCTTTTCGTCCTTACGGTCCCGTCTTTGTCCATGTATTCCACCCAGTCTTCCACCTCTTCCCCGCGGGCGTGCTCCTCCATAAACCGATACAGGTGGCTGTATCGTGCGGAGTGGAGCCTTATACCGTACTTTTCAAAGGAAAACTCCCTCAGCTGTTTCAGATTCCTGTCCAGTACCTTCAATCCCTTAAGGGGATGGCCGAAGGCCACCCCATAATTCCTCTGGATGACCCTTACGGCGTTTTCGTGCAGCAGGAGGAATCTTTCGAATGGAACTCCCTTTCCGATTCTTATACAGGAATATCCCTTCTGATGGGCTTTAAGGCTGGAAAATAGGGCCAGAGCCCCACTGCCCACGATTACAACATCGTAATCCATGTCGGTACCTTATGTAAGGAGTATGCCTACGATGAGCAGTATGGTGGTTCCCGTGTTCAGGATTATGGTCCGGGCGCAGAGCTGTTCCAGATAGTTCCTGTCCCTCCATTTGCCTCTGGCCATATCCACGAGGTTGAGCAGTGCCAGTATTCCTGCCGGTATTGCGAAGATGAATGCCCTGTATCCCATGAATATGGGGATTATGATGGAAATGAGAAACAAAAGCGCCGCGATGATGTACAGGACGGCAGCCCTCTCCCTTCCGAGCCGGACCACCAGGTTCTTCTTACCCACGGTTTTATCGGCGGGATAGTCGGGAAATTCGTTGATCAATATTACCATAAAGATGGATATGGCGATGGGGGTACCGTATATGAGTATGGGGGCCAGGTCCCAGGAGCCCGTGTGGATGTAATATCCCACTGCAACAGGGAGCCATCCGTATGCTATGGCGATGAAGGTTTCCCCTATTCCCCTGTAGGCCCACTGAAATGGGGGAGTGCTGTAAAAGAATCCCATGAAGGCCCCTGCTGCACCTACCAGGAAGAGGGAGGTTCCATACCCCATACCCCATGCCATGTATGCTCCTATGAGGAAGGCGAGCAGTATGGCGACTATGGAGGCTTTGAACACTTTGTCCCTCGGAATGCCGGTCTGCTGAAGGACGAGGGTTCCTCCTGAGAACTTATTTTTCTCCATCTGGGCGGAAAGGGTATCCACCTCGTAGTCGAACACTTCGCCGCTCCAGTATGTGGCAAGCATGATGAGTACTGTGGCAAGGAGCGCCAGTCCCACGGCTGCAAGATTGAATATTCCGGAAGCGCTGTATCCCAGAACGGCTCCCAGCAGAACGGGAAGAACACCCACAGTGTGAAATTCGGGTCTGGACAGTTTTATCCAGCTCTGCATGAGTGAAAGTTTATAGTTCAATCCATCTCGATTGTGGTAGAAGGTAAAACATTTCAACTGAAGACTTGTGGTCATTTTCGGGTTTATTTTTCGTGGCTCTCCATGGTTTGCAGATTCCTTTATAATTGGCCGGGTATGAAGAGGGTTATTCTTGCTGGCCTTGTTTATATAGGCGGATGCGGGGTGTTTTCATCCCTGGATAGCCGGGGTTATGGTATCGGTATAAGCACGACAGAGGTTTCCTCTGGATACTTCTCATCCCTGCATATCCTTTTCTATCCCGCTTCCGATATTGCATCCATTTCCCTGAACTGGGCTCGACCATTGAACTTTTCCTTCATCACGATTGCACCATCTGTGGGCCTCGAGGCTCTGAGAATAAGGAGGAACGATGAGGGTCGGTGGTATGGAATCGGGGGTGTGCTGGCCGTCGAATTGATACCTTCGGTTATGTTTGACAGGACTTCGAATGCCGGAGAGGGGGATTTCCTCTGGATTTACATGAGGCCCTATTCCGCATGGGGATTTGATTTCCTCTCCGCAAGCGCATACAGGAGGTATGGGGTGGAGGTCGGTTTCAGGGTGAGAATGGTTTACTCGTGGTAAATCGGCCCTTTCCCTGCCGAAAGAGACAGTTTAAAATTTGGAACCACACGGAAGGTGATTTATGGCATTTATTTTGATGGGTTTTTTCTATTCAGCGGGCTGGAGGTACGGTTTCATGGAGCAATTTTATTATGGATTCGAGGAGAGGGATACCGGGTTTCGCACATCGGTGAGCAATTATCTCTCCGGAATGGTATTCGGAGATCTGGAATTCGGCATAAAGGATGGGGTGCGCATAAGGGCAAAGTGGTTCAATTCGGGAACTGTTTATCTGAGGGATGAGTACGGGAACCTGGTCAGGATAACGGATTACACTTTCATAAATCTCCAGATATACAGGGGAAATGTCTGGGTCAATGTCCATTATCAGCCCGTGGCTGGAAGCGATGTGGGTATATCCATGGGATTTTTATACAGGTTCTGGCGGATGGCGTTTCGTGTGGATAATCTGGGAATAGGCACGCCGATTATCGTCGGGATGGCCCTCGACCTGAGAGACAGGGGGCTGTTTCTCTCGGGCGGTTGGGAGTATCCTTATGGCCCCGTATGGGATATAACATACAGCCGTCCCGTAATGGGTATGGATTTCTACCTGAATAAGACCAACAGGTACGATTACATATCGGGAGGTGGTGGTATCCTGTCCGGGATTGCGATCGGGCTGGAGCTGTCCAGAGGTGATCTCGGATTCAGGTATGCGGTCAGAAATCTGGGAGAGCTGGGGATAATGAACACGGTGGAAATTCGCTATGGGAAGTCCCGGTAAAGTGCTGGCCACCAATAAGAAGGCTTATAGGGATTACGAGATCATCGAGACTTACGAAGCGGGTATTGAGCTGAAGGGGGCCGAAGTCAAGTCCGTGAAAGCGGGACGGGTTTCCTTCAAGGACAGCTTCATTCTTCCCAGGAATGGAGAGCTGTATGTGATGAATCTTCATATTTCTCCCTGGGAGTACTCCACACACGAGAAGCTGGATCCGGAGCGACCCCGCAAACTGCTCCTGCACAGATGGGAAATAGATAGAATCATCGGGAAAGTGAAGGAAAGGGGATTGACCATCGTTCCCCTGAGGTTCTATCTGAAGAGGCATCTGGTGAAGCTGGAAATCGCTCTGGCAAAGGGAAAGAAGAAATACGAGAAGAAGGAAACCATAAAGGAAAGGGATATACAGAGAGAAATGGAAAGGGAGTTGCGGGGTAGATGGTAGTTCTTACCCTGACGGCGCTGGTATCCATACAGGATGCTGCTTCCGATTTCGGATTTCGGATTGTTAAGGGTGGATGGAAATATGGAGAAAAGACCCTGATATTCCACCCACAGGACAGCTCCTACACGGTGGGGGGCAGGAAGTTCCGCATGTACAGGTTCCGCATTCGCGAAAAGAGGCTGTATATTCATCCCGACGAAGCCGCCAGTGCCGCTTACTGGCTCTCCGGAAAGGGATGGTTCTACGACAGCGATAAAAGAAGATTCTTTTCCAGGAGGCCCACGGTTAAAAAACTCCTGGTGAGGGAATTTGCCGACAGCGTCGTTGTTATCGTTTTCGGAAGGGGATTCAGACCGGCCCTGCTGAGGAACGATACATCCCGCATTTCCATTCAGTTGAAGGGGGCCTTCTACCCCAAATATTCTTATATACGAGGGGATGGAAAAATCCTCAGGGCCGTAGCAATTTCCCACACTTTCGATGGAATGGTCCTTGGCCTGATAAGGGGGAAGGATTTTGGCTTCTTTCATATTCAGGAGACCCGCGATGGTCTGAGGGTGGTCCTGTTCAGAGGGCTTTCGGGGGGTGTGGTTGTGCTGGATCCGGGTCATGGGGGGAGG
>JALSOK010000059.1 GCA_026986535.1 Caldifarciminota bacterium
CTCTTCTGTCCTCTCAACATCTTCCTTTCTAAAGGGCTCAACGAATTCCCCGTGCAGATGAGTTCCCAGCTCCGCACTTCTTCTCAGTACATCCTTCAACAAACCGACGCTTGCCTCATCTTCCATCACCTCCGGACTGATGAGATATGTGGCCCTGAACCCATATTCCTCGAAGAGGGGCTGAAGGATCTCCCCTATTCCTCTATAAACTCCCTCGAAACTCAGGGGATGGCGGACTTTCCACCCGGGACCCTTATCGCACTCTGTGTCTATCGAAATTATCAGATACTTCCTCAATTTCCTTCCTCCAGCAGTCGCCCTAAAGCTTCCCTGTATCTCTTTTCCACAGCATCCACCCCCGCATAACGGAGAATGCCCTCCCGAATCTCCTGTGGATCGAAGTATCCGCTCTCCAGCTTCCTGTATGCCTCCTCTATAGCCTCTGCAACAGCCCGCCCAGTGCGCTCTTTCACGAGAACGGAGTTCCTTTCGTTCAGAAAGTCCCTCGGTCCACCGCTGTCGGTCCATACGACGGGCTTCCCGAGGGCGAGGGCCTCCGCTATGGCAACACCGAAGGTCTCGAACTGGCTCGTGGATACGAGAAGGTCGCTCCCACACAGGATATTCTGAACCTGCTCGCGGGACATGGCACCCATGTACTCCACACCGGGGGGCAGATCCTCTAAAATGCCTCTCGAATACTCCGTATGGGGATCCTCACCCATCATAACGAACCTCTTTTCCGGCAAAAATTTTGCGGCCTCCACGAAGAGATGCGGCGCTTTATTCTCATCCAGTCTGCCCACAAATGCGACCCTTCCCGTACGGGTCCCGCATTCGATATCGCTACCGGTTATGGGATTCGGTATAACTCCGTGGAACCTTACCCCAAGACGCCTCTCCAGCAGATTCCTGTAAAAGGTGCTGACCGTGTACCTTCCAGAAGATGCCGCCGCCACCACTCTCTCGAGAAAAACATTCCTCCTGTGGGCACTGCTCGAATGCTCCACCAGAATAAATTTCTTCTTCCCCGCAAAGGGAAGATAAGCAATTCCATGGGGAAGGGCCATCTGAAGGATTATAACATCGGGCCCAAAACCCGCCAGACCCCTGAAGGACTGGATGAAGTGGAGGAATAGGGCCAGAGGAAAAAACACAAAACCCATACCCGCCCTGTAGGGCATCTCGAATGCCTCCACCTCTATCCCCTCCCATCTGTACCTGCGGAATCCGAATTTCTTTCCCCTGATAAGTGTGAGCACCCTGACCTCTCCTATGCGGGACAGGACCTTCGCGTGCTCGTGATGGAAGGGGGTGAGGTATGGCTTCTCCTCATGGGGATAACTGTCTGCAATCATCAGTATTCTCATCGCAGAACCTCCATCAGCTTCCGATATGTGCTGTCGAAGGAAAAGCAGGAAAGATCAATTCTCTCTGGAAAGGGGATGAAAGGGTGCTGCCCTATATACTCAGCCATGTCATCCACGGTATCGAATCCCCAGCCATAAAGCCCGAGCATCTGAAGAATTTCCCATGCCCCCGCCGCCCTTTTGAGAACAAGCACCGGCCTTCCGAATCCGAGGGCCTCCAGAGCCACATAGGAGAAAGACTCAAAATAGGAAGTGATAACGACAGCCCCGGCCCTGCATATTACATCCCTCAGGTTGTCCACATATCCCGCGAAGCTCACATTATCGGGAGCCTCAACGGGCTCCACTCTTCCCACTACGATTCCTTTCTTATCCGGCAGTCTCTTCATGAGGTCCAGAAACGCATCTATTCCCTTTATCCACGCATCCCTCCCGATCCACACCAGATAATCCCCGGGGCTGTGGGAGCAGGGCCGGTAATCGTCCACTTCTATACCGTTGTGAACAACCTTCGAATCCACCCCGTAAAACCCGCGGGCCGCCTCCCTCATGGCAAAACTCACGGAAATGTAATCGTGGAAGTTTCCGAGCCACCTTATAAACCTCTTCAGGCGCCACAGATGAAGTGGATTGAATTCCGTTTTTCCCAGAACCATCCTCCTGGAGAGCATCCTGAGTCCGTGGAAGTAGTAAAGCCTGCGGGACCGGGGAAATAGATGGAAGGGAAAATCGGGCATGTATCCATAGAGTACAAGATGGGTAATGCGGGCAGGCTGGACGGGAAGAGGGGACGAGGACACCTCCCACACCACCTCCCCCCTGCTTCGAAGATTCTTTAGAAAAGTCCCATATCCCCCGCCCATCCTACTTACCACATGCAGTCTCATGAAATTCCCCCGAAAGAATTTTAAGCAACTTTCTTCCATTTGTGCGGTAACCGAACATTCTGTTGGCCCTTTCGAACATCTCTCTGGACAGCCTCGTGTACTCTTCCATGTTCCTCGAAAGGGACCTTATGAGAGATGCCGCCTCCTCCAGACTTCTGACAACGAGCGAAGGAGGAAGAAAGCCGTAATCCTCGTTCATGGAGATGGGAACGGCCCCCCGCATGGCTCCCTGCACCACGGCATTGGGAATGCCTTCCCTTCTGTTCTCGCTGGTATTCACCACGAACCAGGCCCTTTCCATTACTTCATTGACCTTCTCATTGCTCACCCTTCCAAGATAATGGAAATTAGCCAGATTTTCGTCTGTCTTCAGATACACCCTGTTCCCATCTCCCATCATGAAGAATTCGAAACTTTTCCCCAGCATCTCTGCCAGCCTCACGAATACCCAGGGCCTCTTCCACTTCACCAGGCTCCCTGCCCATGCAATCTTCACAGGAAACTCTTTGCGCGGATACACATCCACCTCGGGCTGCATATTGGGAATCACGGCTACGGACTTCTTCTTCCACAGCTGGCATGCCCTCTCCTTCTGGAGCGTATTCTGAACCAGTATCACATCGGCCATGGATATGCCTCCCTGTATCATAAAATCCTCCACCAGGGCCAGGGGTGTGAGCAGGGCTTTCCTGATGAAGGATTTATCCTTTCGCCACAGCTTGTAAATCCGCTTGAACCTCTCCAGACCCTCCTGCGCACTCGATGCCCAGACGAAGCGGGCCCCCCTCCTGCGGGCAAGCCTTCCCGCCGCATAAGTGAGCCAGGAGCGGCCCCTCTGATACACTACATCGTACTCAAGGCGGGAAGCATACGACATCAGAACAGGATAGTTGACAATATCGACCCTGCGGGATCTGAGATAGTGGACAGTTATACCCTCCTCATCCACGATATGACCCCACTTCTTCTCATCGCGGCTGAAAGTGATATAGTCCACCCTCCAGCCACTTTCGGAGGCAATCCGGGCCGCATAGTAAGTCTGAAGCAGAGCTCCCGACGGATTGATGCTCTCATCTTTCCAGAAGCCCGATGACAGGATCAAAAGCCTCCCCATACGAATTCGCAAAATTTTACATTATCCGTAAAATTATGCGGTGTACCGCATCCTCTTCATAATGCCCTACTTCATTGGGGACGATAGGGGTGGGGGCGCGGAGGTTCAGGCTTACATCAAGGCAAAGCATATTGCCGCGAAGGGAGATTTCGAAGTCATGTA
>JALSOK010000060.1 GCA_026986535.1 Caldifarciminota bacterium
CCTCAATCCGACATTATATGCCCAATTACCCACTTTCCCCATCACCTTTCCAGCCCACCCCTGCAAAACCCCCTCATGCCCACCGCTTTGCACCAATTCATCCCCCTTTTCCGACTTCCTCTGTCTCTTTCCACCTGCTCACCCTCCCCGAAGGGATAAGGTGCCCCCTTATTAACCCCTTTCACTTTCCCTTTCTTCTACCCCCTGTTTGTATAAATCGAGGATGGGAAAATTATAAAGGCATCAGATGAAAGTGTCCAGAGGGTCGTCCGTATCGGTGAGAATTTCGCGCCGCAGTTTTACATCATCTCGCAGAATATAGAGGATTACGCTATCCCTTTTCCGATCCACAATTTGCATAATTTCCTTTTTCAACCTTTCCAGTCGGGAGGGGGTTATGTCTCCTTCAAATACGGATTTTTGAATATGATGAAGGTATCTTCTGGCGATTTTCCTCACTGCACTCAGCCTATTCTGGTCTTCCTGATTTTCCGTTGCTATGTCGTA
This sequence comes from Caldifarciminota bacterium, assembly GCA_026986535.1. Lineage (GTDB taxonomy): Bacteria > Hydrothermota > Hydrothermia > LBFQ01 > DSFT01 > S143-66. The sequence continues at coordinate 508 of JALSOK010000060.1, forward strand.
TATGAGAATTACCCTCATTTCCTACCACCATGCAACGAGCGCTCTGTACTTCTGTTCTCCTATCAGGTGTTTTATCAGTTTGTACAGTTCGAGCCTTATAAACTGCCTCAGCGATACTTTGCGGCGCAGGGACGGATGTTTGTATGTGCTTTTAAGACGATTATCGAATTCCCTCAGAAATTTCTTTCTTCCTGTTTCATTCAGATATACATGGTTAAGGTCCTCTTCGAAATCGGATTCTTTTATCGTGCCTTGCTGCAGGAATTTTAGAATGATTCGATCCGTGATAAGGGGCTTGAATATTTCCGCTATGTCGAGGGAAAGGGAGAACCTCCTGGTGGAAGGTTCGTGCAGATAACTTATGGTGGGATTCAGCTGGGTGCGGTAGATTTCCTTGAGAACAGAGGCATAAACCAGAGAGTTGCCAAAAGAGATGAGAGCATTTAGCGGATTTCCCGGCGGTCTCCTGGTCCTCTTTCCGAATTCCCATCCCGTTGCTTTCTCCATCTCATCGTAATAGGCCTTTTTAAATTGGGCTTCCAGACTCATTAGTGTTTCTATATCCCTGACTTTATCCAGGAGCTTTGTATCGAAGTCCACATCGAGGTTTTTCTTCGAATTTTTTATGGAACCCCTGACGAACTCCCTTGCAAGGTACAGGCGTTTGTCTCTCTGGAGATAATGTTCAGCCTGTTTAATTACGAGGAATCCGGACACATTTGTTTCTCTGGGAACGAAACTGCCGGAATACCAGCCGTAATAATTGAAGAAGTGGACCACGATCCCCTTTTGCGAAAGAAAGTGCAGCAGCCTGGAGTTGATGGAAACTTCCGAGAAGATAAAGAGTTCCTCCATGTCCTCCACGGGGATGAATTTTCTCTCTCTGTCATTGTGGAACAGAAGTGTATTTTCTTTTCGGGACAGAGTTCCATGGCTCAGTATGTAGTAAACTCTGCCCATCTGATTAAAGTTTAAATGTCGGACATTCTCGCCGCAGGAGAATCTAATTTCCTTTAAAATTCGTCTATGTTCGGGCACTTGTTGTATTTTCTGACAATCGTTTTCGGCATAGGTGTGGGCACTTATGGGTTTTACTATCTTCGTTCCAGCAGTGATTCTGTGGGGGGATGCTGTGTCCTTTTGCTTTCGCTCGTCCTGATACTCGTACCCCTCTGGCTTTTGTGGAAAGAGCGGAGAGAGAAGGAGCTGAAAAACCATGCTCATAATCTGCTGAAAGAGTATGAAAACCACATTGAATCCAGAGCCCGGAGCATCAGGGACTGTATATGGGGGATGTTGCAGAAGTTCGAAGGGAATGAGGAGTTTAGGGGCGGTAGACTGCTGGAATTAATCGATAAGGTGTGCAGTGAGGAGAGGGAAGCTTTGAAGGCCCTTTTGCAGGAGAAAAGCGAAATTCTCGAGCGCTATCTGGATGGGGACTCTTCCGGCATCTGTTGATTTTATATGTCTAATTGACGCAGGGGGTCCTTTCCTGTCCAAATAACAGCACAATTTCCCTATTTGTTATCCGTTAAAATTATCGGCAATGTCAGAAAGCAACGAAGTGGATATAGTCAAAATCAGAAACATGGGCTTCGCGGCCCATATCGACGCCGGAAAGACGACTGTAACGGAGAGGGTTTTATTTTATACGGGCAAGATTCACCGCATGGGGGAGGTGGATGAGGGATCTGCCACGACCGACTGGATGATTCAGGAGAAGGAGAGGGGAATAACCATTCAGTCTGCTGCAACGACCACATACTGGAGGGATCACAGGATAAACATCATAGACACCCCCGGCCATGTGGATTTTACCATAGAAGTGGAAAGGGCCCTCAGGGTTCTCGATGGCCTCGTAGTGATCTTTTCTGCGGTGGAAGGTGTGGAGCCGCAGAGCGAAACCGTGTGGCATCAGGCCGACAGATACAGGGTCCCCCGAATCGCATTTATAAACAAGCTGGACAGGATGGGGGCCGATCCCCTGCGGGTCGTGGAGCAGATGGAGAACCGCCTGACCATTCCTCCCCTTGTGGTTCAGCTTCCTGTGGGTCTGGAGGCCGATTTCGTTGGTGTGAAGGACCTTGTGAACAGAAAGAAGTACCTGTGGGATGTGGATGAAGTGGGCTGGGAGTTCAGGGAGGAGGAGCTGGAGCTCTCCGGCGATGACCTGAACTACTATGAGGAGATGATCCTGACCCTCTCCGATTTCGAGCCGGAAATCCTCGAGGAATACGAAGAAAAGGGATATGTGGATCCTGCCCTTCTCAAGAGGGCGATAAGGAAGGCTGTCATAGAGAGGAAGCTGGTTCCCGTTCTTATGGGAAGTGCCCTGAAGAATAAAGGTATCCAGCCCCTCCTGGATGCCATTGTGGATTATCTGCCCTCTCCGGCAGACCTGCCTCCGGTGGAGGGGGTTGATCCCGTGACGGGGGAGAAAGTTCGCAGAAAACCCCTCGATTCGGAGCCCTTCTCCGGGCTTGTCTTCAAGGTTCAGGTGGACCCCGAGAGCAAGAAGGAGCTCTTTTATGTCAGGGTATATTCGGGGAAGGTGCGGGTAAATCAGAAGATCCTCAATACCACCACAGGGCAGGAGCAAAGGCCTGTTCGCATCTATCTTATGCATGCCAACAGGAAGAACGCTCTGAAGGAGGCCAGGGCCGGGGATATAGTGGCTTTCGTGGGGCTGAAGAATACCCTCACGGGGCATACCCTCTCGGACAGGGACAGACCCATCCTGTTCGAGGGGCTCGCGTATCCCGAACCTGTGGTCTCCGTGGCGATAGAGCCCCGCAGTTCCCAGGACCAGGACAGGCTCGATGAGGCTCTCAGGCTCCTGATGGAGGAGGACCCGAGTTTGAAAGTCAGGCAGGACGAGGAGACCGGACAGACCATTCTGAGCGGAATGGGAGAGCTTCAGCTGGAGATCGTTGCAGACAGGCTCAACAGGGAGTTCAAGGTGCCCGTCCGGGCAGGCAAGCCCCAGGTTACCTACAGGGAGACCATCCTCAGAGAGGTGAGCGTGGAGGCGGAGGAGACGAAGGAAATAGGGGGGACGAAGCATTACGGGAAGGTGAAGGTGACGGTCCGTCCCGCAGAGAAGGGAAGCGGGAACAGGTATCGCATCGATGTGGAACTGCCTCCCGATTATGAGGAAATCGTGGTGGATACGATAAAGGAGATGTTCGATTTTGGTCCCCTCATGGGATACCCCCTGGTGGATGTGGAGATAACCCTTGATGCTTTATACTTTACCGCCGACACAACGCCCTTAGGGGTGCATCTCGCACTCCGAAAGGCGTTAATGGAAGCCTTCCAGAAGGCGGAAGCGGTACTTCTGGAGCCTGTTGTGGAAGTTGCGGTGATAGTACCCGGGGAATTCCTGGGGAATGTGGTGGGGGACCTGAAGGCCAGGGGTGGTGAGCTTCGGGGGATAGACCAGGCCACGGAAAAGTTGCAGGAGGTCAGGGCTCTGGTTCCCCTGAGGAAGATGTTCGGATACGCCACCCATCTGAGGTCCCTTACCCAGGGGAGGGCGAGCTTCTGGATGAAGCTGGCCCATTTCCAGCCGGTTGACAGAAAGGAGCTGGATGAGATTTTTTGAGCCATAGGAGGAAAACAAGGAGGAGGATATGGCCAAGGAGAAATTTGTAAGAACCAAGCCCCATGTAAATGTGGGAACGATAGGTCACATTGACCATGGTAAGACCACTCTTACTGCTGCTATTACAAAAGTACTCGCCACCAAGGGACTCGCTCAGCCGCTGGACTACGATGATGTGGCAAAGGCCGACGCCAAGATGTTCAGAAGGGACGCAACCAAGATACTGACTGTTGCTCTTTCTCATGTGGAGTACGAGTCCGAGAAGCGCCACTACGCCCATATCGATGCTCCCGGACATGCTGACTACATCAAGAACATGATCACCGGTGCTGCCCAGATGGACGGTGCTATCCTGGTGGTTTCTGCTGTCGATGGTCCCATGCCCCAGACCCGTGAGCATGTGCTTCTGGCAAGGCAGGTCAATGTTCCCGTAATCATACCCTTCATAAACAAGGTGGACCTTGTGGACGATGAGGAGCTGCTCGAGCTGGTCGAACTCGAGGTGAGGGAACTGCTTTCCAAGTACGGATATGATGGGGACAATGTTCCTGTCGTCAGGGGTTCTGCCCTCAAGGCTCTCCAGAATCCTTCCGACTACGATGATCCCATAGGAGCCGGTGCAATCCTGAAACTCATAGAAGTGCTGGATGAGTATGTGCCCGAGCCCGAGAGGGAAGTCGATAAGCCCTTCCTGATGGCGATAGAGGATGTCTTCTCCATCACCGGTCGTGGTACCGTCGTCACCGGTAAGGTGGAAAGGGGTGTTCTCAAGCCCGGTGAGGAAGTGGAGATAGTCGGATTCAGGCCCGAGCCCATAAAGACCGTTGCCACTTCCATAGAGATGTTCCGCAAGATTCTCGATGAGGCTCTGCCCGGCGACAATGTGGGTGTTCTCCTGAGGGGTGTCGGAAAGGACGATGTTGAAAGGGGAATGGTCCTTGCGAAGCCCGGTTCCATCAAACCCCACACCAAGTTCAAGGCCGAGGTGTATGTTCTGAAGCCCGAAGAGGGTGGAAGGCATACTCCCTTCTTCAACGGATACAAGCCCCAGTTCTACTTCAGGACCACCGATGTTACCGGAACCATAAAGCTGCCCGAGGGCCGTGAGATGGTGATGCCTGGCGACAATGTCGAGCTGGAAGTCGAGCTGATTGCTCCTGTTGCTCTGGAGAAGGGACTCCGTTTCGCCATTCGTGAAGGTGGAAGAACTGTTGGTGCCGGAATCATCACCGATATAATAGAGTAAGAGCCATGATTAGCGGCAAAATAAGGATAAAGCTCAGATCCTTCGACCCTGCGCTTCTGGATAAGTCTGCGAAGAAGATCGCTGCTGCTGCGAGATCTACGGGGGCGGAGGTTTCCGGCCCCTTTCCCCTTCCTACAAAGAAGACCCTCATCGCAGTGATACGGGGTCCCCATATCGACAAGAGGGGGCAGGAGCATTTCTGGTTCAAGCGCCACCAGAGGTTGATAGATATAAAGAACATAAATCAGGAGACCATAGAGAAGATTTCCAAGCTGGACCTTCCCGCAGGTGTTGATGTAAAAATCGAGGTGATAACATGATAGCACTGCTCGGTGAAAAGGCAGGGATGACTCGGGTGTTCGACGAAGAGGGCAGGGTCATCCCCGTTACCGTTATTTACTCCAGACCGAACTACATCGTTGATGTCAGGACCCAAGAGAGGGACGGATATAATGCGGTGGTTCTGGGATACGGGGATGTCAGGATAAACAAACTCACTCTTCCTGTTGTTGGTAAGTTCTATCGCAGTGAGCTGAACAGGATCAAGAAGTCCCTCTCCGACAAGGAGACCCTTGCCCTCTACAGAGAGGCCCTGGGTAAGGAGTTCTCCGATAGGGAGAGGTTCATCAGGGAAAAGGGCCTCGATAAAGTGCTCTACTTCGCCGTAGAGTACTTTAAGATAGACGAGAATACCGACCTTGATGAACTTTTCCCCTCCGATGCTGATCCTGCTGAAATCATGAAGCCCTTCTTCAGGTTCCTGATCGAAAAGGAGAACGAAGAGTCCCTCAGGGCGAAGGAATCCGGAATCTCGAAGGAGTATGTCCACATCACTCTTCCGGCCCGCCATATAAGGGAGTTTCGCACGGATGACATCTCATCCTATCAGCCCGGCGATTACCTCACGGTTCAGGCCTTCGAGGGAATCGAGAAGGTGGATGTCGTAGGAAGGAGCAAGGGAAGGGGATTTGCGGGTGTAATAAGGCGCTGGAACTTCGCCGGCGGTCCGGGTGCCCACGGAACGAAATTCATTCGCAGGCCCGGTTCTATAGGTGCGAGCACATATCCCGGAAGAGTCATAAAGGGCAAGAAGATGGCAGGGCACTATGGAAACGAGAGGGTTACGGTAATCAATCTCCGGCTGGTTTCCATCGACCCCGAGAAAAATCTTCTTCTGGTGAAGGGTGGAATCCCCGGACCCAATGGAAGTGTGGTACTGGTCCGAAAGGCTAAAAGGAGTGCATAATCATGCCGAAAGCACCTGTATTCAGGATAGATGGTACGAAGGTGGGGGAGGAGGAGCTTCCCGGGGACATCTTCGGCGTCAGGCCCAAGATGACCCTGATATGGGAAGCAGTTAAGATGTATCAGTACAATCAGAGACAGGGAACCCATCATGCCAAGACCCGTGCCGAAGTAAAGGGCTCCCGCAGGAAGATATGGTCCCAGAAGGGGCTGGGCAGGGCCAGGCACGGAGACAGATATGCCCCCATCTTCGTGGGCGGCGGAAAGGCCCACGGACCCAGACCCAGGGAATATTACTACCGCCTTCCTAAGAGGGAACTGAAGCTCGCCCTCAAGATGATACTTTCCGACAGGGCTGGAGAGGAGAAGGTCTATCTTTTCGAAAACTTTGACCTCAAAGAAGTCAGGACGAAGAATATAGCTTCTCTTTTGAAGAAAATCACCCTCGATGGAAAGAAGGTCCTCTTCGTACCCGGTGAGCTGAATAAGAACCTGTACCTGTCTGCCCGCAATATTCCCAATGTGGATGTCGTGCCCGCCAGCGATGTCAATACCCTCCATGTGGTTTCCCATGAATACATTTTGCTGGAGAAGTCGGCTGTGGAGAAGTTGAAGGAGAGGCTGTTATGAGACTGCACGATGTGATAAAGAGGCCCATTTTGACGGAAAAGGCATTGAGGTTGAGGGACGAGCAGAGGACCTATGTTTTCGAGGTGGATCTAAAGGCCACCAAGGTGGATATAAAGAGGGCTGTAGAGAAGCTCTTCGGTGTTAAGGTTGAGAAGGTCCGCACCCTCATCGTCAAGCCCAAGCCCCGCAGGAATATCCGCTCCAGAAGGCATATTGGATACACCCGCCACTGGAAGAAAGCCTATGTGAAGCTCAGGGAAGGCGAGAAGATAGAGCAGTTAGAAGGAGTGTAAGCCATGCCGATAAAGAAGTTCAGGCCCTATACGCCTTCCAGGCGTTTCATGGAGGTCATAGATTACTCCAAGTACATAACGAAGGAGGAGCCTGAAAAATCCCTGACCCAGCGCCTGCGCAAATCCGCTGGAAGGAATAATCAGGGAAGGGTCACCATCCGATTCCGCGGTGGTGGAAACAAGAGGCTCTACAGAATCATCGACTTCAGGAGGGACAGGTTCGACGAGCCAGCGAAAGTCCTTTCCATAGAATACGACCCCTACAGGACTGCTTTCATAAGCCTGATACAGTACCCCGATGGAGAAAAGCGCTACATCATAGCCCCCGAGGATATAAAGGTGGGAGATGAGGTCATATCCTATTCCTACGAAGCGCTGGAGAGCAAGAGGCTGGAGCCCGAAATCAAAAGCGGAAATGCCCTTCCCCTCAAGTTCATACCCGAGGGTATTCCCATACACAACATAGAGCTGATTCCGGGGAGGGGTGGTCAGCTGGTAAGGGCGGCCGGAACGAGCGCTGTGATTCTGTCCAAGGAGGGGAATTACGCATTCGTACAGCTTCCAAGCGGTGAGATTCGCAAGATTCATGTAAGATCCAGAGCCACCATCGGTCAGGTTTCCAATGTGGATTGGGAGAACATCAACTGGGGTAAGGCCGGAAGGACCCGCTGGATGGGACGCAAGCCCCATGTCAGAGGAATGGCGATGAACCCCGTGGATCATCCTCTGGGTGGTGGTGAAGGCAGGAATAAGGGTAAGATTCCCAAGAGCCCCTGGGGATGGATTGCCAAGGGTGGAAAGTTCCGCAGACCCCGCAAGCCTTCCGATAAGTTCATAGTTAAGAGGAGGGGTAAGTAATGGGAAGGTCAATAAAGAAGGGGCCGTATGTTGACCCCAAGTTGCTCAAGAAGGTAAAGGCGCTCAACGAAAAGGGTGAGAAGAAGCCCATTAAAACCTGGTCCCGCAGGAGCACCATTCTTCCTGAATTCGTCGGGCACACCTTCATGGTGCACAACGGAAAGAAGTTCATACCCGTCTATGTGACACAGGACATGGTTGGACACAAGCTGGGCGAATTCGCTCCCACGCGATTCTTCGGTGGACACAAGGACAAGACTGCCAAGGTAAAGGGAGGAAAGTGATATGATTCTGGTCGGAAAGGCTCATCTGAGAAGGGTCAGGATTTCTCCCAAGAAGGCAAAGCTGGTGGCCGATATCATAAGGGGAATGGATGCGAAGACTGCCATGGAAACCCTTCAGTTCACCCGCAAGCGTCCCGCCGTATATTTCCTGAAAGCTCTGAAATCTGCAATAGCTTCCTATAAAGAAAAGGCAGGGGCTGATGCTGTGGATCTGGAAGATTTGATGGTCTTTGCCAAAGTGGATAAGGGACCCCAGTGGAAGATTCTCAAGCCCGCAGTCAAGCCCATGAGGTTCGGCGGATATGCCACCTTCACCCGCAGGACCTCCCACCTGACGGTTCATGTGGTGGAGAAGAAGGACTGGGAAGCCTACAAAGAGGCAATTAAATTGCCCTACAATGCGAGAAAGGAGGTGCTTAAGTAATGGGCCAGAAAGTCAATCCCATAGGTTTCAGGCTTGGAATAAATAAGGACTGGGAGGCCCACTGGTACGCCTCCGATAAGGACTATGCCAGGTATATACAGGAAGACAACTTCATAAGGGACTATATCCGGAAGAGGTATCCCAACGGGCAGATTTCGAAGATCGTCATAGACAGGGTTGGAGACAAAATCGTCATCAACATCCACAGTGCCCGTCCCGGTGTAATAATCGGAAAGGGCGGCCGCGAGGTGGAGCGCCTCAAGAAGGAACTCTCCCAGCACCTCGGCAATAAGAGGATTGCCATCAATGTTCCCGAGGTTCGCGTTCCCGAACTGGATGCCCAGCTGGTTGCGCAGAACATTGCCCGCCGAATCGAGCAGAGGGCCAATCACAGGCGCGTCATGAAGAGGGCTGTCGAGGTGGCCATGAAGCTGGGTGCCAAGGGTATAAGGGTGCAGGCCAAGGGAAGGCTGGGAGGGGCTGAAATTGCCCGTAAGGAGTGGTACATAAAGGGTCGGGTGCCCCTTCAGACCATCCGTGCCGATATAGACTACGGATACGCCACCGCATTTACCACCTACGGAACCATCGGTGTCAAGGTGTGGATATACAAGGGTGACAGGGTGGAAAAGCCCACCATAGAGTAAAGGAGGCTGTAGGCCATGATGATGCCCAAGAGGGTGAAGTGGAGAAAACAGCGCCGGGGCAGAATGAAGGGGAAAGCCAAGGGGGGATGGTATATCGCCTTCGGCGATTATGCCCTTAAGGCACTGGAGCCCGCATGGATTACTGCAAATCAGATAGAAGCCTGCCGTGTTACGATTGGTCGTAAGATGAAGAAGACCGGAAAGCTGTGGATACGCATATTCCCCGACAAGCCCGTTACCAAGAGACCCGAAGGGACCCGTATGGGCGGAGGAAAGGGTAATGTGGACAAGTGGGTGGCTGTGGTCAAGCCCGGAAAGATCCTATTCGAAATCGCGGGAGTTCCCGAGGAAGTTGCCATAGAAGCCCTGCGGGCTGCCCAGTACAAGCTTCCCATCAGAACCAGGATAGTTAAGAGAAGCGAGGGAGGTGTGTGATGAAACCGCTGAAGGCAAGGGATCTTCGGGAGCTTTCCGACGAGGAACTCATACAGAAGTACAGGGAACTGAAGAAGGAGCTCTTCGAAATGAGGATCAAGCACAAATTCGGACAGCTGGAGGACACTGCTTCTCTCCGCATAGCCAGGAGGAACATAGCCAGGGTTCTTACAGTATTGAACGAAAGGGGGATCAGGCCATGAGAAAGCAGAGAATCGGAGTGGTGGTTTCCGATAAGATGGACAAAACCCGTGTGGTTGTGGTGGAGCGCTTCAAGAAGCATCCCAAGGTCAGAAAGTACATAAAGGTTCGCAAGAAGTTCTATGCCCATGACGAGAATAACGAAACCAGAGTGGGCGATGTGGTTTTGATAGAGGAGACGAGGCCCCTTTCCAGGCTCAAGAGGTGGTACATAAAGAAGATTATTAGAAGGAGCGAAGAGTCATGATTCAGGACTTTACCTGGGTCAGGGTTGCGGACAATAGCGGTGCGCAGGAAGCCATGATAATAAGGGTCCTTAAGGGTTCCGGTAAGAAGAAGGGAAGGGTTTCTGCCACTGTGGGGGATATAGTGGTTGTGACAGTAAAGAAGGCCATTCCCAACTCCGATATTAAGAAGGGGACAATCCACAGGGCTGTTGTGGTTCGCACGAAGAAAGAGGTTCGACGCAAGGACGGCTCCTATATAAGATTCGACGATAATGCTGTGGTCCTGATCAACCAGGCCGGTGAACCCAAGGGAACCAGAATATTCGGACCTGTCGCCAGAGAACTCAGGGACAGAGGATTCATGAGAATCGTTTCCCTTGCTCCGGAGGTGTGGTAATGGCTGCCAGGATAAAGAAGGGCGATTATGTGATAGTGATTTCCGGCAGGGATAAGGGAAAGAAGGGTAAGGTCCTGAAGGTCATATACGATGAGAAGACGAGAAAACCCGTTCGCGTGATCGTCGAGGGTGTCAATATAGTGGTTCGCCACCAGAGATTCGTCTCCGAAAGCAAACCCCACGGCAAGGTGAAGAAGGAGGCCCCCATTCACATAAGCAATGTGATGCTCATAGACCCCAAGACCGGTGAGCCCACCCGCGTTGGATTCAAAATTGTGGACGGAAAGAAGGTCAGATATGCCAAGAAGTCAGGGGAGGTGATCGACTGATGGCAAAGGCAAGGCTACAGAAGATATACGAGGAGCAGGTTGTTCCCCGGCTGATGAAGGAGCTGGGATATAAGAACAGGTACGAAGTTCCTCGAATCATCAAGATTGTGGTTAACTCGGCCCTGGGTGAGGCGGTGGAGGATCCCAAGATCATAGACCTGGCCGCCAGGGACCTGGCTTTAATCACCGGGCAGAAGCCGGTAGTTATCCGCTCCAAGAAAGCTGTTGCAGGATTCAAGCTCCGTAAAGGTGTTCCCATTGCCCTCAAGGTGACCCTCCGGAAGAACAGGGCTTATGACTTCCTCGACAGGCTCATCAACTTTGCCCTTCCCAGAGTCAGGGATTTTCGGGGTCTGCCCCGGGATAAGTTCGACGGGAAGGGAAACTACAACTTTGGAGTCGATGAGCATACCATATTCCCCGAGATAGATATCGATAAGGTCCAGAAGGTCTTCGGTATGGACATTACCATCGTCACTTCTGCAGAGACGGATGAGGAGGCCTATAAGTTGCTGGAAGCATTTGGCTTTCCATTTGAAAGGAGGGAATAAGTATGGCAACAAAGGCGCAGATAGAGAAGGCAAAGAGGAAACCCAAGTTCAGGACCAGAAAGAGAAACCGCTGTAAGAGGTGCGGCAGGGATCACGGTTATATAAGAAAGTTCGGGCTCTGCCGTATATGCTTCAGGGAACTGGCCCTCGAGGGCAAGCTGCCCGGAGTGATTAAGGCCAGCTGGTAAGGAGGAACCGCCATGATGACGGATAAGATTGCCGATATGCTCATCAGGATCAAGAATGCCCAGATGAGGGGTAAGGAAGAGGTGGAAATCTATCCCTATTCCAAGCTTAAGGAGTCGATACTCGATGTCCTCAAGAGGGAAGGGTTCATCCTCGATTACCGGGTAATTGACGATGAGAATCCCGCAAAGAGAAAGATCATCGTCAGGCTCAAGTATTATCCGGATGGTTCTCCCATGATTACAGATGTTCGCAGGGTTTCCAAGCCCGGAAGGAGGATTTACATGGGATACAGGGATATACCCAGGGTTATGAACGGACTGGGCATTGCCATAGTCTCCACTTCCAGGGGAATACTCTCGGACAGGGAAGCCAGGAAGATGAAGGTGGGTGGAGAAGTTTTAGCGGAGGTCTGGTAATATGTCGAGACTGGCGAAGAAGCCCATAAGGGTTCCGAAGGAAGTAAATGTGGAGATAGAGGGGACCCGGGTTAAGGTAAAGGGTCCCAAGGGGGAGCTTGAAAAAGTGTTTCACCCCGATGTGATCATAGACTACGATAAGGAGAAGAATGAGATATGGGTGAGGCGCCTGAGCGATGAGAAGTTCCACAAAGCCATACAGGGAACTGTCTGGAGAATCATAAACAATATGATTCAGGGCGTGGTGAAGCCCTACCGCAAGGAGCTCATCGTGGAGGGGACGGGTTACAGGGTTGCTCTTCAGGGAAGGAAACTCGTTTTCACGGTCGGTTATTCCCACAATCCCGAATACGAAGTTCCTCCGATGGTCGATGTAAAGGTGGAAGGCCAGAACAGGATCATACTCGAATCCCCCGACAAGGAAAAGATAGGGATGGTGGCTGCCCAGATAAGGGAAATCAAGCCCCCTGATCCATACAAGGGTAAGGGAATTCGCTATGCCGATGAGCAACTGAAACTCAAACCCGGTAAGGCTGGAGCCAAGTAAGGAGGTTATGCCATGTCTGTAAGGATCAGGGAAAAGCATCTTGCGAAGGACAGGGCCTTAAAGAGGAGGAAGAGGCATCTCAGGGTTCGAAGGAAGGTTAAGGGAAGCCCCGAGAGACCCAGGCTGGTGGTCTTCAGAAGCCACAAACACATATACGCTCAGCTGGTTATAGATAGTCCCGTTGGACCTGCAATCGTTATAACCGGTGCATCTACCCTTTCTCCCGAAATCCGTGAGGAGCTCAGGGGAAAGACCAAGACCGAAGCCGCAAAACTGGTGGGACAGCTCATAGCAAAACGTGCTATTGAGAAGGGATACAGGAAGGTTGCTTTTGACCGGGCTGGCTACAGGTACATCGGCAGAGTAAAGGCCCTTGCAGAGGGAGCCAGAGAGGGAGGACTGGAGTTTTAAGGAGGTTTGCTATGGAAGGCAATTTCACCGAAAAGGTGGTGGTAATCAAGAGAACGGCAAAGATGAGGGCAGGTGGTCGTACTTTCAGGATGTCCGCCTGGGTGGTTGTGGGGGATGGTGAAGGCAGGGTCGGTATAGGACACGGTAAGGCTGCGGAGGTTCCCGATGCCATTGCCAAGGCCCTCAGGAAGGCCAGGAAGGATGTCAAGAAGGTTGTGGTGATCAACGGCACCCTGCCCCATCCCATTTATGTTAAGTTCGGTGCAATCAAGCTTCTTATGAAACCCGCCGCACCCGGAACCGGAATAATCGCTTCTCAGCCTGTGCGTGCTGTTCTGGAGGCTGCGGGGTACAAGAATGTTCTCACCAAGGTGCTGGGAAAATCCACGAACCCCGTCAACCTGCTGAAGGCTACCATGGAAGGGCTCCAGATGCTCAAGGATCCCCAGTATGTGATGCGCAACAGGTTTCCTGAGAAGTACGAGAAGAAGGATGAAGGAGCAAAGGAGGAGGTGAAGGCCAATGAAGAAGCTCAGGATAACGCTTAAGAGGAGTCTTATAGGGATGCACGGGAAGAACAAGAAGATCATCCGCTCCCTCGGTCTGCGGAGAATAAATCAGACTGTTGTTCAGAAGGACACCCCATCCATACGGGGGATGATAGAAAAGGTTTCCCAGTATATCGAAGTGGAGGAGATAGAATGATTGGGCTTCATAATCTCAGGCCGAAGAAAGGAACGAAGTTTTATAGAAGGAGAGTTGGAAGGGGTCCCGGCTCCGGCTGGGGAAAGACGGCCGGCAAGGGGCACAAGGGTCAGAAGGCCCGTGCTGGTGGCCCCAAGGAGGTCTGGTTCGAGGGTGGACAGACACCCATATACAGACGGCTCCCCAAGCGGGGATTCAAGAACCCCTTTGCGAAGGTGTATCAGATTGTCAATCTGGAGAGGATAGAGGAGAAGTTCTCCGATGGAGAAATCGTGAGCGTACAGACTCTGCTCGAAAGGAGGCTTATTCACTACACAAATGTCCCTGTTAAGATACTCGGAAAAGGCACCCTCACGAAGAAGCTTACCTTCAGAGGTATAGCGAAATTTTCCAGAAAAGCTCTGGAGATTATACAGCAGAGCGGAAGCACTATAGAGGAGAGCTGACATGTTTAACCAGCCCCAGAATATTTTCCAGATCAAGGAGTTGAGGGACAAGATACTCTTCACTCTCCTCATCATAGCCGTATTCCGTATAGGCACTCATATTCCCGTTCCCGGTGTGGATGCGGCCGCCCTGGCCAAGTTCTTCGAAAGCATGAGGGGAACCATCTTCGGGGTCTATGACATATTCGTAGGAGGTGCTCTCTCCCGTGCCTCCATCTTCGCCCTCGGAATAATGCCCTATATATCCGCTTCCATTATCATGCAGCTTCTCTCTGCGGCCCTTCCCAATCTCCAGAGGCTTCAGAAGGAAGGGGAACACGGAAGGCGGAAGATTAACCAGTACAGCCGGCTTCTGACTGTTCTGGTGGCGGCGGTTCAGGCATTCGGAATAAGCTCTTTCCTCCAGACGGTTAAGACTCCGGATGGTCTTCCCATAGTGCCAAATCCGGGGCTGGGCTTCATTCTTACCACAGTTCTGGCTCTGGTTGCTGGAGCCATATTCGTAATGTGGCTCGGTGAGCTGATAACGGACCACGGTCTGGGGAACGGTGCATCCGTTCTGATTCTCATAGGCAGTCTGGACACGATTCCTCAGGAGATAATGAATGTCATAAGGCTGGTATCTTCGGGTGCAACCAGCTGGATAAACGCCCTGATCTTTGCGGTGTTCGTTATCCTCATTACTGCTGCTGTTGTCATTGCAACGGAGGTTCAGAGGAGAATACCCGTCCATTACGCCAAGAGGGTAGTGGGCAGGGGTGTGGTTGGTGGACAGACCACCTATCTGCCCCTGACAGTGAATGCCGCCGGTGTCATCCCCATCATCTTTGCCCAGAGTATTCTTATATTTCCCCAGACTATAGCCACAGCCATAACCAATCCCACCATCCGCACCTTTCTGCAGATGTACTTCCAGCCCGGCACATGGCTCTATGATCTGCTGACTTTTGTTCTGGTCATCTTCTTCGCCTACTTTTACACTTCCGTTGTTATGAATCCCAAGGATATAGCGGAAAATCTCCAGAGGTATGGGGGTTTTATTCCTGGAGTGCGTCCCGGTGAGAAGACCGCCGAATACATAGACAGGGTCATGTCCAGAATCCTTCTGCCTGCGGCCATATTCTTCGGACTCGTGGCCATACTTCCCTATCATGTAACCAAATGGCTGAACATTCCCTTTTACTTCGGAGGGACGAGAATCCTCATTATAGTGGGTGTTATTCTGGATCTCGTCAACAGAATAAACTCCTACCTCGTGATGCGCCAGTACGATGCCCTCATCAAGAAGGGTAAGATAAGGGGGTGGAGAACATGAAGGTGGTATTCCTCGGTCCTCCCGGCGCCGGTAAGGGAACTCAGGTGGAGATAATCTCTTCCCGCTACAATATTCCCAAGATAGTCATGGGCGATATCCTCCGCTCCGAAGTCAATAGGGGGACGGAGCTGGGCAGGGTGGTGAAGCAGTACATGGAGAAGGGGGAGCTGGTGCCCGATGAAATAATACTCCGCATTATAGAGAAGCACATAAAGGGGCTGGACAGTTTTATTCTCGATGGGTTTCCCCGCACCCTCAATCAGGCGAAGGGGCTGGAGCGGATAACGGAAATAGACAGGGTTGTTTACATCGATGTCCCCGATGATGAGGTGAAGAGGCGCCTTCTGGCGAGGGGCCGCATGGACGATAAGCCGGAGGTCATAGACAACAGGCTCAGAGTGTATAAGGAACAAACCCAGCCCCTTATAGATTACTACGAGGGGAAGGGGATACTGGTAAGGGTGGATGGTGTTGGTTCGGTGGAGGAGGTCACCGGGCGGATAGAGAAGGCCCTGGGTTTAAGGGGATAGGGCTCGGTGGCCCGACTTTAAAATTGACCGGACATCATGAATGCCCTTCGGAAAATCTTCTATTATCTTCTGGGCCTCGTAATCGTGGGGGCTTTTCTGTTCGTTATCTTCAACTTCTTTTTAATGCCCTGGGTCGTACGGAAGGGGCAGGAAGTAATCGTTCCCTCCGTGGTTGGCCTGAATGTGGACAGCGCCGCCGCGCTCCTTAAGGACAGGGGACTGGTCCCCATAGTGGATACCCTGATTCCGTCTGCAGATGTTCCTGCCGGGGCTGTTCTGGAGCAGGATCCTGCTTCCGACTACAGGGTTAAGAAGGGACGCAGGGTTTTTCTGAAGGTCAGCGCCGGCATTACACTGGTTCAGGTTCCTGATCTCATAGGAAAGCCCAGAGATAAAGCGGAGAGCATCCTCAAGGACCTTGGATTTGAGGTGAAGGTGGAGTATGTGGAGAGCGAAGAATACGAAAGCGACATAGTGCTGGAAATGTCCCCTCCTCCCGGTAAGGAGATTCCAAAGGGCTCTGTAGTCATCCTGTATGTGAGCAAGGAAATCCTATGAGTTCTTTCCGACTCCTGTTTTTCGCTCTGGTATCCCTTTTCCTCCTCCATGCCTGCTCTGGTGAAAAGAAGTCCGTTCGGGAGGAAGAGCGTATAGTTTCTCTGGTTCCCAGTGCCACGGAGACCATTTACCTGCTTGGAGCGCAGGATGTGCTCGCAGGGGTTTCGGACATAGACAGCGCTTACGGGAAACCGGTGGTGGGCAGTATGATTAAGCCCGATTATGAGAAACTCATTTCCCTCAGGCCCACCCTTGTAATCCTTACCATGCCCATGCAGAGGAAGGTGAAGGAAGAACTCGAGAAAATGGGTCTGAAGACCGTGGAAGTGAATCCCGAATCCATCGAACAGATATTCGAATCGATAATAGAGATTGGGAGACTTACCGGACGGGAAGAAAGGGCCCGATTCGTCGTGGACAGTCTGAGAAAAGAGGTGGAAAGGCTCTTGTCCGGTAAGAAGTATCACTACACTACCTTTGTAGAACTCTGGCTGGATCCCATATACACGGCCGGGGACAGCACTTTTATAAACGACATCATTTCCCGAACAGGACTTCGAAATATCTTCTCCGACAGGGCCGGATACTTTCAGGTGCAGCAGGAACAGGTGATAAGCAGGAATCCACAGCTCATAATTATCTCTCATCGTAGGGTAAAACCTCCGTGGGAAAGGGAGTTCTGGGAGGAGGTGGATGCGGTGAAAAATAGGAGAATCGTATATGTCAATCCCGACCTCTTCAATCGCCCCGGGCCCGGTTTCGTGAGGGCCATGGAGGAACTTCTGGAGAAGCTGGACAGCCTGGAGAATATTCGCTCCAGGTGAAGGGTCATCGGTGGATTTCTTATCCTGAGTTTCTCGAAATTTGTATCAGAACATAGAAGAGAGTTGCTGAGGTTGTTTTTACATTCGTGCTCGAAATTCTGTAAAATTTGGCTCTTATGGAGATCAAATATGCCACATGTGGGATACACGATTATCGCCTGAAAATCGAGCCCCTTGGAGTCAAATGCAGCAGGTGCAGGGTGAATGAGGCTGTGGTCGATATAAAATACGCCCGTCAGAAACTCTGCAAAGATTGTTTCAACGAGTTCTTTTTAAACCGGGTTCGCAGGACAGTGGAGAAGTATAAGATGTTCAGGCCCGGGGAAAGGGTGGCCGTTGCTGTCTCCGGTGGAAAGGACAGCGTGGCCCTTCTTCATGCCCTCAAGAAAGCTTTTCCTCAGCAGGATATAATCGCAATCCATATAAACCTCGGTATAGCTTATTATTCCGACCACCTGGAGGAGGTGGTTCGGAAGCTGGCTTCGATGCTGGAAGTGCCTCTGGAGGTCTATAACCTGAAGGAGAGGGAGGGTTATACCATAGATGATTTCCTGCGGACCAGATACGGCCGCAAGATGTGTTCGGTGTGCGGTATAGTCAAGAGGAACATTTTTTCCCGCCTCTCGGCGGAAGTGGATGCGGATGTGGTTGCGACCGGCCATAACCTGGATGATACTGTGGGAACCATGTTCGCATCCTTCTTCGCGGGGGATTTCGAGTCCATATCCAGGCTCAGGCCCGTTCTCAGGCCCCTCGTTCCGGGGCAACCCCGGAAGATAAAACCCCTGATTACGACACCGGAGCGGGAAAATCTCATATATGTGGTTTTGAACCAGCTTCCGGTCCAGTCGTGCAGCTGTCCCCATGCACTTGGGGCTTCCGTCTCCTACTATAAACAGATTCTGGACAGGATGGAGGAAAGGAATCCCAATGTGAAGCATCAGCTCCTTTCCGTGTTTACGAAGAAGCTCATCCCCATGTACGAATTCTACAGAAAGCATGAGGAGGAAAAGGAAAAGAAGGAAGAGGTTCTTCAGACATGCCGTATATGTGGCCAGCCCACCTCATCCCCCGATGGAATATGCTCCAAGTGCCGCAGGGTTATGGAGCTTCAGAAGGTTATGGACAGGCCCCTTATACTGGAGCTCTCTCCTCACGATGCTAAGAAGCTAATAGAGGAAGGGGCTGTGGTGCTGGATGTTCGTCCTGTCGGGCAGTATTCCTCCGGCCATATCGAGGGGGCTGTAAATATTCCCAGAGAGCGCTTCGATAATCTCGATAGGGATAAGAAGATGAAGAAGACCATAAGGGAATGGAAGGGGAGGAATATACTGGTCTATTGCAATACCGGAACCGACAGTTATGCGGTTACTGTAAAGCTCCGAAACAGGGGATACAGGGCCTACAACCTGAAGGGGGGTATAGAGGCCTGGAAAAGGGCCGGTTTTCCTGTGCTTCAGCCGGCCGGATCCGATTAGAAGTATTTCCGTCGGAATGCTTTAAAATTTAATCACACCTGTGCGCCCGTAGCTCAACTGGATAGAGCGGCGGACTACGAATCCGCAGGTTGGGGGTTCGAGTCCTCCCGGGCGCGCTTTTCCCCTGTAAAATTTTCACAGTCATGAAGTTCGTTGGAATCGTTTTTCGCGGTCCCTTAAGTATGAATTTCCTGTTTCGCAGTTCCGCACTTCAAGAGGAGGATCTTATGGAGGTCAGTGTGAGGGGTAAGAAGCTGAGGTTTTCTTTCTGCAGGTACGAAAGGGGTATTCCCGCGCTCAATGCCCTCCGGAGGGCAGAGGAGACGAGGAAAAATATAAAGGGTTCCGGCGTCATCTGCGCGGCGGGGGCCGGTGATATGGAGGGGATCATTACCCATGCCATAAATATGGGATACAGGATCTATATCCTGGATATGGATGGAAAGTTTCTGTACGGAAGGGGCCTGTTTCCTGTAATTCGAATCTATGATTCCCATCATCTGGAGAAGGTGCTTGAAGGGATTCTTTAAAATTAATCCATGCTTGCTGTTCTTTCTCTCCTCGTGATATCCGGGACTCCGGTGGATACGACCGGAATCGACGACAGGGTTTTTCAGATTGCAGAAAAACTTAAGTGCCTCGTATGTGCAGGTGAAACCGTTGCTTATTCCCAGTCGGACCTGGCGAGGGATATGCGCCTGAAGATAAAGGAACTTTTGCTGGAAGGAAAATCTGAAAAGGAGATCCTGGATTATTTCGTGGGAATCTATGGGGAGGAGGTCCTCGCCGAACCCCCGAAGAAGGGCTTCTTTTCGCTCATCTGGATAATGCCTTGGGTGGTATTTGTGCTCTCCATCGTGGGGGTGATTTATTATGTGATGACGCGGGAGAAAGAAGAGGGTATTCGGGAGGAAGAGTTGAGGGAGCTGGAGGAAAAGCTCAGGGAGAAGGGTATCCTGTAAGATTATGGCCATCGTGTCGGGCAATCTGGACAGGTTGAAGCAGGAAATCCACAAGGTAATAGTGGGTTATGATGATGTGGTCGATAGGGTTCTGATATCTCTCCTTTCGGGGGGGCATGTTCTTCTTGTGGGGGTTCCCGGACTGGCCAAGACGCTCATGGTGAAAACCATCTCCAGAGCCCTTGATTTGAAGTTCAGCCGTATCCAGTTCACTCCGGACCTCATGCCCTCGGATATCGTGGGAACTGAGATTATACAGGAGGTGGATGGCAGAAAGGTGTTTCAGTTCGTCAGGGGTCCCATATTCGCCAATGTAATTCTGGCGGATGAGATAAACAGGACTCCCCCCAAGACGCAGGCGGCTCTTCTGGAGGCCATGCAGGAGAAGAAAGTCAGCGTCATGGGTAAAACCTATGTTCTGGAAGAGCCCTTTTTTGTCCTTGCTACCCAGAATCCCATAGAGCAGGAGGGTACATATCCCCTTCCCGAAGCCCAGCTGGACAGGTTCATGATGCAGATCAATTTGAATTATCCGGGCTTCGAGCAGGAAGTGGAGATAGTGGAGCGCACCACCTCCGGGGAAGTGCCCCGGGTTAATCCGGTTCTGGGCAGAAAAGAGGTTCTGGAACTTCAGAAGAGGGTGAGGGATGTGGTCGTGGGGGAGCATGTAATCCGCTATGCGGTGGAGCTCGTCAGGCAGACCCGTCCGGAGACTTCATCCGTGGATATTGTGAGGGAATTCGTGCAGTGGGGGGCCGGTCCCCGTGCATCCCAGTCCCTCATAATGGGGGCAAAAGCGCGGGCTTTCATGGAGGCAAGGGAATATACCACGACTGAGGATGTGGCTTTTATCTTTGCGGATGTCGTGCGGCACAGGATTATCCTGAACTTCGTGGCCGAAGCCGAGGGAGTGAAAGTGGAGGATGTCATAGGGAAGATTTTGTCCGCTGTTCCCAGGAAGATTTGAGCAGGGTTTAGCGTTTCTTACTTTCCCTCTATCTGGATTCTGGAGAAATCCGCCATCCTGTCGAACAGACCCTTAACCATTTTCAGAAGGGCGAGCCTGTTGTTCCTGAGCTCATCATCGTCCACCATGACGAATACATTGTCGAAGAAGGCATCTATTTTCCCCTTCACCTGTAGCAGGAGTTCCATCGCTTTCGGGTAATCCTTCTGTGCGAGGGCTTCTTCGAGGGGCTGTCTTATCCGTATGGCAGTTTCGTACAGCTGTTTCTCGTGGGGGTCTTTCAACAGCTCTTTTCTCACTTCCGGTATGGAATCGGCCTTTTTGAGGATGTTGCCCGCCCTCTTCTGACCCGTGACGATTTCTTCGAACAGTTGTGGATTTTCTCTTCTGAAGCGATTTAAGAACTTTGCCCTCGCGTAAATCTCGTATATATCGTCGAGCCCCGAGTTAATTACCGCATCGACTATGTCCCATCTTATTCCTTCTTTCTCCTCCAGATAGTTTTCGAGGCGGGAGAAGACGAAACTGCTGTAATCGTCGATGGAGTCTTGCAGTCCGTATATTTCGAGGGCTTTTTCTATGGCGGCGTTTATGTCCAGGTGTATGCCCTTTCCTATGATGGTGTCGAATATCCCATAGAGAGCTTTTTTGATTCCCAGGGGGTCGTAGGAGCCCTTCACCCTGTATCCCGTGGACAGAATTCCCACGATGGTATCCAGTCTGTCCGCTATGGCCAGAATGGCGCCTTCCAGACTTCGGGGTTCTTCCATCAGGGTGTAATCGTATATGGCCTGAACCACCTCGGGGTTCTCACCGGATGCCCGTGCGTATTCGCTTGCTATGTATCCCTCCAGTTCTGTGAATTCCTTTCCATCCCTTATCATGAGGGTGGCCAGGTCATTTCTGTAGAGGAGAGATGCCCTTTCCACCACATCCCTCCTGGCGCCCAGTTTGTCCGCCATCCAGAGGGACAGGTCCTTTACCCTCATGACCTTATCGTACATGCTTCCCAGACTGGTGTGCCATACGATGTCCCTGAGTTCCTCCAGATACTCTATGAGGGGTTTTTTCGTGTCCTGCACATAGTAGAACCGGGCATCCTCCAGCCGTGCTTTTAAAACCTTTTCGAGTCCGGGCACGATGTTGTCCCTGTACTCCTTCAGGTTGTTGATGATTGCGATGAATTTGCTGGCGAGCCTCCCATTTTCGAAAAGGGCGATGTACCTCTGATGTACCTTCATGGCAGTGATGACGACCCTCTCCGGTAGTTCCAGATACACCTCATCGAATTGTCCCACCACAGCCTGCGGATATTCCACCAGTCCATTGATTTCCCTGTAGAGGCTTTCGTCCCTGTAGGGTTCCAGATTCCCCTTTTCTTCCTCGATCTCCCTCATCATCATTTCATACCTTTCGAGGCGGTCGGGGATTACATAGTTTTCCTTCAGAATCCTTTCGTATTCCTGTGCGGAGGGGACTTCTAACTTTCCGGATAGTAGCCTATGCCCGTAGGTATATCTATCCGAGCGCAGATTGAGGAAGGTGAAGGAAATGACCCTATCCCCATAAAGGGCCAGTATCCACCGGATCGGCCGTATGAAGGGAATATTCTGAAAGGGAAGCCACCTCATCGTTTTCTTCTGGCGGAGGGAAGATATGATGCTTCCGATTCTGTCCTGAAGGACATCTTCTATGGATCTTCCCTTTTGCACCTTCCTGCCGGCCACATAGACCTTGTTGCCCCTGCGGACTTCGTAAAGTTCATCCACCGATATGCCGAGCCTCCTGGCGAACCCTTCTGCGGCTCTGGTCCACCGTCCTTCCTTCTTTGCTATTTCGAGGGGAGGACCCACCTCCTCCATTTCCACATCCCTTCCCCTGTCCGACAGGGTCTGCACGAATACGGCTATCCGCCGGGGAGTTGAGTAGGTTCGGATACCGGAAAACTCGAACCTCTCTTCATTCAGGACTTTCACAAAATTTTCTTTAAGCTGTTCCTCAAGGGATTCTATCTCGAAGGGCGGAAGTTCCTCAACGCCCAGCTCCAGGATAAAGGGCTTCATGCTCCTTTTCTTTCATAGAATTTGACGGTCCCATTGGAAGGGATGGTCAGAAATTCTATATCTGTTATTTTTGCATGCCTCATGTCCAGAACCGTTATCTTCAGCCAGTTCCTCTTCCCCTCGATGCGCTCCACTTTCAAAAAGTGGATATTGTTTCTCAGGAGTGCATTTTCTAACTTTTCTATTGCGTGATTCACATCATGAACATTCCTCACAATGTATGCCTTCATAACCCACCCTCCTTTTATTCAACGCCAAAGTTTAAAGGCACAGCTATGAAAAGTATTTTTCCAGCCACCTGCCGAAGATGAATATTCCCAGACCGATGGCGAATAGCATCATCTCCCACTTCATGGAGCCCCTTACTCCTGCAAACAGCGCCATAACCGAAAATCCTATGCCTGCCGCCTGAATCATTTTCGTTATAAGGAAGAGCAGAGACCTCATTTTATTCACATCCCCTTTACCACTATGGGATTTGGAACGAATGTGAGGAAGAACAGGATGATGGAGGCAATAGCCAGCATCTTTTCCCTTCTCTTCAGCGGTATGTGGTCATTGAGGGGCTCCGGGTGATCCAGTCCAAGCAGTAACCCTATGATTGCCCATGTGAGCCATCCC
This sequence comes from Caldifarciminota bacterium, assembly GCA_026986535.1. Classification (GTDB taxonomy): domain Bacteria; phylum Hydrothermota; class Hydrothermia; order LBFQ01; family DSFT01; genus S143-66. The sequence continues at coordinate 23,911 of JALSOK010000060.1, forward strand.
TTCCACCACACAATTCCCGCCACTACAAGAAATGCCCATGTTATGCGGGCTATTACCCTGTGCCTTTTCTTTCCCACGAGGGAGTATATGACATGCCCCCCATCCAGCTGTCCCATGGGTATGAGGTTCAGGCTGGTCACGAAGAATCCCAGCCATCCTGCAAATGCCATCGGGTGCAGGTAGAGGTCGTATCCGGGGGGTAAATTTCCCACTATCGCTTTCGAAAGCAGCATGAAGAGGAGGGAGTTTCCGAGATATACACCCTCCTGACCGCTCACCTGTACCACATCGGAAAGCATCAGACCTATTATGGTAATGGGCACTGCAACTATCATACCCGCCCAGGGTCCCGCCGCCCCTATTTCCAGAAGGGCTTTCCTGTCGGGAATGGGGGACCTGATTCTTATCAGTGCTCCCATCGTCCCAATGAGGGGATGGGGAAAGGGGATGAAATATGGAAGGGTGGCCCTTACCCCGTGCTTTTTCGACATCAGATAATGCCCCATCTCGTGGGCGAGCAGGATGGCCATGATGGAAAAGGAGAATGGTATTCCCTTCAGTATATTCAGCCCCTCGAATGGATTTACCCCCTGCTGGAAGGCTCCGGCCATCATGGTTGTGATTATCGTGAGGAGGAATAGAATCAGGTTGATCCATGGGAATTTCCTCTTTTCCTCGGGAAGCTTCGTTATGCTGAGGATATAGAGGCTGGAGTGCGGGTCTTTTTCCACCTGCAGTATGTATCCCCGGCGGGTCAATTCCCTTGTGAGGGATTCCATCATCGCCTCTGTGGGAATGGACACGATTGCACGAAGATACCCATCTTCATCCTCTATGTCGAATACCACTGTGTACTTTCCAAGCAGTTCGTATATTTCTGACACGGCTCTAAAGTTTATTGGTGAAAAAGTTTTAATCGAAGCTCCGTCCGGTCCATGGACTGTCCGCTGGTGCTGTTTCGCTTTTCGCAGGGCTGGGTTTAAAATCCAATCGATTGTATATGGAAAGTTTTCCTGCCCAAATTGTTGAATTGCATGACCTTTACCAATATTGCTAACCAGACTGCTTGAAATTTATGGGGGTTAAGATTTAAAATTGGTTCAAACGAAAAAGGAGGTTGAACTATGCTCGAGTTATTACTCGTGGCTGGTACTGGTCTGCAGGTGGATGGCTGGGCATCCGCTAAAGCGGAGAAGTACTACAGGGATGCTGTGGGAAGAAGCGAGAGGGTGGAGTATGTGAAGCCCTCACCGGCACCTGGAGCCAGTCTTCTGGGTAATGTGGTCCTCTTCAGCGACGATTTCGAGGATGGGGATGCGGCTGGCTGGACAATCATAGATGGGAACGGCGATGGCGCCACTTTTGCTGTTCAGCAGTGCAGCAGTATTCATCAGCCGCCCACCAACTGCGGTACATACGCCCTCAATTACGATGACGATGCTGCGGGTGGTGGTGCTCCTCCTTCTCTGGAGAGGGCAATTTCCCCCGTCGTGGATCTGACCACTGCAACGGGTGCTGTGGGATATTATCTCTCTTTCGATTATGGCTTCGATTCGTACGATCAGGATGATACCGCAAGGGTCTATGTGGCCACCTTTAACGGCACTGCATGGGCAGACACCAATCTGGTGAATGAGTGGGCCCTTACCACGACCAACGACTCCGGTCTGGTGACCTTCGATATAACCGGGCTGGTTTCCAGTGCCGAGAGCCTCGTCGTTATACTGGAATATGTGGATGCCGGTGGATGGAACTGGAATGTGGCATTCGATAACATCACTGTCAGTGCTCTCGTTCCTGACCCCAACGACCTTGCAATACTTTCCATCATACCTCCCTCTCTCGATTTCTACACCTTCTATCCCACCGGGCAGGAGCCCACATGGCCCATGAGCGGTGATGCGAAGGTGGTTGTCGCCAATGTGGGAACCAATGACCAGACCGGTTTTGATGTGACGCTGGAGGTCAATGGTACGCCTTACACTGTCTCGGGTCTGTCTCTGGTATCGGGTGCTGTGGACACTGTGCTCATTTCGGGTGTAAGCGTGGATAGTCTTTCCACATTCGTTGCCTATCACAGCCTGACTCCCGATGACAACCCCGCCAACGATAGTCTGACCGCCACCGTGAACTTCGTAACCTACAGGGTGGTAGGAGACACCATAACCTATGCCGATACGCTCGATGCAGTAACTGCTATCGGTACGGGTACCGGTTCCCTTGGTGCCACCAGGATAGCGGTGAAGTTCGATTCCAGCGACCTTTATCTCTTCTCCGGCAAGTACATAAAGTCCATCTTCTTCTACCACTGCGTACCCGGTGGAACATGTGTGAGCGGGGGCAACAATTACATAGCCATCTATCCGGACAACGGCGGTGTACCTGATCACCTGAATGCCCTGTTCAGGAAGAATGTCGGTGATGTGGGTACAACCCCCGGTCTGCTCGTGTTCAACATCGATACGATTACATCTGGTGATCTCTCCGCCCTGACCATTGGAAACTTCCCGTTCTATGTGGCCAGGGAGCTCGATAATGTTGCCGGTGGATTCCCTCTGGGTGCTGAGAATGGATGCACTGCCGGTAAGGGTTGCTGGATCAGTGCGGATAGTGTTGCCGGTGGAGCATGGGCTCAGCTGACGGATTATGGTCTGGACTACGACTGGATACTGGGAGTCGTTCTTGTGGACAATCCCGACTATGTGGGCTCCAGCGAAACGATCGTCGTGCCCGGCGATGCGAAGCTCGTCAGGGGTGTGGTAAATGGGTATCTCTTCCTGAATGCTCCTGCTACCGAAGATATGAACATCGAAATCTATAACACCGCTGGAAAGCTCGTGAGGAAGGTATTCGTAAGGAAGGGCTCAGATAGAGCATTCATCGGTAATATTCCGTCCGGTGCATACTTCTACATAAACGATAAGGGCAGGGCAGGATCCATACTTGTCAGGTAATTTTAGGGGGCGATTGCCCCCTTTTATCCAGGATATTTTCCCTTTTCCTCCCTCTGCCTGAGGGCTTCGTAGAGGATGACCGCTGCGGCCACAGAGACATTGAGGCTCTGTACCATACCGTACATGGGTATTATTATGGTGTAATCTGCTTTTTCTATGACCCATTCGTCCAGTCCTCTGCTCTCGTTTCCCATAATGATCAAAGTTTTCTGCGTAAAGTCGTAATTCCTGAAGTGTATTGCATCGCCCCGCAGGGCCGTTGCCACCAGATTGAAGCCTTTTCTCTTCATTTCTTCGAGGAATGAATCGGGTTCCTCAACCTCATGAAGGTTTACCCATTTGTGGGCCCCCATGGTTACACCCGAGCTGATTTCGAAGGGTACATCTTCTTCCATCGTGAAGTATATGGATGGAACACCCACAGCCTCTGCCGTTCGTATTATGGCCGACAGGTTGTGGGGATTCGAGACTTTGTATAGATAAAGGGCCAGATCCTTCTGTCTATTGCGCATTGCCCTTTCTATTTTCTCCCTTCGAGACATCCGGAGAATTTTAATCTCGATGTTGCCTCCTTGAATTGAAGCGGGCGGTTCCTTTAAAATTTTATCGCTCACAAGTTTTATCTCGTTTCCGTATATCGGGGCGTAGCGCAGTGGTAGCGCGCTGCCTTGGGGTGGCAGAGGTCCCGGGTTCAAGTCCCGGCGCCCCGATACTTTCATGGGCAAGTCAAGAGGTGCAGAGTTCCGCTTGAGCCTGTGTACTACGAGGGACTTATCTCCAGGAGTGAGGCAATAAGGAGAGAAAAACAGCTGAAGTCGTACAAAGGTGGAGAGGTTTTATGGTATAATCGACTGTGGAGCGTCCATATCAATTTCTGGTACGGATTTCAGCTGGGATTTCCCATGATTTTTGATGGAAATCTGTGTGGATTTTAAACTTTTCGAACTGTTATGGTTAAAGTGATCCTCAGGCGTTTTTCCGGCCATCCATGGATAATGGCAAGGGATATCCTGTCGATAGAGGGAAAGCCGAAGGCGGGGGACAGCGTTCTCCTCTATGACAGAATGGGAAACATACTGGGAGCAGGGATTTTCAACCCCAACTCCTACATCAGAATCCGCATGTATTCCCGGATGCCGGTCCCCCTCGATAACCAGTTCATAAAAGAGAGGATTCGAAAATCGAACCAGTACAGGGTCCGCATGGGTTTCCGGGAATCCTACCGGATGATCTTCAGCGAAAGCGACGGCCTTCCGGGTCTCATCGTGGACAGATATGGATCCGGAATGGTGGTCCAGATTCTCACCTACGGGATGGAAGTCCGGAGGGACTTTATCTATAAGACCCTGCTGGAGCTGTTCGAACCGGATTTCATCTATGAGAAGAGCGACACCCCATCGAGGGAAAGGGAGGGCCTGGAGTCCAGAAGCGAACTGATATACGGGGAGATTCCTGAGGACCATGTGGCGAGGATAAACGATTTACTCTTTCGATTCGATGTTCATCAGAAGACAGGCATGTTCCTGGACCAGTCGGAGAACTACCTCAGGGTTATGAAGTATGTGGAAGAGGGAATGAGGGTGATGGATGCATTCACCTACATGGGAGGATTTGCCCTCCATATCCTGAAGCACAGAAACCCCGCGGAAGTTGTTGCCATTGATCAGTCGAGCGTTGCTCTCGAGCTCTTGAGAGAGAACCTTTCCCTCAATGGAATTTCCGATGACGCGGTGCGGATCATTCAGGGGAATGTGTTCGATGTCCTGGAGGACATGAAGGAGCAGTTCGACTTCATAATCCTGGACCCCCCTGCCTTCACAAAGCGCAGGAATAAGAAAGAGAATGCGATGAGGGGATACGATAGACTGCACCGTCTGGCGATGAAGAGATTGAAAAGAGGTGGATATTTAGTAACATTTAGCTGTGCATATCACATAAAAGGTGAAGACCTTCTGGAGAGCCTGAACAGGGTGGCCATGGAGGAAAGGAGGAGTTTTCATGTGGTGGAGGAGCTGTGGCAGTCCAGGGACCATCCCTTCAGATTAAATTTTCCAGAGAGCCTTTACTTAAAAGGCTTCGTTTTAAAGGAGGTGGAGTGAGATGAGAAGACTTTTATGGACGACCCTCTTCCTCATGCCGCTTGCTTTTGCGGGGGGATGCAGGGTCGAGAAGCTGGATACGGGTCCCTCCTGGAGCGTGAATGTGAAGTTTCCACTGGGGGATACCGCGGAATCCTTCTATAACATAGCCCGATTCGTGGCAGGGGGGGATTCCTCGAAGATTATTCGGCAGGGGGACGAGGTTTACTGGAAAGAGGTGGGAAGAGAGGACAGGGATACCCTTATAACTCCGGACAGTGCCATTACAGTCGTGTATGTGGACTTCAACAAACCGGGAGCCATAAAGAGGGGGGCTCAGGGCATAATACTCCGGGATGTGTATGCTGTCGTAAGGCTGTATATAGACACTGTTAAGGCAGATGTGGACCTCAAGCTGAAAGCCATAGTGCTGTTCAAGGAGTCCGGGACATCGGATACCATAGAAATAACGGGGCTCACGATTCCCGCCAATTCCCGCTACTTCGAATACACGATACGGGATCTGTACATAAGGGCCGAATCCACGGTTGTTTATGCTAAAGCGTATGGATATTCTTCCTATACGGGGGAGGTAATGCTTCTGGACAGTTCTGTTCTGGAGGTTTATGCTCCGATGCATCTGGAGGCCCATGACACTCTCGTCGTGGAGAATTTGATGGATGTGGGATTGAACGACTCGGTCAGCATGGGCGATGCTTCTGTCGTCAGTGCCACGGTTCATCTGTTTTCCAGGAGGTCCATACCAATGGTTTTCCTGGTAGATGCGTGGCTTAAGGATACTGTCACCAATGTGGATTCCATGTTCGTCGCAAGTATCGTACTCAGGGATCCGCCCAAGGATCCTTCTGGATATTCCACGGGTTTCGTTTACGATACGATAGTTCTTTCCATCGATACGGCCGGTGTCAGGTTTATAAACGAGCATGCGGGCCAGGTCAGACTGAAAATCTCCGGTTATTTGCCGGGGAATCCGGTGGATCCTTACAGGGCTTACATAAAAGCAGAGGACAGCCTGGGTATATGGGGTTATGTGGAGACCCTGTATGATATCAATCGGGGAGGTGGACAATGATGTTGTTGAGCGTTCTGGCGTTTATGAATCCTGCGGAACCGGGTCTTTTCTACTTTCCCAATTTTTACTTCTTACTGCCGGAAGTCAGGGCTTACGGTGTCAACAACTGGCTGAGTCTTTCCCTATACAACCAGTACATCAATGCAACTCTGTCTGATGAGGATAAGGCCAGGCTCCTTTCCGAAATCGATGGGGGGAAATATTTCCTCTGGGGATTTGCGGGCACACAGGTGATGCTCAATTACAGGGGATTCTATGGGGGGGCTGGTCTGGTTTCCGGTGCCTATCTTGGAACTGCCACTACGGATCCGATAAAGTTGCTCCTTTACGGAAACGACGGTGAGAGCATATACGATTTGAGCCTGAGGGATTTCGAAGCCACCGGATACTACAGTGTTTTCCTGGGACTCGCTCCCAGGTACAGGGATTTCGTATTCGGTTTCAGAGCCGGTTATGTGGGAATGCTTCCCTATCTCAGGGTGAATCGTGGATTTATTCAGTTCGAGGACAGAGCCACACAGCAGAACAACAATGCCTGGATAATCAGGGATACCCTTTCGATAACATTCGCTCCGGGAGGTTCGGGATTTACTTCTTCCTTCGGCATGCTCTACGAACCCCTGGGGAAGGGATGGTATGTGGGGTTTTCCCTCGAAAATCTGCTTTCCGTGGTTAACCTCGCCAACAGAACGACTTTCCCCATGATCGACGGGGCTATGGGATACGATACCCTCGTGCTCTACAGCGGATACTACACCGACCAGGACTCCCAGTTCGTTGCCACAGATAGTGCATACATCGTGCTTTCTCCGGAGCATGCCTTCGACCTGTATCTTTCTGGACAAACAGACATAAGTTTCCTGAGGGCCGCCATACAGAATGGTGATACCATAACGACCACATCGGCATCTGTGGAATACTTCACGAGCAAATCCTACAGGCTTCCCCTGGTTCTCAGGCTGGACTTTGGATACAGGGATATAACGGACAGGTATGGGTTCAGGTTTCAGTATATTCAGGGATTTTCCGAGTCCTTCTATGCGACCCGCATTCCCAAGGTGGTGGCTTTTGGAATGTATAAACCGCTTTCCTTCCTCCCCCTGGGGGTGAAGATGGGATTCGGAGGAAGGGAAAAGTTCGAATTCGGCCTCTTCGGGGGACTGGATTTCCGCTACTGGTTCCTGAATCTCAACTGGAACTGGTCCCGCGGAGTATTCTCTTCTGCAAAAGGACACAGGCTCATAGCCAGTATGGGCTTCAAGTCGCCCATTACGGGGAAGTTCCAGGTGAAGGTCATAGATTCCCTCACAGGGGAGCCCCTCATAGCCGGTGTCAGGCTGGAGAGGGGTGAGAAAACTGTAGCCACTTTCGAGACCGATGAAACCGGTGTGGGAAGTTCCACACTCTCTCCGGACAGGTACACATACACTGTGGAGAAAGATGGATACCTGCCGTTTACGGATACCCTCACCCTTCTGCCCAAGGTCCTTACATCAAGAAGTGTGAATCTGGTTCCTGCGGGAGGTTTCATAAACATCGTTGTTCTTGACAGCATCAGTGGAGATACTCTATCCGGAGCCAGGGTGGTGGTGGGCGATTCCTCTATGATTTATCCGGGCGGTGTCCTCAGGGTCTTTTCCAGAGCGGGCGATGTCAGGATATCCGCCTATATGGATAAGTACAGGGATTATGCTTCTGTTCTCAAGGTGGAAGCCGGAAAGGAGTATTCGCATGTCATACACATGGCTCCGGCAACAGCCCTGCTGATGGTGAGGGTGGTGGATTCGAAGAGCCGCAAACCCCTGCAGGCTTCCATAAAGGTTCTGAGCGCAGAAGGGGAGCTCCTCGTGGACACCAGCGCATCGGAGGTTTCTGCCGAACTGCCAGAATCCGGCGCCTATAAGCTGATGGTCTCCAGAAAGGGTTATTATGACTTCTCCGAGGTTATTCCCGTCAAAGCCGGTATGACAATAGAAAAGGAAGTAGCCCTCAGGAAGCTGGAGCCCGAAGCAGGAAGACTTATCGTAAAGGTCATAGATGCCACCACCGCGGAACCAGTGGCCGGTGCCAATGTTATGGCCATATCGGACAGGGGAGACACGGTGCTCACCCTGACCACGGGAGAGAAGGGCAGTGTATCATCGAGACTGCTCAAAGGGACTTACAGGGTTGTGGTGAGCGCTCTGGATTATCTGCCCGCGCAGAGGGATATAACCATTGGAAAGAATCAGACAGTGGATATAACCATACCCCTCAAGAGCAGGTACGCGATAGTCTTCGGTTATGTCCTGGATCACGAAAAAGGCACCAGGGTTAAAGCCGATATAAGGATATACGACGAAAACGGCAATATGGTCAAATCGATGAAGGCGGACAGCTATTATGTGAAGCTCCCGGCCGGGAAGTACACCTTCAGGGTCTCTGCCCGCAAGTACATAGAAAGGGTGGCAACCCTTCAGCTCGAGCCTTCCGAGAAGTACAGGAAGGACTTCCTGTTGCTCAAGGAAAAGCAGGTTCTGACATTCAGGAATATCTACTTCGACTTCAATAAGGCCACCATAAGACCCGAATCCTACCCGGTCCTCGATTCTATTGCCCAGCTCCTCAAGGAAAACCCGAGCATCATAGTGGAGGTGGCGGGCCATACCGATGAAAGGGGCTCCTACGAGTACAATATGAAGCTGTCCCAGGCGAGGGCCGAGGCAGTGGTGGAGTATCTCATAAAGAAAGGCATAGATCCCAGAAGGCTGATTCCCAGGGGATACGGTGAAAGTCAGCCCATCATCAAGAACGCGAAGACGGAGGCGGAGCACCAGATGAACAGGAGGGTGGAATTCAGGATCATAGGGGAGCTGAATCAGGAAGAGGGTGGATAAATTCCTTCTGGCCCCGTATCCGGGGCCTTTTATTCCTTTTTAAGTCCCAACCTTCCCCGGCAGGGGGTCGTACCGGGTCCGGTCCCAAGTTCATATACCTTTAAAATTTCCACGATGAAGAAGGCAATAGGAACCATAATATTCGGCATAGTTCTGGGGTTTTTGCCCATAACCCTTTCGGCTTCTGCTTCCCGGTGTCCTGCTCCCAAGGTCCACTACAACATCCGTATGTTCGTGGATCCCAACGGAATCATAGCAAGGAATCTCCGTGGAGGTGATGCGGCCATTCGCCGTAGCCTGAATGTTATAATGAGGAAGGCAAGGGACACCGTCGAGGATGCCCGACTGAAGTCCACAGGTTTTACCGTAAAGAGGATCACGCGGGATGAGTTCCTCAGCCTTGTGGGCGGGGAGCCGGTGAATCCGGAGAACTTCATAAACACCCTGAAGATACCCTACGATGCCGAGTTCCTCTTCGACATAGTAATTGGCGAGGATATTAAGGGTCTGAGCGTATATGGATTCCTCATCAATGTTAAGACCAAAAAGCTCTATAAGATGGCCCATGTTTACGCTCCTCCGGAGCAGGCCAAGAGATATGTGATTGCCACCATCATAAAGCTCATCAATCAGCTGTCCACAAAGTTCATACAGGAGGAAGGAACCCGCAACTATATCAGTGCCATAATCGACAGGACCGAGCAGGTGGTAGAGGTGAAGGCCCGGATTACCCCGATCAATCCGAATATAAGGGATGTTAAGTTCGCCCGCCTGAGGATTCTCAAAGCGAAGAACTACTATGGGGATAATGTGTTCGATTATCTGGCCGAGCAGACCGGATTTGCCCTGAAGACCGATAAGGGAAGGGTGGTAAACGGAACGGAGCTCCCCGATGGCTATCAGTTCATAAGGGGAATGAACCCTGAATTCGTTATCCAGCTTCCCAGCTGTGAGGAATTCGATCCGAGTGGAGTAATCACCGTAAACCTCTCTTATGGATACATGTGTCCGAGGGCGAATGTTATAGTGAGCTGGATCAACAGGGCCAATATCACCAGCTTCAGGGTAAGTGCTCCTCTGGCGTACGAGGTGGTCGAGACATGGAAGCTGTCGGGACAGCATACATCCATGGAATTTACCACCCGCTACCAGCTGCATCTGAAGGCAAACTGCGAGGGCAAGGTGAAGCCCAGCCTGTACGCAAAGGGCATGCATGTGGATAAGGCCGACTGGATTAGCGATAACTTCCTCTATAACGAACCCAAGGACAGGCCTCCGGTCAAAAGCGCCCGCTTCTCCGACTGCGGAATACTGGATCCCTGGACTCCCGTGGATAACGATATAGACCAGTTCTATGTGGTTGCTTTCGATAACAGGAAAGAGGGGCTTTCGGAATTCGGCTATTTCCTGGGCGGATATTTCATGCAGAACCAGTATGGGGACACTCAGGATTACTTCGACCTGGTGGGTCTTCACATAGTGGGCGAGAAGGTTAAGTTCGGGGATTATGATGTCTTTGCCAAATCCACCATACCCTTCGATTTCAACAAGCTCAGAAGCTTCAAGCCCTTCAGCTTCACATATCCGTTTGCCTATGTGTATCCCAATTCCGGATGCGGGGATGACAGGGTGAATGTAACGGTAACCTACCAGTTCACACCCACGGTTGACTGTGGATGCGTTGAAACCTCTGAGGAGAAGTGATTTTCCGGGGGACCGTGTGTCCCCCGCTTATCATGAAGGTAATAGGCCACAGGGAAATCACGGGCAGGTTGCTGAAGGCCTGCGGTAAGGGGGTTCCCCTCCCCTCCATGCTCTTTCACGGTCCGGTCGGTGTTGGAAAGGCCACAACTGCCCTCTATATATCAGCCATGTGCAATCCGGAATCCCAGAGGAAGTCCATCCTCCATCTCCTTCATCCAGATGTGATCGTGGTATCATACCGGGATGCTGTTCCAGAAGGTCCCAGACCGGAGGACTTCGACAGGACCAGGAGCATTTCCATAGATGCTGTCAGGAGAATAAGACAGGAGGTGGGAAAGCCCCCTGTGGAGGCCGAAAGGCGCTTTGTAATCTTCATGGATGCCGATATGATGACCAGGGAGGCCCAGAATGCCTTCCTCAAGGTCCTGGAGGAGCACGATGACCGCACCACTTTTATTCTAATCGCATCCAATTACTACAGGTTGCTGCCCACGATCCGCTCCCGGGTCATTCCCGTGGCTTTCGGAGGATTATCGAAGCAGGAGTTCATGTCCTTCGAGCACGGGTGGAAGCATGACCCCGAAAGGTTATACAATCTGTCCAGGGGTTCCATAGGGCTTGCCCTCATGCTGGATAAGAAGCCCCTGGATCTGTGGGCCAGGTATCTGGCGGAAATTCTGGAGAATCCATCCGTGAGGCTTGTATCTGCCATATATTCGACTATAGAAGGTTCTAAGGACCTCCTCCTGTTTTTAATTCCCTTCAGGGTTGCTGTTATGAACAAGTATGTGAAGACCGGAAAACCCGTTTACCGGTACCTCTTCGAGGATAGCAGGGATATAGAGGATATGATCTTCCGCCATACATCTGTGGAAGTGCTTGTTCATCTGCTCTTTAAGGCCCTGTTCGAATTCGAGCCGGCAATATGATTAGAATCATAAGTCCGGGAAAGACAAAGGACCCCTGCATAGGCCGGCTGGAAGAGAAGCTAATTTCCCGGATTTCCCGATTCCACAGGATAGAGCTCATATATCCCCCCGTCAGGGCAAAGGGTAATCCCCTGAAAATTATGCAGGAGGAAGCCAGGGTCATGAGGAGGCACCTCAGGGGGATGGTGGTCGTTCTGGATGTGGGGGGCCGCGCGATGGACACCCGGGAGTTTTCCAGATGGCTGGAGAGGAATCTCCACAGACCCCTCTCTTTCGTTATCGGTGGTCCGTGGGGGGTTTCCGAGGACCTCAAGAGGGAAGCGGATTTTCTTCTCAGCCTCTCGCCCATGACCTTCAGCCATGAGATGGTCAGGGTTATGTTGCTCGAGCAGATTTACAGGGCATTTTTCCCCACTTTCAATAAGTAGGATTTATACTTTGGAAAATGAGGATTCTGTACCAGGTGGCGGGCAGGCTCCCCGGCTCCTCCGAAGATTACAGCATAGTAAATTACAGCGTTGAAGATGTAGGGGAAAATCTGGAGGGTTTTCGAATATCTTCTGACGCGCTCAGGTCCCTGAAACCCGATGAATCGAGGGTGGTAATCCTCTTTCCGGTCAGCCTGTTTTATGACAGAATCGAACTCCTGAAGAGATCCGGCAGTCTCGAGGGTCTGGAGAGGGACTTTTCATCAGCATTCAGGCAGTACATGAAGGGCGAGTTCGACTCCTTCGTCATACAGTCCACGGGAAGGTACCGGAATGTGGAATTCAAAAGCGATTACGACCTGGTGGTACTGCGAATAATGGCCCGGATGATTCAGGATTATCTCAAGTACCAACCCGGCGAGGTGATCGTGGATATATCCACGGGGCTGAATGTCAATGTGTCGGCCCTTCTGGAGGCTTTCAGGTACTTTCTGATATGGGTGAAGCTGTTCACATACGGGAAGGGGTCATCCACCCGATTTTACAGGGCCTTCTCCGAGCTGATTATGGAGGCTGACATGAGCAAAACTTACAGGATTCACCTGAAGGAGACCAGTGCGAAGGCCTTCTTCCTCTCGCCCCTCAATGTCCCTGACCTGAGAAATCTTCCACAGGAGGTCGATGGGAATATGCTGGGGAGGTTTCTGATTACATTCACGGCCCTTTACAGAAATGCGCCCCTTTATCTGTATCATGCTGGTTTCGATAGGGCCTCCAGAGTTCTTAATGAGATCCAATCCCTTCTTCATAAAATCGTGAGCCGCAGCGGGGAGTATTCGATGAGGGATGAGAAAACCGTGGAGTTCCCTCTCCCATTCGACAGGCGGAAGATGACCAATGTTTTGCTTTCCCTGGCCCTTTATGCGAGAACCGCGGAAATCCTGGAGGAGTATCTTGGAGATGGCTACCAAGAGCGGTACAGCCAGAGGGGTATATCTACCGGTGAACTGCGGGAGGTATTCGTCAAAGGCATTTATGAGAGACTGGGCCTCGAGATGAATGCATTTTTGCTCAACAATGAGCTGGGGAATATAGAGAAGGCCATAAACGAAAACAGGAACAGGAGCATAAAGTACATGTACTCCCGGCAATTCTATCCCCTGTCTTACGCATTCACAGGGGACATTTCGGAGAATCAGTGCGGTGATAACTACAGGCCCAATCCCAGGAATTTCTTAGCCCATGCCGGTTTCGAAAGATGCATGGTGCTGGCGCGTGGGAGCGGGGATGATATTCGACTGGTGTACCGGAAGGGAAAGGATGTGGAAGAATTTATCGAGAATACCCTGCTCAATATAGACCCCACCTTTTGATTTAAAATTCCCGCATGAGGATTCTGGTCTTCGATGTGGGAGGAACATACACCAAATATGCCCTCGTGGAGGATTATGAAGTCAGGGACCGGCACAGGATTCGAACCCCCAGGGAGAACTTCATGGAGGAGCTGACCTCCATATCGAAAGGGTTTCGGGGGCTGGACGGGATTGCAGTCGGTTTTCCAGGAATCGTTTCCGAAGATGGTTCTGTGCTCTTTGCTCCCCATCTTCCATCCATGGTGGGAAGGAGTATCAGGAGAATCGTGGATATTCCGGTTATTATCGACAACGATGCGAATCTGTTTGCCCTGGGTCAGTATGTCCTGATGAGGGGTGATGGGGTGCGTAATCTTGTGGGCATTACACTCGGAACGGGAGTAGGGGGAGGAATAGTTATAGATGGGAGGCTCTACAGGGGCAGGGGAGGGGCGGGGGAGGTTGGACACATAATCATCGATGTGGATGGACCCCGGTGCGACTGCGGAAATTATGGATGTGCGGAGGCCTTCCTGGGGGGAGCCTACTTTTTCCACAGGTGCATGACATGGTTCGAGAGGAAGGGCATTCGTGTGGAGGAGCTTGATGGAGAAAAACTCAGGGAGATGGCCGACAGAGGCATAGAACCTGCCGGAGAATGCTGGGAGTGGTACGGCAGAAGGCTGGCGGTTCTCGTGGCTTCCCTCATTAATATCTTTGCTCCGGATGCCGTTATGCTGGGGGGTGGTCTTTCGGGGGCATTCGACCATTTCTCCGCCTCCATGTTCGGGGAGCTGGAAAGGTATCTTGGGGAGAGGTTGAGGGGAGTCCGTGTGGAGGAGGGGATTGAGAAGGAAATTTCCCCTTTTCTGGGAGGTTTTGAATTGTTTATGGTTTAACTTAGCCTTAACACTTTTGATTTCAGGTGTTTTTCACCTTTAAACTTATTTAAACGAACAAGGAGGTGTAAGATGAGACGCATAGGGATAGTATTTGGAATGTTGGCTCTTGTAGGGACCCTTAGGGCTACAGATACCAGGGTCTGGACGCTGACGCAGGGCTCTGTTGGTTTTCTCCCTGATGATGAAGTGAATGTGCAGTTCTTCCCTGCCCAGATGTTCGAGTTCGGTAGTTTCGTGACTATCGAGCGACCTATAGTTCCTGGAGGTAGTATTATTGGTATCTATGGTTATGCTTCTGCCTTTTATGTCTCGGATCAGTTTGGTCTCGGTTTATACCTTGGTAGACCATTCGATCTAAATATGAATATTGCAAACATATCTGTAGCTCCGGTTAATATGGTTTTTGGAGTAAAGTCGGGTTCTAACGCTTTTGCGTTAAACCTGGCGTTGAATAAGTATGGTTTTACCAGCTATGATACTAATTACAAGGAATCTGCAACTGTGTTCTCCTTTAGACCCGGTTTTGCTCTCGATCTTGGTGGTGGAGCATTGGATGGAAGTTTTCATATAACCTATGCAAATGGAGCGGTTGGTGACACTTCAGGCAGTTCTTTTATGGAGAAGCTGTCTGAGTTCAGCCTGGGTGTTACATTTCGCTACAGGGGTCCTGTCATAGTTCCGTTTGAACTTGCTTATAGTCGGAGTTCAGATACTTTGCTGGCCAATCCCAAGTCCAAGAACTCCACGATCTTTGTTGGGACTGGTGTTGGAAATAAGGTTGCTCTGAATGATAGAATTTCTATTGTGGCTTATGGAGATGTAGGTTTTATCAATTTCTCTTCAAGTGACACAACTGGAAATAAGTCGCTCTATCTTGGGACTGTGATCGGCGGAGAGTTCAATGTGTGGAGAGGATTGATTCTCAGAGGTTCGCTGGGATATAATATCTTGAATTTCAATTCTTTCAATGATAACTTCCGTTCTTCTTACTTCTCATTTGGAGACTTCGGCTTCTTCACTCTGGGTGCCGGGTATGACCTCGGATTTGCGAGGGTGGATGTGGCCCTTTCCACGGATCTCCTTACCAACGGCCCGTACTTCCTGACGGGCAATACCGGAAGTTCCATAATAACCATGCTCTCCATACTCGGAAAGTTCTGATATGAGTCTGGGTGCCGGACGGCACCCTTAAATTCTATCTTCCTATAAAGAGTCTTGCGGCCAGCTCTTCGGGAAGCCCCGCTCTTCTAATCTTTTCGGCGGTAATCTCCAGGGGATATTCCGTGCGTTCTATCCTGAATTTTGCTCTCCCCCGCCTAATTTCGAGGAGTCCGAAACTGGCGCGGGGATCTCCATCCCTCGGCTGTCCCACGCTGCCGGGGTTCAGGATGTGGATGTCGTCGGTGGACAGATTGTGCTCTTCGAATGGCCGGGGAACCACATGGGTCATTCCCCTCATGGTGCGCGAGAATATGGCGGGTACATGGGTATGCCCCACCAGGGCGGCCCATCCCCGCACATATCCCATGTACATTCGGGCTCTGGCGATGTCGTATATGTACTGCCAGTCCAGGGGGTATCCGGGGGATGCATGTACTATGTGGAGGTCCTTCCAGAATATCTCCAGCCCCAGCCGGGCAATAGTGTTTATCGTTCTTTCGCTGGTATTGTGAAATGTCCAGAGGAGGGACTTTCTGGCAACGGGGCTGAAGTGATTCAGAATCTTCGTCCTGTTCCGGGGGTTGCTCCACAGCTTTACCAGGCCATAGTCGTGGTTTCCCATTACGGCTTTATCGGACACCTCGTCGCATATTCGGGTCACTTCATCGGGATCGGGACCGTATCCCACCACATCTCCCAGGCAGATTACAGCATCGGGTTTTATATCTCTGACCCGCTTTAGCACTTCCTCGAGGGCTTCGAGATTGCCGTGCACATCGGACAGTATGGCTATGAGCATTTAACTTTCCTCAACCACCTCTTTCAACCCGAGATCCTGTGCAATTCTATCGAGTATGGCATTGATCATCTTTGCCGCCTTTTCTGTGGCCAGGTCTGTGGTTATCTTCACTGCTTCCGTAATGACCACCCTGTAATCCGTATCCAGCCCCATCATCTCGGATGTGGCTGTCTTGAGTATGGATTTTTCCACATTGAAGATCCTCTCGTAGTCTATCCCCTCGAGGTTCCTCTTTATTATATCCTCCACGGCAGTTCTGTTTGCCGAGTATATTTCCAGTATCCGCTCCGCAAACTCCACGATGGAATGCCAGTTCTCCAGGTCCCTTTTGAATCTGGCCAGTTGCCTTTCTGTTTTCACATCGTATTCTTCTGGATTGCTCACGACCCTTTGGAAGAAATCCCTCCTTTCGTTTATCACATCTGTGAAAGCTTTTTCGAGAGGAATTCCCATGAGCTCCGAGGTGTAGATGGATTCCACCGCAAGGACCCTCGCAAGCCTCCGTCCATGAAAGGGATAAACCATAGGTGCAGAATTTTAAGGTTTTTAAAGCTGGCGTGAATGGGAAAATTGAATGGAGGAGGCTATCGGGATGGGCTCGGAATTGATTTTACGCTTCGCCCTGTCGTATATGTACATGTATCCGTAGAAGTACCTGTCGGATTTGAGCGTTCCCCCGATTATTTTGATTTTGTTCCCCTCTATCGATATTCCTATGGCCGGAACCATCTTGTACCTGGATATGGGTATGTCCATCCTGAGGATTTTGTAAGAAGCTCCCCTCTTCGTGGGATAGATGAAGTAGAGGTTGCGATTCATATACATGACGACCACATCTCCCAGGTTATAGACCCGGACCCTTATCTGCCATCCGTTGCATCTGCCGTTGTTGACCGGTGCAGTCAGTATTTCGTTCCCCCTGCTATCGTAAACCGTAAAGACCCCGTACGGATTTATTTCGAATTTATAGTTTCCAATCTGCATTTCCTTTGAGTTGAAGCAATCCTCGAATTCAGGGAGTTCCACTTCCTTCTCCTTCGCATTTTCGATGGCCCTGACTATATAGGCCGTATCGAGTCTTACCGGCTCCTCTGCCTGTGCGATTATTATGCTGAGAAAAATCATGCTATAAGTTTATAGGACGGCCTTCCGGTGAAACGAACGCCCTGCGGGAGTTTGGCATTTATAACAGGGGGAAGATTTCCCCCTATACATCGAAGTAGAGGAAGAATTCCGTGGGAGTCACGGTGGTTCTGTGCAGTTCCACTTCCTTTTCCATCTTGTACGATACGAACTTATCTATGAGGGTATCGCTGAATGCCCCTGTGGATGTCAGCAGTTTCCGGTTGTCGGAGAGGCTCCTGAGGGCTTCTTCCAGGCCGGGCAGGAGCTGGGGGAGATTTCTTCTTTCTTCATCGCTCAGGGAGTATATGTTCTTCTCCATGGGGTCTCCGGGATGGATTTTTCTCCTTATTCCATCGATTCCCGCTATGAGGAGGGCGCTGAGGGCCAGGTAGGGGTTGGAGGAGGGGTCCGGAAAGCGGGCTTCTATTCTCTTCGAGGAAGGTGTGGTGGAGTACATGGGGACCCTTATGGCGGCGCTCCTGTTCCTCCGGGCATAAATGAGGTATGTGGGGGCTTCGTACCCCGGAACGAGGCGCTTGAAGGAGTTTATGGTGGGATTGGTGAATGCGAGTATCCTGTTGGCGTTTTCCAGAATTCCACCGATGTAGTGAAGGGCTGTTTCCGACAATCCGCCGTATCCTTCCCCTGCAAATATGTTCTTTCCATCCTTCCAGAGCGACATGTGGACATGCATTCCCGAGCCGTTGTCTCCTGTGATGGGCTTGGGCATGAATGTGACTGTTTTGCCGTATTTCTTTGCCACATTTCTGAGGATGTACTTGTACCACATTATTTTATCGGCCATGTTGACCAGGGTATCGTACTTCAGGTCTATCTCCCCCTGTCCTCCTGTGGCCACTTCGTGGTGGAAAGCCTCCACAGGAATGCCGAGGCTTTCGAGTATTTCGCAGGTTTCCGCCCTTATGTTGTGGAGGGTGTCCCATGGGGGAACGGGTAAATAGCCCTCCTTATGCCTAATCTGATATCCAAGTCCCTCCTCCTTGTCTGTATTCCAGATGGCTTCCATGGAGTCTATTTCGTAGAGGGCTTCGCGGCTGTTCAGTTTGTATCTGACCCTGTCGAAGATGAAGAATTCCACCTCGGGGCCGAAGTAGGCCTCGTCTGCTATCCCCGTGCTCTTCAGATAATCGTGGACCTTCTTTGCCACATATCGGGGATCCAGGGGATACGGTTCCCCCGTGAGGGGGTCATATACTTCGCTTATCAGTACAGCGGTTTTCGGCTCCATGAAGGGGTCTATCCTGACGCTGGAGGGGTCCGGTTTCAGGAGCATGTCCGATTCGTAAATCTCCTGCCATAGCTTTATGGAGGAGCCGTCGAACCCTATCCCATTCTCCAGGAGGTCCCTGTCCAGAGCGTGAACCGGAAGGGTTATGTGGTGCCATACCCCCAGTATATCCACGAAGCGGATATCCACATACTTTACCTTCTCCGCCTTCAGGTAATGAAGGAGCTCATCGATATTCATAAACCACCTCCGTGCTGTAAAGATTCCGGAGATTCAAAGGGACCCCTTTGTCCTGAGATGGGGCCACCCCATTGTGGCCCCCGCGTTGAATGGGCGGTGCAGGAGTCGAACCTGCGACCTCCACGATGTCAACGTGGCGCTCTAACCACCTGAGCTAACCGCCCGACAGCAACAAATTTTAAAGGTTTCCCTCTGTCTGTTCAATATGCCGTTTTATTCACATGAACTTTTCCTCTATCTTTTCCGCCGGCAGTTCGTATATGATGACTTCTCCCTCCGATGTGAGACCTGGATTCTCCATCGAGAAGAGCCTTTCCACTATGGCTCTGCTCTTCATTCTGTAGTGTCTGGAGGCCACAGACAGAAGACGATTTATGAATCTCTTCAGGTCGAAGGGCCCTTTCCTGTCGGAGAATGCGGAAAGGACCTCCATAACCTCTTCGGGCGCCGCCCCTTCCATGATTTGAGGTATCCCCTTCAGAACGAAGGAGTTTTTCAGCTCCACAATGTCGAATCCGTAGGTCCTGAGCAGATTCCTGTCGCTTTCGTTTATCCGGAATTTAATGGGCATGGGGACGGGCAGGGTGGTGGAAGAGAGCCTTTTACTGCTCTGCAGTATGGATTCCAGAATTTTTTTCAGCGCCCTCTGTCGGTGGATAAAGAGGAGCTTCGTCCTTGAGGAGACCACTATATAATCCTTCCACTCGAAAATACCCTTATCACTGCTTTCCTCTTTCCTCTCTTCCCTGCGTGTAAATAGATTTTCCTCCATGCGGATTATGGTCTTTCTGCCCCTGACGAATCGGGACAGTCTGTCGTAGAACTTCAGGCTTCTGGAGAACCTTATCTGCAACTTCTGGGGATGGACATTTACATCGATGAGGGCGGGAGGAACTTCCACGAAGAGGATGTAGTTTTTGACATCATACCTTCCGAGTATTTCCGTTATTCTGCTGTCCACCACGGGACGCCTGTTGACGAATATCCTCTGAGCTTTGCCGCTTATGTGGTAGAGGATTACGGTCAGGTCGTCTTCTTTCAGTTCCTGCCTGTCCTTTATTCCGTAGATGTCCTCTATTCTTTCGTCCAGCGTGCTTCTCGCCCTGTAGTGCTGAATCCGGTTGGAGCTGCGCAGGTGGAATTCGATGTTCTCGTGGGATAGAACATAGTTGAGCCATGTGTTCTTTATGCGGGAGGATTCGCTTCGGGAACTGCTGAGAAATCTCCTGCGGACCGGAACATTGAAGAAGAGGTCCTCCACGATTACCGTCGTCCCCTTTCCGCAGGCGCAGGGACGCATGTCCATGAGGTTGCCACCCTCTACATATATCTCATATCCCTCCACTCCATCGGTGCTGCTCCTTATGTGCATTCTGGATACGGATGCTATGGAGTGGAGGGCTTCGCCCCTGAAGCCCATGGTGGAGATTCGCTCCAGGTCTTCCAGAGTGCGAATCTTGCTGGACCAGTTCTTCTTTATTACATTGGGCAGGTCCTCCCTGGAAATCCCCTCCCCGTTGTCCACCACTTTTATGAAGGAGAGTCCCGAGCCCCTTATGAATACCGCTATGCTCGTGGCTCCCGCATCTATCGAGTTCTCGATGAGCTCTTTGACGACAGATGATGGGGACTGGATGACCTCCCCCGCATAAATCTTATTGACCACGAAAGGGGGCAGAGGCCTGACCTTCATTAGATTGTAATGGGCGGTGGAGGAGTCGAACCTCCGACCTCTCGGTTATCAGCCGAGCGCTCTAACCGCCTGAGCTAACCGCCCTGCTGGACCAAAATTTTAAAGGAAACGGGTGGTTTCTTTCAAACGGGATTAGCTCACCTCCTGACAAAAAATTGGACACCGTCTAAGTGGGGTCCATGGAATTGTTCTGGGAGGAGGGAGAGCAGATGGGAGAAATTGACGAAAAGGATATCCTCTTCTCACTTCTGGCCTGCGGGACATACACTTAGAAATTGCGTAGGGGGAGGCAGTAGAAATGCCGGGGGAAGGAAATAAGAGTCCCCTGAGCCATAAAGGGGAGGATTCAGAAGAAGGCTCCTGCCAGAGAAATAGAAGAGGGATCTGGTCTTTCACAGGCAATTCAGCCCATAGTTATGCCTGACCTACCTTTGTTTTTCTGGATTATGCTTTGCTATCTGTTGCTCTGGCTCAAAACCCTGCCAGCCTTTCTTCCCCCGTATGTATTCCACAGGTCTTTCTGTGTTGGATATGTCTGGATCTTGTGGATTCCTTTCGTGGTGAAGGGATTTCCCCTTACCACTCGTGTCCAACTTTCTGGATGGATTTCAGGGAATAAGCGGGTATAAAATTACTCAGCCATGAGAGTGGTCAGACGCATCGGGGAAATGCAGGACATTTCGGAAGAGTTCATACGG
>JALSOK010000061.1 GCA_026986535.1 Caldifarciminota bacterium
TCCCCATTAATAGAATCCACAACCCTTCCGATTATTTCCACCTGGGGCATCTGGGAAAGGATAAATACTGATAGCATGACTCAATTTTAAAACATCCAGTGAGTCAGTATGGAATTTTCCCGGAATTGGCGGCCGGTTCACAAGCCTCAGAATCATGCCCCGCACTTCATTCACTCTCCGTTATAATTTAGATGTGAACGGACAGCAATCTACCCACAGCTGGAAGCCCCAGATAGATAGCACCACAGAATATAAATTCCTGCTCGGAGATGTGGCCCTCGGGCTGACCTTCATGCTCATAGTAGCATTCTCAATCTACATGGCTCAACCCACGATAACCACCGGTCTGGAAATAAAGGATTACTCCGGTCTGGCCATCGCTCTGGCCATGTTCATATTCCTCATCGCCGTACCTCTTGGGCTCGCTATCAGCGAAATAAGTTTGATGATTTTCAGTCTCCCCATATACGAAATTAGCCGGAAAGTCTTTGGAGAGATGTGCAGAAGGGAAAACCTGTGTATGGCATTCGTGAGAAACCGACTTCTGTGCAAATTCCTCAATAGAAATAAAAGAAAGACTTTTTTTGGAAACTTGGATGATGCGAGTAATGACGACGAATATCTCTTCGATTATCTAAATCTACTTCAGAGATACCTAAAGGACAGGAACATATGTGGCTTTACAGCGAAGAATGTCAGCAGAGCATCAGGAATGAGGGTTTACTTCAGAGGAATCGCATTATCGTCACTTATAGGTATGACTATTATAATCGGTATAAATCATCAGGGTCTTCCGGCTGGCCTTCCACTTCTCGTACTTGCCATCTTACTGGTCTCGACTGCCGCTGGAAGGAGAGTACTGATCCTGGCTTTCTTCATGAGCAGATGGTATGGATTTATCGCAGCAGTACTTACAATAATAATTGCAGGGTATTTTCTGAACATATCTATGTCCCTTGCTGCACTCGTTATGCTATTCGGGCTCCTGATTGTATCAATTGTAGCATCCGCATTTGCAGACCTATACACGAGAATCCACATACTGAAAGGGTTTCTCGCGGAGTATCAGGCAACCAGACTGCCCGGTTTACAGAATAAAGAGAAACATCTGAAACCTTATACTTATACCCATGAAGCCGGTAGAAAAGCTTCGCCTCCTTATAGGTGAAGAGAAGGTCATAATCGATAAAGAGAAACTCATTCCTTACTCCCATGATGCCTCCGATGCTTCCCCCGTAATGCCCATGGCTGTCATATATCCCGAAAACACAGAAGATGTGGAAAAGGCAGTGGAAATCCTGTACAGGGAAAGGATACCCATAACACCGAGGGGGATGGGCACATCCCTGAGCGGAGGGGCTGTTCCCACACCCGGAGGGGTGGTAATATCCTTCGAGAGGATGAACAGGATACTCGAACTGGACACCGAAAACCTGACCATTACCGTGGAGCCCGGTGTGATAACCGGGGACCTGATTCGGGCCGTGGAATCGGAAAATCTCTTCTACCCGCCGGATCCTGCAAGTCTGGAAACATGCACCATAGGGGGAAATGTGGCGGAGAATGCAGGGGGACCGAGGGCGTTCAAGTATGGGACCACCCGCCATTATGTGCTGGAGCTGGAAGCAGTGGTGGGGGAAGGAAAGCGAATCACGACAGGTAAAAAGACCAAGAAATGGGTTGTGGGATACGACCTGCCCCAGCTCCTCACAGGAAGCGAGGGAACACTGGGAATATTAACCCGCATCACCCTCAGGCTCCTTCCCAAACCTCCCTCCACCTTTACCCTCCTGGCTGCCTTTGGTTCCGAGGAGAATGCCGCAAGGAGCGTTTCCCGCATAATAAAGAACGGCCTCCTTCCCTCCGCGATGGAATATGTGGACGGAAAATGCATAGAAGCAGTCGGGCAGGAGATAGCCCCCTTCCTCCCTTCCGGTACTGGAGCGATACTGCTCATAGAATTCGACGGATTCGGGCCGGAATTCGAAAGTCAGGTGGAAAGGGCCTACGAGTTGATGGAAAAAGATGGAGTAATCGAGGTATTCGTGGCATCCGACAGTGCCACCAGAGAAAAGCTATGGAAAGCACGGAGAAATGTGCTTCCATCCCTGGAGAAACTGGGCAGGAAGATTCGCCACGAGGATGTGGTGGTGCCCCGCAACATGATACCTGCTCTGGTGGAATATACTCGCGTAGTGGAAGAAAAAACCGGATTGATGCTCGCCACTTTCGGCCACGCAGGGGACGGCAATATACATGTAAACATACTGTACGACGAGGGTCAGGAGAGCAGCATGGAAAAGGCCGTGGATATGGTGATCGAAAAGGTGTGGGAGCTGGGAGGAACAGCCGCAGGGGAGCATGGTATAGGGCTTCTGAAGAAAAAACACCTGTACCGGGAGCTGGACCCAGTGACCATCGAATTGCAGAAAGCCATAAAGGGTATATTCGACCCGCTGAGACTCTTCAATCCCGACAAAGTATTTTAAAAGGGCCTCACCAATTCGAAAGCGAAGAGCAGGAATACCGCGAGAACCACCATATTGGAAATCAAAAATGCTCCTCTGCTGGAGATTCTTCCCCTATATGCGAGAATAGATACAAATGCCCATACTATGGAGAGAATTCCCGCCCCATAGCAGTATCCACTTCCAGCAATCTTAAACACGCATGGAAGTAAAAAGGCCGGAACCATGAGGATGCTGAACAGGAGGGTGAGCTTCCGGGTAAATCCCCTGCCGTATATTACGGGAAGAACGGGGATTCCCGCCCTCCTGTAATCCCCCTCCAGCATCATGGCCAGATACCAGAAGTGGGGAGGCTGCCACACGAATAAAATCAAAAAGAGCAGAAGGGCTTCGATACCCACACTACCCGCAATTGCGCTGTAGCCTATCAGTGGAGGCATGGCTCCTGGAACAGCTCCTATCACAGATGCCCAGGGAGTATTCCTCTTGAGATAAAGCGTATAGAGTATGCTGTAGGAAACAAAGGCAAGAAAAGCCAGGAAAGCCGGAAGAATACCATAGAGCAGGAATATGGAAAACACGGATATGACCACGCTCAGCACACCCAGGCGCAGAGCCCTGCCCGCAGGAAACTCCCCGGATACCAGGGGTCTCCCTCTGGTCCTCTTCATCAGAACATCTACATCCCTGTCCAGATAGTTGTTTATCACCGCGGAACCGTAGGCTGTCAGTATCGTCAGGAGGGTAATGCCCAGGACATCATAAACAGACCCACCGGGGACGGGTCCGGATACAGCCCCCACAAAAGAAGTTATCCCCACCATGAGGGCTATTCTGGGCTTGCCCAATCTCAGGACCACCTGAATTCTCTGCAATACAGCCGTCATAATACCAAAAAGAGGAGGGTAGCCCCTCCTATCTCAGAGGAATCGGATTTTCGGGCGAATAGGGAGGAGAACCGCCGAAAGTGGACTGCATGACATCGATTATAACGGGCGTATATGCTATAGCCACTATGATCAGGAGAACGATGATCCAGGGCCGGAAATTGAGAACCCACGGGACATTTTCATCGTGATACGGCTCTGCTATGGGAAATTCGATAGTGCCATCACCGGTTTTCTTCGAGAAGAACATTCCGAAGAGCTGGATAAAGTATATGAGCATTGCTGTGAACATTATGATTCCGCCCACAGCAGTAATCGCAGTATACAGCTTCCAGTCCGGCATATAGAGGGGAGAATCCGGATTCAGATAGCTGAGACCCAGATTGGTCCTTCTGGGCTCTCCATGAAGCCCTCCCCTCATCAATCCCCAGGAGAACAGCGCTATTCCAATCATCCACATGTATGGAACCAGCACAGTAAATCTCCTGAAGGGAATCTCCCTCCCCGTGAGTCTATGGACAATATAGAGCATCATTCCGGTAAATGCAAGGAACACAGGCCCCGCGACGGTCATGTGAAAATGACCGGGAACCCACGAGGTATTATGCACCAGAAGGTTCACACTGTAGGAAGCCTGAACCAGCCCGGAAATTCCACCAAATATAAATATGAACAGTCCGGCTATGAAATAGGAAAAGAGCCACTTATTACCATCCGTCCTGAACCAGGGAAGCCTGAGCCACCATCCGAACAGGCCATTTCCACCGTTCTTTCTGCCCGCATATTCGAGAGATGCTGCGAGTGTAAAAGCAGTCAGAAAACTGGGAATGAAGACCAGGTATGTGAAGAAAGTGTGAAGTAGCTTCCAGTTATGACCAATGGAGGGATCCGTGAACTGATGATGCACACCAACGGGCATGGAAAACAGTATAAACAGCATGAAGACCAGCCTTGCAGCGAAATCGGAATAGAGTTTGCCCCCGGCCACCTTCGGCAGCATGGCATAGTACATGATATAGGCCCCCAGAAGCCAGAAATAGACCAGCGGATGCCCGAACATCCAGAAGAGGGTTCTGGCCAGCTCCGCATTGACAGTTTCAACCCATCCCATGGACCACGGAATGAGCATGAATACGATTTCGTAGGCCACAGCAACGGACGCTATGGTCCACACGATGAACTGAACGAAAAGGCCCACTATGCCGATGGGGGTTTTCTTATCCGGATTCTCTCTTCTCCACCGCAGGTAAACCGGAATCCAGTTGAAGAATGCCACCCAAGAACCTATGACCACGAGGGCAAGACCAATATAAAATAGGGGATGGGCCTTGAGGGGTGGATAGAATGTATAGAGGACAGAGGCTTTACGGGACAGTATTGCCCAGGAAGCGAACAGGGTCCCCGTGAGCATAAGTGCAAAGGAAAACCAGGCCACCTTCATGTTGTAGCGCATCTTCAGGAGGTACGGTACAAGTATATTCCCGAACGCAACTGCGAAGAAAGTGGTAAACACGAGGGCATTGACGACACCGTGGAGGGTAAGGCCCTGATAGTACTCCAGACCCCAGAATTCGCTGGCCCTGATCCACCCTGCCCTGTACAGCACCTGCATCAGCCCGTGGTATATCCCGAGCGTCAGAAGGGCAGCCGGAATCAAAAGCTCGAGCAGTACAAGCCATCTCAAACCCCTATCCACCTTCATCTTCCACCTCCGGGTTATACACCACTATTTTTGCACTCATCATCTGATGACCGATGCCACAGTACTCATGGCAAACTATTCTGTACTCCCCTTCCCTGTCGAAGGTGACCCGGACATGGTTAACCGCATTTGGAATCGCCATGAGGTTGACCGCCTTCTCGTGGATATTGAAACCGTGTATGATGTCCTTCGATGTCAGATAGATATCCACGGTGGATCCCACCGGAATCTTCACCTCCTGGGGAAAGAAGGTCCACATACGGGCGATATAGTGGATTTCGTAGTGTCTATCGGAAATCTGAATAACCGTATCCCTTTCGAAGGGCTTCATGTCCTTAATGCTGGTGGGAACCATGACCCCCATACCGTAAGCGGCGAAAACTATTCCCAGAAATGCCGTGGTAGTCAATATACCGGCAAGGGTCAATGCGATCCTCTCCGCCCTATCCATGGCCCATACCTCCTCCAAGCCTCCTGACTATCACATCGAAGTATGCGACGAACCACAGTGCAGCATACAGGAGAGTAAGGGCCACCAGAAAAGCTATTGCCCCTTTCGGAAAGAACCTTTCGTCTTTCATACCGAAAATTATAATGTTGCTCATTAACATAGAACATTCGTGTAGAAAATACTTTACCGAAATTGAATTTTAGCGGTAAATGAAACAATAAAAATACGAAATTGCCTACAGTTTCCAGCGATTATATAATTTTTTCATCCACAAACTTGGCAACTTCTATAAAATCGTGTTCTGTATCCATTCCCGAAAAATCCTTTAAAATTTGTATCCGTCGGAGGGATGGCCGAGCGGACGAAGGCGCGCGCCTGGAGAGCGCGTAGGGGCCAAAAGCCCCTCGTGGGTTCGAATCCCACTCCCTCCGCCTTCTTCTCAATCGAACCTATTGACCATCTATCCCCACGCCGATATCACCTGAGCGCCAGATAGAACCGTTCCTGCACGGTGCCCCTTCCGGATAGGTATCCCTTCCATCCACATCCACGAATACAGCGATGCCCATATACTCCCGGGATCTTCTGGATTTCATCGACTGTCCGCAGGAAAGGTCCTTTTCTGTAAAGGAGTACACATCATCCCCACCGCCATCTATGAAGATTCCCGTGGAATTATAAAGGGAATTCCCCAGTCCCCCGGATACATGGTAAATATCTCTGCCCCTCCTGTCGTAGAACACCCCCACAGCCCAGTCATGACCGCTCCCGATGGAGGGACCGGCCTTGAATACATAAATGTCATCTCCAGAGAGATCGAAGAAACCACCGCTGGCAAGGTGAATACCCGCACCCAGCCCATATTCGGTCCCCACATATCTGTCATTTCCCTCCACATCCAGAAACAGGCCCGTTCCGTACCAGTAGCCCGCTCCGAGGCAGTATGTCCCACATGTATATACATCGTTTCCACCATCATCCTCGAACACAGACAGCCCCCCTCCAAGGGGCTCCCTGTATCCCATTGAGAATCCCAGCCCCATTGCCACATACTCATTCTTCCACAGGGGCCTGTGCTCTTCGTACCTGCCCAGCTGATACACATCGTTTCCCCGGGAATCTCCAAAATCGGAAAAGCCCAAAAGTCCCGAAAATCCGAAAGATGTATTGACCCCCCTGTAGAGATCATCTCCCCCGCCATCCCTGAATATCGATACTCCCAGAATAGAAGCAGCAAGGGAAAATTTTCCCACATCGTAGTAATCGTCTCCGGCGGCATCCTCGATATAAGATATACCCATTAAGCTCCCCCCAAAGAACTTCACCCTCTCGTACCTGTCCATGCCTCCCGCATCGAACAGGAATTTTCCCCCATCGAGGGCAAGGAATTCCATTGCGTATTCATCGTCGCCGGAGAGGTCCAGAATGGCACACACGGGACCGCACATCACATCCCTGTACACATCCGGACCGCGCGTATCTATGAAGATGAGAAATGAGTCATCCGGAACCACGGTATCTATGACAATGGGGCCATAAGGACTTCCGAATCTGAAACTGATAGAAGAATTCCTCAGATATAGGGCAGTTTTCTTCAGAAGGAAGAATGCGTCCAGAAGAACAAGACTTCCAAAGTACAGGTCCCTCAGACGGAGACTATCCAGCAGGATATACATGCTGTCCTCGAAGAAGGGCTCATAGTGGAGATTGTGGGCATCGAGAAAGCGCCTGACCCCGGTGGAGTCATCCTCCAGGTACCCGGCAAGAAATGTATAAATCCTGTCCATGCTCTTCTCTGAGATAACACCGGAGGCATTGTCTCGATAGAAATTCCACATGTCCACAGCGAGAACGAAATTCCTGAGGGCATAGAGCAGGGAATCGGAAATGGGCACGGATATAGTGTCGGTAGAATCGATTGCTGAAGTGTCGGGGAAGAGGGGCTGGATTTCGGGAAGCTCGCGGGATATGACCCTGTAGGGTCCCGTGATGGAAAGGCGAAAATAATCGTTGAGGCCCAGCTCCACCCGGGATAGTACATCCCGATGGGAATGCAGTTCCTCCATCAGACTGAAAAGGAAGAAGGGCTCCCTGAAGGACCTTATAACACCGGGCGGCTTGTAATAGGTCTCGTCCGCCCTATCCTTACGAAAGCCCAGATCCTGAATACTCAGACCATAGTACTCCAGAGCCCTGCTGAGAAAGAAAGTATCCGAAACCTCCAGAAAGCCTATAAGAAAGAGCATGGTATAATAGGGGGCTCATGCCCCCAACAGCATCACTGCTGGAAATATGCTGCGTTCTTCTCTATGAAATCCTTCCACTCATCGGGAACATCGTTCTCGTGATAGATTGCACCCACGGGGCACACGGAGGCACAGGAGCCGCACTCTATACAGGTATTGGGATCTATGAATAGCTGGTCAACATTCTCGAAGTCAGGCTCATCCGGCCTGGGATGGATGGCATCCACGGGGCACACCTGAACACACTCACCCGACTTGGTCCCCACGCAGGGCTGTGTTATGACATATGCCATATTTCCACCTCCTTTTTGCTGACAATTATAAAGGTTTTCTCCTGTCCGGAGCTTGACATAAATTTCCAGCAAAATTAAAAATTTAGACATGAACTATAAAAACATTTTCGCAAAAATTCGTTTAATAATATGGGTTCTGGTGATAATGGTTCTTCATTACATTTTTATTAACCAAGTTTTACTTGACAGAATTGTGGAGCGCTCCAAATACGCATTCTCCTATGTAAGGGCCTCCAAAAAGGTGGAAATCTCCTTCCCCTGGACCAGGGTGGACCGGCTCGTCCTCTATGCATTTTCCCCCCATCACGAAGAGGTCAGACTCCTGTTCGTGGGGGATGAAAAGTTCGTGGACACACTTACACTGCATGGGGGATCCTGGACCCTGTGGAGGAGGCTGGAGGTGGAATTTCCCGAGGGGGTAAAGAAGATTCGAATAATATCCCTTATGGATGATCCATTTCCCTGGGCTCTGACGGGGATAGGGTTTAGAAGGGTGGATGGAAGCTGGTCCTTCAGGAACATGTTGAATCCATACGAAGAGGTAAGGATAACCGGAACGAGCTATGTGGAGCTGTACGGGAGAGGCAGGTTCAACAGATTCTCCTGGGATGGAGGGTGGTACAGGACGATCTTTCTGCGCGGATATTCGTACAACGGCAACCCGTTTCGTGGACAAACCCCTCAGTTTCCGCCCCTCTATCCCCTCGTATCCAGAGTCATATCCTTCATAACTGGAAAGGGTGAATATTCACTTGTAATCACAAGCACACTCTTTGCACTGCTGTCCCTCCTGGCCATCGCCCTGCTTTCGGATGGCCGATTTGGAAGGGAGATTTCATACAAAAGCACCCTCCTCATGACCACATATCCTGCTTCCGTACACTTCTACATGGCATATTCCGAATCCCTGAACATTTTTCTCGTAATTCTGGCCACATCTTTCCTTCTCTACGAAAGGTACTTTCCCGCCTTCCTCCTCCTCGGAATCTCCACGGCCGCCAGGTTCCAGTCCCTCTTCTATCTTCCTGCATTCCTTCTTATTTACTTCCTGAATCAGTGCAGGGAAGGGAAACCCCTGCGGAAAATTCTTCCTTTCATGGCCGCGTACGCCGTTGTGGGGGCATCAGGTGTGATACTCTTCAGCCTGTACCTGTGGCACAGGTTTTCTGATCCCATTGCGTGGTACAAATTGAACAGGTTTGCATGGGGAAATGTTCACCATTTTTCCTCACCCATCGAGATGATATGGAAGAACATAACGGTATCCATACCCGCCAAAATGCACAGCATCATAATGACCCCCGCGGGGGACCACATTCTCTTCCTGTTCCTCTTCGGGGCTTCCCTGATGATATACGCCCTGAGGAAGGGGATGGACAGGATTTTCATACTTTCCGCAATTCCATTCGCACTTCTTATATTCGCCCTCTTCACGCAGAAGGTTCCATTCTATGAGTCCATGACCCGCCACATATACAGCATACCCACCCTCTTCATCCTCCTTTCCCTTCTGTTTCCCTGGAGAACTGTCTCCCTTCTGGTGGCCCTGTTTTCCATACTGCTGGTGTTCCATACGCTCTCCGTCGATGCCTTCATCATGATCCACCTTCCGGTTATCCTGGACACCTATGTGCCATAGTGGTGCCCTATAATTTCGATGGCAATGACCAGACTATTCATCACCGGCTATCCCGGATTCATAGCCCGCCGACTCATGCGGCTCATAAAGGAATCCGGTGTCTTCGACGAAATATACGCTCTTGTGGAGGAAAAGTTCCGGGAGAGGGCAGAAAATCTCCCCGAGTCGAAAGGAGTCAGAATCCTGGTGGGGGATATAACAGAGGAAAACCTCGGTATTAAAGAGGCTCCAGAAGGCATAACCCATGCCGTACATCTGGCCGCCATATACGACCTTGCAACCCCGAGGGATCCCGCCTACCGGGTGAATGTAATGGGAACGAGAAATGTGATGAAATTTCTGGAGGGGCAGGGTTCCGTGCGGCATATCACCTATGTCTCCACCGCCTATGTGTCCGGAAACAGAACGGGCATCGTCAGAGAAGACGAGCTGGACAGGGGTCAGGATTTCAAGAATTACTACGAAGAGACAAAATTCCTCGCAGAAAAGGTCGTTGTCGAAGAATTTTCCCACCTGCCCGTGGGTATAGTCCGTCCGGGGATAGTCGCTGGAGACAGCCGTACCGGAGAGACCCAGAAGTTCGACGGCCCCTATTTCGTCATGGAAGCCCTCTCCAGACTTCCCCTCTGGTTCCCCCTCCCCTATGTGGGAAATCCTGCCGTAAGGCCCAACATCGTGCCCGTGGACCATGTGGTCGAAGGCATATTCAAGGTAATAACGCGGGAGCTGACCGGCACCTATCACCTCACGGACCCGGACCCCATGAATCTGCACGAGATGTACCGCCTCATCAACTACCTGCTCGGCAGGAAAAGGCTTCTCAATTTCTCCATAAGCACAGGGACCTTCCGCCTCTTCCTGCATTTTCCACCCCTCAGGGGCTCCATGCCCCCTCAGGTTCTGGACTACTTCGAAACCCATGCCCTGTACGACTGCACGAATGCCAGAAGGGAGCTGGGATGGAATCCTCCCCGATTCGAGGAGTACGCCCCCGTGATTCTGGAATACTTCCTGAAGAACAGAAAGAATCAGCTCTGATACAGCCACCGGGAAAGAAGCAACCCTCTTCCCAACCTTATACTTTCCCCGATGTCGGAAATCATAAGCACCAATCCCGCTACGGGCAGGGAAATAGGAAGGGTCCATGTACCCCGCGATATTCCATCCATAATCGAAAAGGTTCATTCCTTCAATCAGAAGTGGTCGGAGACATCCATCCGGGAGAGGAAGAGACTGTTCCTGAACCTGAAGAAGGTTCTGTTCAAAAGATACGAAGAGGTGGCCCATTTGATAGCCGTGGAGCAGGGCAAACCGGTAATAGAAGCCATACTGGCGGAAGTGCTCTCCTCCCTGGATGCAGTCCACTACCTCCTGAAGAAGGGACCCTCCATCCTCAAAAGCAGACCCGCCCCCCACTTCCAGCCCCTCTTTGCAGGCAAAAGGGCCCGGTACAGGTTCGTCCCCTACGGTACATGGGCGGTAATATCGCCGTGGAATTATCCATTCGCCATTCCCTTCATCCAGATAGCCCACCTGCTCTTTTCGGGAAATACAGTAGTATTCAAGCCCTCACCCATCACACCCCTCATCGGGGAGAAACTCGTCCAGCTCTTTCTGGAAGCGGGATTTCCCGAAGAAACCATCGCGATAATCCACGGAGGAGCGAAGGAGGGGGAGGCTATTATTACCGATGAGAGGGTACAGGCTGTGGTCTTCACGGGAAGCGTCCCCACGGGCCGCAGGATAATGGAGCTGGCGTCCCGCAAGCCCAAAAAGGTAATCCTCGAACTGGGCGGAAAGGACCCGGCCATCGTGCTACCGGATGCACCGGTGGAAAGGACCGCCAGGGGAATAGTCTGGGGAGCCATCATGAATGCAGGGCAAACCTGTGCCTCCATCGAAAGGGTATATGTTCATCGGGATATATACTCCCGTATAGTCGATGCCGTGGTGGAAGAAGTCAGAAGAATCCGCATGGGCAACCCCCTCGAAGAGGTGGACATGGGTCCCATGACAGTGGACTTTCAGCTGAAAAAGGTCCTGAATCAGGTGGAAGATGCCAAGAAGAAGGGGGCGCAGATTCTCACAGGAGGGGAGGTCAACCCCGACCTCGGACCCCTCTTCATGGAGCCCACGGTTTTAGTGAATGTAAACAGGGAAATGGCTGTGATGAAAGAGGAGACCTTCGGGCCCCTTATTCCCATCATCCCCTTCGACTCGGAGCAGGAAGCCGTGGAAATGGCCAACGACATCCCCTACGGGCTGACCGCCTCCATCTGGACCGGTGATGAGGAATCCGCCCGCAGAATTGCACGAAAATTGCAGGCGGGCGTAATCACCATAAACAGCCATGTCTATTCCTTTGCAGAGCCGGAAAGCATCTGGGGAGGGGTGAAGGAATCCGGAGTGGGCAGAACCCACGGCAGATTCGGGCTGATGGAAACGGTGCAGATTCAGTACATGGACGAGGATTATTCGGGGAAACCCGAAATTTGGTGGTACCCCTATAAGAAGACTCTGGAAGAGCTGACAGCGATGTGGCTGGAACTCATGGCCAATCCCACCCCTGTGGATAAGGTCCGCATCATGATGAGGCTATCATCCCGCATCGGGTACCTGAACCGCCATCTGAACCTGCCCCGCGTAATATGGAAGACGATGTGGTATTGATCATCCTTTGATAGATGTATTTACACTCATCGGCAAATTGAGGGAAAGCGATATTTGAGAAAAACACTTTCAATCATGTACACTAAAGAGCCAGAAGAACTGATTAAAAAAGCTCTAATGAACACTTGTCTACGAAAACAATCTGATTGAATTATATTTGACCTTCGGCAGAAAGATCAGAACGGTTATAGATGCGTGCCAACGGTATAGATATAAAAAAGCTAACAGGTTCCCGCTCAGCCTATAGAATAAGAATCGGAAGATGCAGAACAGGACTGAGTATAAAAGGGAACACCATCACATTTGTCAGGATTCTCATTTCCATAGACTCGACAGCAGATGGCCCGGGGAATTCCAGTCCATGTTCGTGGAGTTCTTCCGGGAGCTGAGGGACAATCCAGGACAAAAAGGCCACAGGATTCTGGAAGTGGATTAAGGAAAAGGGAGAGCCGTAGCAGCCCGCCAGGGAGAGGAAGATCCCCGCATTTGCGTTATAATTTTCCAGCGATGCTAACCAACATGAAGAGCCACTTTCCGGTGTTCGAGAACAACCCCAATTTGATATACCTGGACAGCGGGGCCACCAGCCAGAAACCCCGTACCGTCATCGATGCGATAAGGGACTTT
>JALSOK010000062.1 GCA_026986535.1 Caldifarciminota bacterium
GTAAGCCGGGAGACAGTCAGGAAAATGGAGGTGAACCATGACGAAGGTCGGTGAGATGGCGCCGGATTTCTGCCTTCCCGGTCTGGATCCCGAGGGAAGGGAAGGAAATTTCTGCCTGAGAGACTTTTTAGGGCAGGGCAAGTATGTGGTCCTTTACTTCTATCCTAAGGACAACACTTCCGGATGCACCCGGGAGGCGGTGGATTTCAGGGACCATCTGGAGGAAATTTTGCCCATGGCCGTAGTTGTCGGTGTCAGCCCTGACCCCGTGGAGAGCCACAGGAAATTTCGGGAGAAGCACCGCCTGAATTTCTACCTGCTCTCGGACACTTCGAAGGAGGTCCTCAGGAAGTACGATGCCTATGGCCCGAAGAAGATGTATGGAAGAACGGTCGAGGGGGTTATCCGCTCCACTTACATAATAGCCCCGGACGGGCGGATCGTGAAGGGGTGGAGAAATGTGAGGGTAAAGGGACATGTGGAGAAAGTAATAGAGGAACTGAGGTCCCTAATGGGTAAGTGAAGACCCCTCCTGAGCCCTTCTTATCAGCTCTTCTATCAGTTTCCTCATCCTTCGGGTGTGGGAACCTTCCCAGTAGTATTTCTTGCATGCGGGACAGTATCGAACTGTGGAGGGGTCCACCCATCTGAGGGGAGGAATCTCATCCGGAATTACGACGGGTGTGTTGCACACTATGCACCTGGAGAAGAATCTTTCCTCCGGAGGGATTCCGAAATTCCTCAGAACCCATACGACCACCTCTTCCATCGGTGTATTCTGTTCGAATACCTTTATGCGTCCCTCCACCTTTCTCCAGAGCCCCTCATCCCATCTCCTTCGGGAGGTCAGAATGAATCCCTTCCGCTCGACGAAGCGGTGGAGGGGTTCGTTATTCCCCCTTATATAAGCATCGAACCCCATCATGCGCAGGAGTTTTCCGGCTCTGCCCAGCATCGCATCCACCAGGAACCTCTCCCCCACGCTGAAATTTTATAATGTTCATGGCCGCCCTGTGGTTAGTCGATGCTCGATATGGACGAAGGTGGTACTCATCGACTTGGGGGATTGTCCCCTTTTCCGGTTTAATGTGAACTTCAAGAAAATCAGGCCCTTTCCGGAGTCTTTAAAATTTGGCAGGTCATCATGATATCGCTATCGATACTCATCGTATCGGACATCAGGTTCCACGGACATGTTTTCGATGGGAAGACCGGCCGCCCGATAGAGGCGGCGGCAGTTTACACCCCCTGGGGAGACGGGGCCTACTCCGATGCGGACGGATATTATGAATTCTATATTAAGGACACCACCGGCGATATAAAGCTGACCGCCTCCTTCATCGGATACAGGGAGTCCCACAGGACGGTCAGCGTGAGGCCCGGAGGCAGTTACAGGATAGACTTTTACCTTCAGGAGGAAGCCATCCCCGTTCTCCAGGCGGAGGTTGTCACTGCCGAAAAGGAGCAGATTCGGAAGGACATAGGCTATTCCTACCAGACCATACGGAAGCGCCAGCTGGAGGCAGTGGGCCAGATCAGCATACAGGATGCCCTGAAGAATATCTCCTCCATTTCCGGACAGGGATACGAGGTCCACATAAGGGGAAGCAGAACCAACGAAGTGCTCCTCCTGGTGGATGGTATCCCCATAAGGGACCCCATATCCGGCTCCGCTATAGGGACCTTCCTTCCCTACAATGCCTTCGAGGAACTGGAAGCGCTGACCGGTGGATTCAGTCCCGAGTACGGAGAGGCATCGGGCGGCGTTATCAATATTCGTCTGGGTGAGGGAAGGAGCGAGTTCAGGGGCAGTGTGCGCTATGAGAAGGGCAGTTTCGGGGTTGTGGTTCCGGATACATTTGGACAGCAGTGGGGCTATTATCCATACGATTATGTGGATTTCAACATCAGCGGTCCCATAGGAAAGAGGTTCACATATTTCTTCGATGTATCGACGACTCTGGACCAGACTTACCTCCCATCGCGGGACGGTCTGCCCAGCTACATGTTCGATTTCACATATCCGAGGGAAGAGAACTACTTTTCCGGAGTGGTTAAACTGGTGTATCATCCCAATGAGAAGTGGAAGTTCAGATGGACCTATACACGCAGTTTCGAGGTGACCCAGGGTTATTTCTACTCCTCGAGCGAGTATCGATTTGCCTATAGATTTCCGTACAGGTACATGTACAATCTGGACGGCTATCCGGTGTTCACGAAGGAGCTGGTCAATTCCTATTTCTCCGTCGATTATATACCGAATACCTCTTCCCTCCTGGAGCTCAGGATAGCCAGGGTGTTCAACAGCCTCAATGTTTCGGTCAATAATAAGCACTGGAGCCAGTACACCGAAAGGCAGGACCTCTATCCGCCCCCGGATGGAGATGGCTACTTCTGGGATACCGGAGACGCCCCCTACTGGCACGACCACTACTCCGATGGATGGATCTTCAAGGGGGACTATACCCGTTATATAGGCTCTTACAACAAGTTCAAAACGGGATTCATACACGAGTACTACGAACTCCAGTGGATAGATATCCATTATCCCTGGTACTACGACCCCAACGGTCTTGGGCTGAACCACGACCTTTTCAGAGCCTATACCAACAAAGGGGGTTTCTATGTGCAGAACTCCACCACTTTCTCGGGAATCATCGCCACATACGGATTCCGTCTGGATTACTGGAAGGTGGGCGATTATGCGGTGCAGGCTGTCCGGAGGATACTCAACTCGGGAGAGTACATCCCCTATATAGTGGAGAGGGAGTATTCGCAGTTCCTGCAGAGCGGGGATCTGAAGCTGTACCTGAGCCCCAGAATAAGCTTCTCCTATCCCATAAGCGAGAGCCAGAAGTTCTTCTTCTCCTATGGGAGATTCTCCCAGGCCCCCGATTTCCGATTCGTTTACACCAAACTGGACCAGCTGGCCAGCACCGGATATGAGCTGGTGGGGAATCCCAACCTCAAGCCCATAATCACCATTGCATACGAGATGGGATTCGAGCAGATCGTGGCCGCGAGCACTGTGATGAAGGTGACGGCTTTCTACAAGGATGTGTTCAATTATCCCACAGCTGTGAGGGTGAACAATGTGCCCCCCAATCCCGATTTCTGGATATATGTGAATTCGGATTATGCCAGAACCGTGGGCATAGAGTTCCAGCTTCAGAGGAATACGAGGGGATTCTTCTATAATCTGGATGTGACCCTCTCCCAGACGAAGGGCCGTTCATCCTCCCCCGAGGATGCCTACTATGGGGAAATAGAGGACTATTACAGGGAATACTTCGTCAGATGGGACAGGCCGGTGAGGGCCTACTTCAGCATCGGAAAGAGCGTATGGAAGGGCATATTCGCCACCATAAGCGTCCGATACCAGTCGGGGAGGAGATATACTCCCGTGGATGAGGAGGGCAATTACGGGGAGCGGTATTCTGCTCTGGGTCCCGACTGGTTCCGCATGGATCTGAAGGTTATGAAGACTTTCAGGCGGTGGGGCCTCAGGATCCGTCCCTATGTCTATATAAGGAACCTCACCAATCACAGGAACCTCTACTACTTCAATCCCGTGACGGGGGAGGAGTACAGGGATGGGGATCCCCTCCCTCCCAGGTCTCTGCCCACATACTACAAGCGCCCTGACAGATATGTGGATCCATTTAAGCTGGTAATAGGAGTGGATGTGCAATGGTGATGCTGTATATGGTGGCCCTGCTGGACCCCATAGGGGGTCAGAAGATAGGGACCACTTTTGGAAGTTTTCTCAAGAGCAATGTGGGGGCCAGAGCGGAGGCCCTGTTCTCGGGAATATCCATTACGGATGACGCCACAGCCACCTATATGAACAGTTCCATACTCGCGTTTCTGGAGGGCAGAGGGGTGGCATTTTCCCACAGGCTCCTGCCAGCTCAAATCAATCACAGCTTTCTGAGCTATTACCTGCGCAGGGGGTACTGGGGCATCGGATTCTTCGTCAATTCCCTGTGGACTCCGTACGAGGAGGTGACGACAGAATACAACCCCTACGGAAGCGGCTATTTCTGGAATTTCTCCGATATAGTGCTGGGGGTTTCAGCGGCTACGAGCCTGTACGACAGGTTCGCCATCGGGGGAAGCATAAAGTTCTTTCAGGAGAACCTCTACGATACTTCCTACTATGCTTTTATGCTGGATTTCAGCTCCATATACCTGGTGGGATACAGGGACATCCGTATAGGCATGGGCATCTACAACATTGGTCCGGATGTGGGCGGATGGGCCCTTCCGGTCACCTTCAGGCTCGGTATATCGGGAAGGGTTTATCGCTCCCTTTACGCAACTGCACAGCTGGAAAAACAATCGGATAACTACGAGATTTTCTCCATGGGGCTGGAATACCGGATGGAGGCTTTGCACCTGCGGGCCGGTGCCACTTCGCGGGGTGAAAAGGCCTTCGGGATTGGACTTATGACGAAGAAGATCAGGCTGGACTATACATACACCGACAGGGGCCTCTTTGGGGCAACCAATACATTTACAATAGGAGTGAACTGGAAATGAGAAGGATAGGATTGATTCTGATCGTGGGGATGGCGGCATGTACGGGGCGCAAGTACCCCATGCCCACGATAGTGGAGCAGACAGTCATAACCGACAGCACCTATATAAGGACTGCATACTGGGATTTCGATAAGGAGATAAGGGACATGCAGGTAGGTCCCGATGGTCTGATTTACATCCTCTTCGAGGATTCCCTCAAGAGATTCTATCAATCCATGCAGGAGGAGGGCTTTTCCCTCGGGTTCGAGCATCCGGTTTCCTTCTACATATCCTCCGACCGGTATTTGTATGTCCTGGAGATGGCCGATTCCTCCATCCGCATATTCGATTACGATGGGAATCTGGTCGCTGTGGAGAATGTCTATGCGATAACTCCGGCCACAGGGCCCTATGCCTCCATTTCTGCTGATGGAGAGGGCAACTTCTTCGTGACATATAAGGACAGCAGTCTCCTCCTGAAGTTCAACAGGGATAGCGTGGGACTGAGACCGCCGCAGGTGCTGGCAGAGAGGGGAAATGGGATAATCAATGTGAAGATGCCCTGGGGGACCGCCTACAGGTCGGGTGTGGTATTCGTGGCTTCCTCCGGAAATCACTGGGTGGAGGGCTTTACGGAGAGTGCACCTGTGCAGAATGTTATTCATCTGGGCGGACTCGTGCCCGAGCCTTCGGACAGCGCTGGCCGATTCGATACTCCCATGGATGTGGCACTGGACAGCTATGGGGCCATTTATGTTCTGGAATACGGCAACAGAAGGTTTCAGAAGTTCTCCCCATCCGGGGAATTCGTAATGGTATCTTCTTCGCCCGACAGCACGCTCCTTCCCGTTGCGATAGGGGTGACGGTTCTGGGTGAGGACATATTCGTCGCATATAACACACCTGATGGAAGGGGCAGGCTGGAGAAGTACAACAAGCCCCAGAGGATAGGGGAGGGAGATGAGCAATGATTTACTTCATTTTAATGCTGAGCGATTACAAGGCGACGGAGT
Organism: Caldifarciminota bacterium; assembly: GCA_026986535.1. Taxonomy (GTDB): domain Bacteria; phylum Hydrothermota; class Hydrothermia; order LBFQ01; family DSFT01; genus S143-66. The sequence goes on from JALSOK010000062.1 coordinate 5,535, forward strand.
ATAACAATGTGGGGCTTACCATCACCAGCTATGGGGTGGTGGGAAACAACTTTTCCTTTCAGGTGGATCTTCCTTCCTTCGAATATCCGCTCGGTTCCGGGACGGAGCACCTTACCCTCGCGGGATTGTGGGTGGGGGCCATAAATATCAATGGCGATACTCTGGTCACCACGGGAGCAATAGATCAATATGCGGGGAATACTGTGTCGGGTGAGGGTTTCGAATTCTTCAAACAGGACAGCGTCAGCGTTTATTCCTCCCTTCCCACATCCCCCTACTATGACCCGGTAAATGCGTTTTCTGAGCAGGACCTGGTGTCCGTCTTCAACGACTTCACCGGTACAGCCCCGGAGCACAATCCCCTGAATATAGAGGTGAAACTCCGGGCCTTCCTCTGGACATATTCCTACATAGACGACATAGTCTTCCTGAAGTTCACCATCATAAACCGCAGTGGTGGGGACCTGAGCGATGTATATGTGGGATGGTTTTCGGAGCTGGTGACCGGAAACAGGGACTTCTGGGGGGACCAGTTTGCAAGGACCCCATTCTTCCAGCACAAGAGGGTCTTCTTCGTGGATAGCCTGTCCCTCGTGTGGGAGAAGAACGATGGATTCGATACTCTCGCCACTTCCATGGTGGGGTTCCAGTTCCTGGGTTATATTCGCGGAGGGGATAAAGTTGTGCTGGCCGATTCTGTGTCTTTCCTCTGGTTCCAGTGGGATCCCAATGCCAACAGGACCGATGTGGACAGGTATAAGTACATGGCCTCTGATACCATTTATCCCAATGTGGATGACGAATACCTCCAGTACAATCCCTATCCAGATCCTGTGGAGCTTATCGCCTTTGGGCCCATAGATTATATCCCCGCCGGAGACTCCATCGTCGTGTATATGGCAGCTGTGGGCGGACTGAATGAGAGACATCTGATGGATAACGCAGCGTGGGCCCTGAGGGCTTTTCAGTACGACTTCGTCCTTCCGGCTCCACCGCCTTCTCCCCGCATGGTGGCCATACCGGATGAGAACAGGGTTACCCTCTACTGGGAAAGCTCCCCGGAGGATTTCGTGGACCCCTTCTCCCACGAAAAGGACTTCGAGGGCTATAAGGTCCTGAGGGGCCGCTCGGAGATTTACGATTCCACATGGATCGTCCTGAGGCAGTTTGATCTGGAGGATTCTCTGGGCTACGATGCCGGTATGCCGTCCATCACCACCGATTGTCCCCGGGAGCTGGAGGTGGAGACATGTTATTACTTTGAGGATGTGGGGGTGAAGAACGGCTTCAGGTATTATTATTCTGTAGTGTCTTTCGATAGGGGCAACAGGGAAATGGGAATACCTGTTCTGGAGAGCTCTTACAGGCAGAACCTTACGGAAGTCATACCGGGAGCACGGCCCAATACCGATAAACCCATTCGCATATACCCCAACCCGTTCCGCTACTCCTCCATGTTCGGCGGTGTGTATATAGCCAACATCCCTGCCCGGGCCCGTATCTACATCTATGATGTTAGCGGCAATCTGGTCAGGACAATGGAGCACGAAGACCCCAACAGGGGTGAGGTGCTGTGGGATCTGAAGAACGATTCCGGATTTCCCGTGGCACCGGGCCTTTATGTGGTGGTGGTTCAGGACCTCGATACGGGCAGGAAGAGGGTGGCCCGGCTGGGAGTAATAAGATAGGAGGAGAAAAATGAGGAAACTTTCGCTTGCAGTTCTTGTGGCGTTGATTCTCAGCTACTGCTCCAGACCGGCCGATAATCCCGTTCCCAATCAGCCTCCAGAAACCTATCTGTTTGTGGAGAACATAAGTCTTCCGGTTGGAGGGAAGCAGGTATTCCACTGGTATGGGAACGATGTGGACGGGGAGGTAGTGGGCTTTTATATAGCGGCTGATGATACAGCTCAGAAGACATATACGACCCGCAACAGCGACACCCTGTACTTTTCTTCCGGGGACTCTATCGCTCCCCATCTCTTCTGCGTCTGGTCGGTTGACAATCTTGGGGCGGTGGATCCGACCCCGGCATGTATCGATTTCCTGGTAGCCAATACTCCCCCCGTCATCGATTTTATGAGGGGCACCCTTCCCCCCGATACGACCCTTCCCATCGCCACTTTTTACCTCGAATTCCACGACGACGATGGGGATGCCACCATAATGGGTCTGGAGTACAGGATGGATTACGATACATCCTGGACCATGCTCCTGAAGGATTCCGCAACCGGCCTGGTTCCATCGGAGGTAACGATAGATTCCATCGAACCGGGGACCAGAACCGTATTCTTCCGTGTATTCGACGAGGTGGGAGCCAGATCCGACTCCATATCCTATACCTGGGAGGTGATACCCGTGGTGGGGGATATCCTTCTGGTGGATGACGCTGCTTCCTACGATGGTGATGTGTATGCGGAGGGCCTGGGTTCCCGTCCTTTCACCTACTGGAATGTATATGGAAATCTGCCCTATTCGCCGAAGGACATGAACTATATCATCAACAATCTGGGCTTCAACACCATACTCTGGTTCACCGATAACCAGCGGACATATCTGGACAGGTTCTTTCCGTACCTTCAGGCCTATCTGGATGCAGGAAAGAAATTGATAATAATCTCACCCCATGTGGCCAACATCTCTGCCGATACCGTCTATGGGGGCTTCCTTCCTATATTCGGTGCATACGCCGGTGTGGACACGGTATACTACAGGGACAAGACCATTTACTATGGAAATCCCGTTTACAACAATGCTCAGCATGCCTACGACTCCACCCTCACATACCCCTCCCCCCTGATACCATCCGTTCAGCCCATACTGGTTGCGTATGCGGATGGTGTGGGGCTGGATTCCACTGCACAGGTCATATACACTCTGCGGGATACTACATGCAATCAGTTCACATGGAACTACAATCCTCAGGACAGTACATGCACCCTGCCCGAACCAGTTGTCGGATGGAAGAAGAACAGGTTCTATATATTCACGATTCCCCTGCATCAGATGAATCAGAATTCGAATGTTCCTGCGCTCATAGAACAGTTAATTTCTGAGTAGAAGTGGGGGGCTCATGCCCCCTCAGATTTGATCATGCTGTTTATGACGGATTTCATATAGTTTTCCAGCAGGGCCTGGCTCATTCCCGTGGCTTCCCGCACAGCCTGCAGGAATGCCTGATTTATCTCATCTGCCAGGAGAAGGAGCATTACCAGGGAGAATTTTTTGAGGGTCTCCACAATGTCTTCTGGATTCTCGAATCTCTCGCTTATGAGGGGTTTCATCCCATCCAGCACGGTGGATACAATGAGGGCAAACCTGTATATGGAAGTTCCGGTTCTGAGGGACTGGAGGGCCAGCTTCCTTATGGTTTTAAAGTCCTGCTTCCCCGTCAGAATTACCCCGAGGAAATCCTTTATCAGGGCGAGCATCTGCCCGGGATTTTCTACCTGGAGGTTTTCGAGGAGTTGCTTTTCATCTTTGCTTATCACGGCATTCAGTATGTTCAGGAGTTGTTCTCCGTTGTGCTTCAGTTTATGAATATCCTTTTCCCCGAGCCCCACTATGTTCATTATATCCGCTTTCAGTGCTTCAAAGGTGGATGCAGTCATCTTATACCTCCTTATAGAAGCCCTTTAAGGGCTTTCTTCGCATTCTGCACAGCAATGCGAATCATTCCGAGGGGTGTGGTCGGAAGGGCGAGGGCCATTATGCCGACGCTGTCCGTGATTCTCTCCACTATGATGTTGCCGTTATTGGACTCGATGGTGAGTTTATCGAGGGGCATCATATTTATCTGCTTCAATGTCTTTTCTGCGAGGGAAATGAGACCTGCTCCTATTGCTGAGAACAGTTCGTGTTCGGAAATTTCGTTGCTGGAGGAGTGGGGCAGTGTGCTCTTTACGGGAAAGCCGTCCATGGTAAACAGGACGAACCCCAGCAACCCCGATGTATCGTTCTGCACTTTCTCCAGAATTCTCTCTATCTGCTCGTCTATGCTGTTTGCCTGCATAGTTGCCACCTCCCCCGAAGGATTTTCCATAATTTTACAATAACTGCGGCTCCACAAATGCCTTAATTCTTGAATGTGAATCCCTTTACCCGAAGAATGTCTGTCCTCAACTTGTGTAAATCTACAGAACAACTGACCATAATTTACCATATTGATGGAAAATTTAACAGCCCATCGATGCGCTGGCGGGTCTGACCCGCGAGGCGATGGGCTGCCCGTTTCCTCCGGCAGGCGGGATTTTATATGAAAGCTGTAAAATTTGCAAACGCATGAGGAGATTTTACATAAAGACCTTTGGCTGCCAGATGAACGAGCTGGATTCCCAGCTTGTTCGTCAGAGGTTAATAGAGGAGGGGTTTCAGGAGGTGGAGGACCCTTCGAAAGCGGAAGTGGTCCTTATAAACACATGCGCTGTAAGGCAGAAGGCGGAGGAGAAAGCCATCCACTTTTCCCGCCAGATGAAAAATTTAAGTAAAACCGTGGTGATGATGGGATGCGTTGCCCAGGTGAGGGGTTCCAGACTGCACGAGGTGGCCAGGGCCGATGTGGTTATCGGTCCCCGGAGCTACGAGAAGATTGTGGATGTTATACTGGACCTCGAGCGAAAACAGACCCGCAGATCCGTGTGCGAGGACCTGGGGATATTCAGGCTCAAGAGGAGAAGGGTCCGGCCCGGAGAATTCTCCGCCTATATAAGCATTCAGCAGGGATGCGACAATTTCTGTACATTCTGCGTCGTTCCCTATACGAGGGGGAGGGAGCTTTCCCGCCCTGCCCGTGAAATAGTCAGGGAAGCCATGGACCTGGAAGAGCAGGGGATTACGGAGATAACCCTTCTGGGGCAGAATGTGGATTCCTACTTCGATGGAAAATACGATTTTGCAGACCTTTTGAAGATGCTGGAGGACAATCTGCGGAGTGTAAGGCGCATCAAATTCACGAGCCCCAACCCCAGGGACATGACCTTCAAGGTCATTAAGACCATTGCAGAAAGCGAAAGAATAGTCCGCTGGATACATCTCCCCCTGCAGGCTGGATCCACCAGAATCCTGAAGAGGATGAACAGGGGATACACGAAAGAGGAGTATATCTGGCAGGCCCGGATGATAAGGGAGATGATACCGGATGTTTCCATAACGACGGATATTATTGTTGGATTTCCCGGTGAAACCGAAGAGGATTTCGAGGAGACTCTGGATGTGGTCCGGCAGGTAAAGTACGATGGGGCATACATGTTCATCTATTCGCCCCGGCCCGGGACCCCTGCCTCCTTTTTCCCTGATCAGCTGGACTACGAGACCAAGAATCGCCGTTTGAGAAGACTCATAGATACCGTCAACGGGGAAATTGTGGAGCGCAGAAAGGCCATGATTGGCGGGCAGTATGAGATTCTCATAGAAGGGCCCAGCAAGAAGGACCCTGCCTACAGCGTGGGGAAGACCTTCAACAACATTTCTGTGGTGGTGAAAGGCATATACAGGCCGGGGACATACCTGAAGGGACGGGTTGTATCCCTGAAGGGCCATACTCCCATACTCCAGCCCTTACAGGAGAAAGAGGCCATCTGAAGGGGATTTAATTTTTCCCATGCTGGTTCTGCAACTGTGGTAATTCAGCTTTCTGGTTTTGTTTAATTTATCGTTATCTATGTGTAATGAATTTTATTGTCATGCAGTGTTTTTCCGGGCCTTTATAATTTGAATCGGGAGGTGTATCATGTTCGGTGTAATTTTACTGGCGGGGTATATAGAGTACTCGACATGGGATAAGGTTATTCCCATTCACGAGGAGACCGCCCGGTTCATAATAGAAATGCAAAGCGGCAAGCACAGTTATAATCCGCTGGTCAAGGGTTTTGCCATAAATTCGGAGATAGTCGGGCGGGAGCTGGTGGAACTGGCTGAGCGCAGTCGGGAAAGGAGTGGAATCGGTGCCTTTGTCTTTGCCCATTTTAATGGTGAGCCCACCGATACGATTGCCCTTACTGCTCCTCCAAATGGGGGATACTGCCCCACGCAGATTATTCACGAGTGCTGGAATTGTGCGTGTTGTGGCAGTGCCCATACAGTTTGTGTTCTTCTGTTCGTTTCCGGAGATGGCATGTGCATATACAGGTGCTATCCGTGCCCTGCTGTTCCTCCCAACTGCGATGAGCCGCCGGGTGGTATAGGTGCTACGGGAGGTCCTTCCTGCGGCGAAATCCTTTCCATAAAGTCCCAGGCTGGAAAAGAGTCCCGTATTCCCGCTGCAAAGGATTACACCGAAATCTATACTGTCGGAGGGAAACTCATCTACAGGGGTCCAGCGGACATAGATGTGGAGAAATTCCTCAGGGGCAGGAGTCTGAGGGGTCTTTTCATCATTAGGGAGCATGTGAAGGGAAGGGTCCTGAGCAGGAAGGTGTTCATCCGTTAGGGGGATTTCTTCCCCCTGTGGATTATAATTTCGGCCATGGATGTAATGGATTATCTTCGGGCAATGGAGGATTTACAGGAGAAACATCCCCTGCTTATGGAGATGGAGAGGATCGGAAGGGAAAGAGGGTTCCCCATATTGCACCCCCTTTCTGCCCGCTTCCTTTCCGTCGTTGCCGCGTCCTATAGGAGCAGGTATGTTCTGGAGATTGGTTCGGGATTTGGATATTCAGCCCTCTGGATTGCTCTTTATAATCCGTTTCTGGAGAGGATTATCCTTACGGACCTGGATGCGGGGAATATGGAGCTCGCCCGCCGATTCTTCGAGAGGGCCGGCCTTCTGGAAAAGGCAGAATTTATAGTGGAGGATGGGTTGGAGGTGTTGAACCAGCTGGACTTTGCTCCTGATCTGATTTTTAACGATGCCCATAAGATTCAATATCCCATGATACTTAATATTGCACGAAAGAAACTGAAAATTGGTGGAGTGATCGTTTCGGATAATGCTTTCTGGCTGGGAAAGGTCCTTGACGATGGGAATATGGATCCCTCCGTGCAGGCTATCAGGGAATTCACCAGATTATCTTTTTCAACTGAGGACTTATTAACCACATTAGTTCCGATGGGTGATGGTCTTATATTCAGTGTTAAGATTAAGGAAAGCGAATGAAAACCAAGATTCATGGAAATTTTAAAAATTGTGCACCGTGCAGATGCATTATAGAATGATTAACCTTACCCCGCATTAATTTGGAATAATGTCCATTAAAATTAACTCTGAAAGAGGAGGTTTTAAGGTATGGCAAGAGTAGTGGTGCTTGGAGCAGGGATATCGGGGCATACTTCGGCGATGTACCTGAGGAGGCTTCTGGGAGGGGAGCACGAGGTCCTGGTGGTCTCCCCCAATAGCAAATACCAGTGGATACCCTCCAATATATGGATTGGTATCGGGAAGATGACTCCCCGCCAGACTACA
>JALSOK010000063.1 GCA_026986535.1 Caldifarciminota bacterium
AGAGAAAAGGCTGGAGGGAGTTGCTGATACTCAGTTATTGAGTTTCCTGGATAGCTCCTCCCTGTGCTTCCTGGCTTTCTTTATGAAGTCGAGGAGTTCATCCAGATTCATCGTGTTGACTATGTCTCCCGGCGTAAGCATGGCCCTCCTTGCCTGACCCACTCCCAGCACCATCATCCACATGTTGCCTTTGCCGTGGGCATCGGTTCCAAGAGAGAATTTCACTCCGTAGGGCTTCGCTCTCATTATCATTATATCATTGAGGTCCAGCCGGTTGGCGTGGGCGTTTATCTCCATAAGTACCATCCTCTCGGCGGCAGTTTTAAAGACCTTTTCTTCATCGAAGGGATATGGGTTTCTTCCCGTTACCAGCCTGCCCGTGGGATGGGCTATAATATCCACATAGGGACTTTCCATGGCCCGCAGGTATCTTTCGGTTATATCCTCGTTCTTGCGGACATTGTGGACGGATGCCAGCACTATGTCCAGCTCCTTGAGGACCTCGTCCGGGTAATCCAGGGTTCCGTCCATGCGGATTTCCACCTCCGCCCCCATAAGGAGTCTTACCCTGGAGTGTTTGTTGAACTGGCGCAGTTTCTCCATTTTTTCGAACAGACGGCTTTCTTCCAGCCCCCCTGCCACTTTCAGACTGTAGGAGTGATCCGTCACGGCCACATACTGGTATCCCATTTCCAGCGCATATTTCTCTATCTCCTCGAAAGTCATCTGGCCGTCCGAATATATGCTGTGGACCTGTAGATCCCCCTTTATGTCTTTTAGTTCTACCAGATCTGGGATGGCGTGCTTGAGGGCCAGATCAATTTCGCCCCTGTTTTCCCTCAGTTCAGGAGGTATGTACTGCATGCCCAGTGCCTCGTAAATCTCTTCCTCCGTTCTGCTTGCTATTACATTTATTCCCCTGTATAGGCCGTACTCGTTGAGTTTGTAGCCCTTTTCTATGGCGATGTCCCTGACTGCTATGTTGTGCTCTTTGGACCCGGTAAAGTACATTAAGGAAGCTCCCCAGTTCTCATCTTTGACAATACGGACATCCACCTGTATTAGGTCACCGCGGGGCAGGGTGTAGATGAAGGAGATTTTGGTGGGGCCTTTGAGAAGGACCCTTTCTATTGATGGAAGGTTGACGATGGCATTCCCTACCTCCGTGGGCCTATCAGTGGTAATCAGTATGTCTATGTCGCCCACTGTTTCCTTCATCCTCCGGAATGAGCCTGCCACTTCTATTCTGTGGACCCCATCTATCCTGGAAATCCGCTCTTTCAACTCCATTATGGGCCTATACACGAATCCTATGGGAAATCTGCTGTGGGCCCTTTCGTAGAGCTCCAGACCTTCTTTGATGTTCTTCACTTTGCCGGGCCCAAATCCCCTCAGTTGATATATGCTCTCGTCCTCGAGCACCCTCTTCAGGTCCTCTATGCTTTTGACTCCGAATCTGTCGTAAAGGAGCTTTGCAGTCTTGGGACCCACTCCGGGAATCGCCATCACTTCGAATATGCCTCTGGGAACCTTCTGGAGCAGTTCTTCGTGCTTCCGCACCTTCCCCGTTTCCAGGAATTCCTTTATCTTGGCTCTGAGGGATGTGCCTATCCCTTTTACGCTTTTGTTATTCTCTATATACCAGGATATGTCCCTGTCCAGCCCCTCGAGAACTCTTGCGGCAGTTCTGTACGCCCTGACTTTGAAGGGATTCTCGCCCAGAAATTCGAGAGCATCCGCAATTTCGTCGAATATCTTTGCAAGTTTCTGATTGTTGTTCATGGGATTTAATTTTACGGCTCGAGAGAATAGAGGTCAGGCATTATAAGAGTCTAAGGCGGGTGAGTGTTGAGCTGGAATCTTTCAATATTCTCGTAGGACCCAATTCGAGTGGAAAGAGTAATTTTCTGGATGTTCTTTGCACCCCAGGGAAGAGTTCGAGAAAATTTTGAGGCGGGCTGGAAGGCCCCCGAGTTCAGCCCTCTTTCGGGAAATCGCAGAGAAAGTAAGCAGAAATCATGTGGATAATTGCAGCGATGGAGCGTTCAGGAAGCTCGTCGATATCCTGAGGTCCTGGTTTGGGACTTCCTCATGAATTAATTTGCTTCTTCACCACCGCATCCGGCTGGCGCAGGTAGTGGGGCTCGAAGGTGTCTATGTCCACGAAGTTCCCCCTCTCTATTTCCTCCATGGCGAGGGGAATCATGTACTTCGCATGGGGAAAGGTGGGATTGTTGGGGGGCACAGTCCTGAAGATGTCCCGGTAAATTTCCGCCCCTTCTCCCACATACAGGAATTTGTTTCCCAGTTTTTCATACAGGTCCTGTGGTTTCATGATGGTGGGGGAGAGGATTTCATTCCCCTTTTCGTCGTAGGCGCTGACAAACACCTCCTTTTTCTTTGCATCCAGAAGGACTGCCACCGGATGGCCCCTGAATGGATACCACAGGGCCCGAAATGAACTGATGGCCACCACCTTTATATCGGGATGGACCAGTGCAAAGGCCTTTGCAAAAGAAGCCGATACTCTCAGGGAAGTGAAGAGCCCGGGCCCTTTCGAAATCACCAGGTACCGTATGTCCGCGGGCTTCTTTCCAGTGGCCTGCATGAGGAAATCCGTTATTATGTTTATTCTCTCGGCGTGCATGAAAGCCTCATACTGGTTGATTTCCATGATTATATTTCCTCTCGAATCGGATATTGCACAGGAAAGATATTTCGTCGTAGTGTCCACTGCCAGAATCATTCTGCCCCCCTGTAGAGGTTGTTTTGCAGAATGTACTGATAAACCGGTTCCCTGACCATGAATCTGAATGGTTTCCCCTCCCTCACCCTCCTTCGAATTTCGGATGCGGAGACCTCGATCAGTCTGTTGTGGGCGAATTTAACCCTCTCGATGAGGTCCTTTGGATAGTACTTCTTGTCGGCGGTGTTCCTCAGGGCCACAACGATTTCAACTATATCGAGCAACTCCTCATACCTGTACCATGTTTTGAAGGTTTTGAACTGGTCGCTTCCAATCAGGAACAGGATTCGGGCATCCGGAAATTCCTTTTTGAATTCCTTCATGACCAGATACGAGTAGCTCTTTTCGAGTCCCAGCCTCTTTTCTATATCGCTGACGGCGAATGATGGCTCCTCATCGATGGCCAGTTTCACCATATTGTAGCGGTGTTCGAATGAGGTTTCGACTCCCCTGTGGGGAGGATGATAGCCGGGAATGAAGATAACCTTATCGACGCTCAGTTCTTCCTTCATATCCTCCGCTATTATGAGGTGTCCTATGTGGATGGGGTCGAACCTACCGCCGATTA
>JALSOK010000064.1 GCA_026986535.1 Caldifarciminota bacterium
TCCGCCCCTGTAAAATTGTTCCGGGGAATGTGGAGGACGGTGCGGATAATGACCATTGAAGATTTGAAGCGCTTTCTGAAGGAGTACTTCGAAGGATGCGGGGTGAAGGTGTATCTGTTCGGTTCGAGGGCGAGGGGTGCCCATGTGGAGGGCTCCGATATTGATATCGCCATCCTCTCACAGGAGGACATTTCGGACAGGATTGCCGTCCTTCGGGCCATACTGGAGGAGAGCAACCTTCCCTATAAGGTGGACATAGTGGATTTGAGCAGGGCCCCCTACCTGAGGGACAGGGTGATGCAGGAAGGAATAGAATGGCTCTGAAGAAGCAGATAGAGGATTTCAGTCAGGCACTCGCGAGATTGAAGGAGGCGTACCTGCTGGCAGAGGAGAATCGTGGCTCCCGGTATTATGAGTTCTTTCGGGACAGTTCTATCCAGCGGTTTGAATTTACTGTGGAAATTATGTGGAAAGCCATAAAGGGGTACATGGGGGAGGTGGAAGGGATAACATGCCGCTCCCCAAAATCCTGCATAAGGGATTTCTTTTCAGCCGGGTATCTGACTGAGCGCGAGCCCAGAGATTTGCTCCTGATGATAGACGATAGAAGCAGGACTGTCCATACTTATCACGAGGAAGTGGCCGAAGACATATTCAGGAGGCTCGGCCTTTATATAAACCTCTTCGATAGGGTGCTCGGCGTGATGGAAGAAAACCTTTCGCTTTGAATTAACCACAGGAGGAGGGAAATGGACAGGGCGAAGATTTTATCTCTGGAGTTTATCAATCCCCGCCTGGTCCATCTGGTTCTGGATTATAAGAGGGATTTCGAGGCGGGGCAGTTCGCCATGCTGAGGCATGTGGGTGGGGATGTGAAGAGGGCTTTCTCCATAGCCTCGTCCCCCCTTGATGAGCACTGGGAGTTCATAATTCGCATCAACGAGAATGGGAAGTTCACTCCCGGTCTTCGTGGTCTGAGGGCGGGGGACGAACTGGAGGTGGATGGTCCCTACGGGAGATTCACCTTTCAGAAGGAGGACAGGGAGACCCTGTTCATAGCCGGAGGGGCGGGCATTTCTCCCATGAGGAGCATGGTCCGCTATGCCCATCAGGAGGGGCTGTTCAGAAACAGCGACTACTGGCTCTTCTATGGGGTGAATGTGCCGGAGGATTTTGCTTTCTTCGATGAATTTTCTGCCATGGACAGCGGGGTGGAGAACTTCCACTTCGTTCCCGTTGTGCTGGAGCCTCCGTCCGACTGGAAAGGGGATACTGGTTTCGTGATGCCTGCCATAGAGAGGAGATTCGGTAAGGACCTGGCGGGAAAAGTGGCCTATGTCTGCGGTCCTCCGCCCATGGTGAAGGCGGTCAGAGAGTTCCTACAGGAGCATAATATGGCAGAGGAAGACATAAGGTTCGAGCAGTGGTAAAGGGGGTGCGGAATGCTCAGAAGTTACATTGTTTTCATCGATGCGGGTTTCGAGGAGGAATTCCGCAGGGAGCTGGAGCAGTATGTGGAGGAGTACTTCATAGTTCCGAAGGTGCTGGCCTGGAGCCAGTTCTTCAATCCCATGCTGGACAATGTGGTCTGGCCCGGCCACATGGTGGCCATCCTGTTTCGAACGGAGGTGGAGCTGGGAGAGCTGTTCAATAGATGGCGGGAGAAGCTGAAAGGAAAAGGCTTCAGAGTTTATGCATGGGAATCCATGGTGCCGTAGTACTGAGGGGGTATTCCCCCCTCTATTCGATCAATTCGTCTATCATTTCCATTAGCCTCCGGTCCTTTTCCGTTATGTCCCCTGCCGAATGGGTCCATGTTTCGATTATAACCTTCGAATAGCTTATATGGATGTCCGGATGATGATTTAGAGATTCGGCCACTTTTGCCACCCTGTTTACGAAATCCATAGCCCGCTCGAAGTTTTCAAATGTGAATTCCTTCCGCATTCGCGGCGGTACTTTTTCCCACATTCTGTCAGTCCTTCTTCTTCCTGTATAGGAGCCCCTCTATCAGGTCCAGCGGAAGCGGAAACGCCACGGTGGTCATTTTCTCAGATGCGATTTCCGAGAGGGTCTGGAGATACCTCAGCTGTATGGTTATGGGGTTCTGGGCAAGGATTTCCGCCGCTTCCTTCAGTTTCATGGCCGCCTGATATTCCCCTTCCGCAGATATGACTTTCGCCCTCCTTTCCCTTTCGGCTTCGGCCTGCTTTGCCATGGCTCTGCGCATCTCGTCGGGCAGGTCCACATGCTTGATTTCGACGGCCATCACCTTTATTCCCCACGGGTCCGTCTGCCTGTCGATTATTTCCTGCAGTTTCATGTTGAGCTTTTCCCTCTCTGCCAGAATTTCGTCCAGCTCCACCTCTCCCAGTACGCTCCGGAGTGTGGTCTGGGACAGCTGACTGGTGGCGTAGAGATAATCCTCCACTTCCAGAACCGCTTTTGCGGGCTCTATGACCCTGAAGTAGACCACTGCGTTCACCTTTATGGACACATTGTCCCTCGTGATTACATCCTGCGGTGGAACATCCAGTGTGATCACCCTGGTGTCCACCTTCACCAGCCGGTCTATTATGGGTATGAGGATGACCAGCCCCGGCCCCTTGACACCGATGAACCTTCCCAGCCGGAAGACGACGCCCCTCTCGTATTCGTTCAGTATGCGGATCATGGACGAGAGGAGCACTATGCCCAGAAAGATCAGAAAAATGAGCGTTGATATTCCAACAACCATATCACACCTCCGTGTTTTCGCTGAATTTCTTTACTGTCAGTTTCAAACCTCTTACATCCACCACTATGACCCTGTCCCCCTTCTTCAGGGGTTCGTCGGACCTGGCCCACCATATCTCTCCGTGGACCATTACCCTTCCCTCCCCCTTCTCATCGAAGTCTTCGATTGCTTCTCCCACATCGCCTATCATCCCCTCCTTCCCCGTGGTGGGCTTCAGCCTGAGGGCCCTTATGGCTAGGGCCACCACCACGAAGAAGAACAGCAGAGTCAGCCCCACCCCTACCCCTATGCTGAGGGGCGACAGGCCTATTCCCTGGGGGGATGAGCTGTAGAGCATCAGGGACCCTATAAGGAACGAGACGACGCCCGCCAGACCGAACAGGCCGTGGGACTGGAGCTTTATCTCCGCGAAGAAGAAAATGAAGCCCAGGATTATGAGGAGCACCCCTGCGATGCTGGCGCTCAGAACCTGCAGGGCGAAGAGGGCCAGTATGAGGGATATGGCCCCTATGGTCCCCGAAACACCGAAGCCGGGATTGGCCAGTTCGAATATGATGCCGTAGAGCCCTATGAGGAGCAGGAAGTAGGCTATGTTGGGGTCCGCAATCTTCTCCAGGAGCTTCTCCCGGGTATTCATGTCCACTTCCTCTATGTCCTCCCCCCTGATTTCAAGCGAATCCAGGAGCTCCTGAATCGAGTTGACTATGTGGTCTATGAGACCAAATTCCTTCAACTGCCGGGCGGAATAGGAGCGGGCCTGAACCACGAAACTGTCTGCCCAGAATGTGGGTCTGCCCTTCTTCTCCAGTATGCTTGTTAGGAATGCCCTCAGGTCGTTCATCACCTTCTTCTGCATTACGGAGTCCATCGGCCCCATGAGGGATACGGGACTGGCAGAGCCCATGTTGGTTCCTTCTGCCATGGCCACCACATCCCCGGAAAGGGTTATGAATACCCCTGCGGAGGCCGCCCTCGCCCCCTGTGGATACACATAGGTTATGACCGGAACAGGGGAGTTCAGTATTTCCCTGACGATTTTCCGCATGGCGCTCTCCAGCCCTCCGGGAGTATTTATGACTATGAGCACCCGGGAATAGTTTCCCTCTTCTGCCCTCTCGAATACCCTCTGGATATAGTCCGCGGTGATGGGAGTGATGGGTCCATCGATGTTCGCCTGCAGTATGGTTCCGATGAGAACTGCAATCATCTGTGCAAATTTTACAGTTTTATTGAATGAACCATTGGAGGTGAGGGGAGGACTCCCCTCATCTTACGAAAAATGAGCTAACAGGAGCATTTGTGGAAATATCTCCATCTATGGACGCATTTGAGGGATCTGAAACATTTACCGCAATTATTCTACCTGTGTAAGTTGTCCAGTCATTCGTGAGAGTGTAGTATCTTCCATCGGCCAGAAAATCTCTATCTATGTCGTTTCCGAGATATAGAGATGCAACTCTTTTTATGGACGAAGGAGTAGTTATATCCAGAATGAGGAGGGAATCTCCCGAGTCCAGATTAAATACGACATAGGCGTATCCGTTGGAAGCTTCAACTGTTCTTGCGAAATAACCCGGATTAAAGGCTCCGATTTTCTGTGGTGAGGATCCCGATACATCTACGATAACCAGTCCGGAGTCTCCGTAAGCCATTACTGCATAATCGTTTTCTATATCGAAATCCTGAAGAAATGCGCCATCAATGGAGTACCGATAGAGGAAAGTGGGGGATGAAGTGCTGGATACATCGAGCGCTATAAGTCCATCGAACAGAGACCCCACGAACAGGGTGGACTTGTTAAGGTATAATTTCTCCAGATGGTAATAATTGGCATCGTAAAATGTGCCCAGTAGGGTTATGGAAGAAGGATTTTCGACATTCAGAACCAGTATGGAATCGTTGCTTACCACATAGGCTATTCCGTTGCTTTCTGTAACGGAGCTGGGTGAGGAAGGATAAAAACCTGCAACGCTTATGCTGTCGTCCCGGGCAAGATCTACAATTATCAGACCGCTGTCGGAGGCAATATATCCCGCTTCGCCATCTACGAACATGTCGGGTGCGTATGAAAAGTTCAAATGATGGGAAGCCAGCTGGCTGAGAGCATCTTTATCATATATAAGGAAGTTGCTGGTGCTGTCGAATAAAGTGATGTATATACGCCCAGGATAAGAGGGTGCTGGTTCCTCCGGTTCCTGTTTGTTTCCGAAAAAACATCCCCAGAGTCCGATACTCAGGATTATTGCTCCCAGAAGCTTTTTCCTCATGTTAATCACCTCCCTTGTTTTTTTATATCAAAATTCCGCAAATTTTAATGGTCAGGGTAAAGGAAGTGCTTTATATGAATTCGAAAATCGTTTGCATAAAACTGCGGTTTTTGGCAGGATTTAGAATTTTTTTATGGGAGGAATTTTCTCATGGTTGATAGCAAATACTGGGGTCTTTGCATTCTGCAATTTATCATCTGGGGTGATGTTTTCATCTTTACATCCAGAGGGCATCTTAATAATGAGGGATGGCAGTGTTGGAATATGGGGAGCATGGCTGGAGTTTGGTTCATTGCCTGAGCATGTAAGGGGATCGACTGTGGCTCTGGAAAAGGTTTCCTTTTTCCTGCCGGACAGGATCCTGACTGATCTTCCCACATACAGACAGGTAGTTTTGGAAAACCTCTATCCCAATATAGATGGAATCATTATGGTTATCGATAGGGGAATTGAGATCCAGTTCGTAGTTCACCCTGGTGCTGAAGTCTCGGATATACGCATTGGTATCAGGGAGGGATATGTGGATACATCGGGAGGAGAAATTGCTTTGATACTGGATGATGGCAGGAGAATGTTGCTGAACCATGCAAGAGCGTATCAGGGGATCCGGGAGGTTTCCATTACTCCTGTTGTGGATTCCGGATTCGTAACCTTCGAAGTGGGTCCCTACGATAGAAGTTTGCCCCTCGTAATTGATCCGACGATTACTGTTCTGCCTGCTTCTCCGGGTAGAGATGAGGGATATGCAGTCGTATCTACCGAAATAGGGGTTTATGTGGCAGGAACGACTCTTTTTTCCTCTCAGTTCGCACCAGAGAGAGACTATTTTGGTTCTACCAATGTGCGCGATACGGGAGATGTTTTCGTTACCCTCATGTCCTCAGACCTTTCCACCCACATAGCTACCGCGATAATAGGTTCGGCTGGTGGGGATTATGCCACATCTATGGATGTAGGTCCAGATGGGACGATCTATGTGGCAGGATGGACATCGGATGCATCTACTTTTGCTCCCTCGAGAGGATTTTTTGGGGATACTGGTATCGTAGATGTATTTATCACACACCTGTCTGCTTACCTCGATGCACATTTGGGAAGTGCCATCCTTTCTTCCCGTGGTATGGATTATGCGTATGCTCTTAGGGTTTCCCCTGATGGCGGGGTGTATGTAGCTGGATACACTCAGGACTATTCTACATTCGCTCCATCGAGAAATATTTTTGGTCAGACAGGAAGCTACGATGCTTTTGTTAGTTTATTCTCAGGGGATCTGGATGTGCATATTGCGACTGCCATACTTGGATCGCCTGGTATGGATGGAGCAATGGCTCTTGCTCTGGATGAAGGGGGAAAGGTTTTGATTTCTGGTTTCACTTGGTTGTCCTCGGATTTTGCACCCTGGAGATATGTTCTGGGGAATCCCGGATCGATGGATGCTTTCGTGAGTTCTATGGATTCCTCTTTGTCAACTCATCTGTCGACCACTATACTTGCATCCGGAGGAATGGAAAGTGCGAATGCCCTTTATCAGAATTCTCATAAGGTGTATATCGGGGGATGGACGGATTCACCGGAGGATTTTTCCCTGGAAAGGATAATTCGTGGGAGCACGGGTGGCACAGAAGCATTCATAACCCTACTGGATGATTCCCTGGTCCTTCATATATGGAGCGTCGTTCTGGCTTCTCCAGGAGATGATGAAATCACTGCCATTTCAGGAGGTGGTGGTGGGGAGGTTTATGTTGCGGGATTGTGGGGACATCCTGCTATTTTTCCTGCTCCTGTTGAGATAAGGGGTAGTCCCGGGGGTGGAGATGCATTTTTGATTCGTATGGAGGATTCTCTTCCTCTATGGATGTTGATTCTGGCATCTGATACCCTTGATGTGGCCAGGGATGTGTATGCGGATTCATCTAAATTGTATGTGGTGGGTATTACCGAGGGGGGTGTGAATTTTACCGGTGGAGCGCTGCCTGTGGGCAACATGGGGGGACGAGATGCTTTCCTTACTCGTGTGGAGGGGGTTGTGGGTAGAGGGGAATCTTTGCAGGAGGATGGAAGGAAAATTTATATTGCAGGGGAGAGGATTATTCTGCATTTGCACGAACCATCTTATGTTGGTCTGGAGGTTTATGATGAAGCGGGGAGGAGGGTGCTCGTTATGTCCCGGGGGATGCTTTTGCCGGGAACGCACTCTATACCTCTGGAACTGGATCCAGGAAAATATTTGCTGAGGGTAAGGATCGGAGGTGAATTAAGGGAAGCCACTATTGTGATAAATTAACCGGGATTATAATTTGAAGGCTATGGCAAAGAAGGTTCTGTTGATAGCGGGGGACTATGCAGAGGATTACGAGACCATGGTCCCCTTCCAGATACTTCAGACGGTGGGCGTCCATGTGGACGCGGTTTGTCCCGATAAGAAGGCCGGAGAGAGGGTCATAACGGCAGTGCACGACTTCACCGGAGAGCAGACCTACAGCGAGAAGCCGGGCCACTACTTTACCCTCAACAAGGACTTCGACAGCGTCAATCCCGAGGAGTACGATGGTCTGGTCCTGCCGGGCGGAAGGGCCCCCGAGTACATCAGGCTCAATCCCAGGGTTCTGGAAATCGTGAAGCACTTCGTGGATGCGGGCAAACCCATAGCGGCCATCTGCCACGGTCCCCTCGTTCTGGCTGCCATTCCCGGAGCCCTGAAGGGGAAGAAGGCCACATGCTATCCTGCGGTCTCCCCCGATGTGAAGAATGCCGGTGCGGAGTATGTGGAGGTGGCCATAGACGATGCTGTTGTGGATGGGAATCTGGTGACTGCTCCGGCATGGCCAGCCCATCCCAGGTGGATGAGGGAGTTCATCAAACTGCTGGGTATAGACTTCGTGGAAAAGTAGGGGGATTTTCCCCCTTCAGCCCCACCTGTCCGAAATGCTGACATCCACCCTGAGGGGAACCCTCAGCCGGATTAGGTTCTCCATTATCTCCTTTACCCTGCCCGCCAGTTCCTGCGCCCTGTCCTCCTCCACTTCGAAGACCAGCTCGTCGTGTATCTGCATGATGATCGGGGCAATGGGATTGGTCCTTATCATGGCCACCTTCACCACATCGGCGGCGCTCCCCTGAACGGGGGCGTTTATGGTAATCCTGCGCCATGCGTCCCTTACATTTTTGTTGGGGCTCATTAGTCCCATGCGGGGTATCCTGCGCAGTCTGCCCATTATGGTCTTTACATGGCCGTTTTCCATGGCGAACTTCAGGGTTTCATCTATCCATCTCTTTACCCCCGGATGGCTTTCGAAGTACTGCTCTATGAATTTCGCGGCCTCCTCTATTTCGATTCCCACCTGGCGGGAAAGGCCATAGGGACTTATGCCGTATATGATGCCGAAGTTGACCGCCTTTGCCAGCCGCCTCTCTTCTGGAGTGATTTCCTCTTTTCCCAGTATGATCTTCGCTGTGCGGGTGTGGATGTCCTCCCCCCTCTGGAAGGCTTCCACCAGACTTTCATCCCCCGACAGATGTGCGAGGATTCGGAGCTCGATCTGGGAGTAGTCGGCCTTTATGAGCAGGTGCCCCTCCTGTGCCACGAATGCCTTTCTTATTTTCCGCCCCACTTCGCTCATTATGGGTATGTTCTGGATGTTGGGCTTCTGGGCGGAGATTCGTCCGGTGGAGGTTCCCCTCTGGTTGAATGTGGGGTAGATTCTGCCCGTACGGGGATCCACCATTTCCAGCAGGTTGTCGATGTATGTGGACTTGAGCTTGTACAGCTCCCGGAATTCCAGGATCTTTGCCGGCAGGGGATGTTGTTTCGCCAGCTCCATGAGAACTTCCGAATCGGTGGAGTAGCCCGTTTTGGTTTTCTTGAGGGGGGGCAGTTTCAGCTTCTGATACAGGATTCTTGCCAGCTGTCTGGGGGAATTTATGTTGAATCTCTCGCCTGCCAGGGAGTATATCCCGGCTTCGATTTCCAGCAGTCGGGTCTCTATCTCTCTTCCCAGGTCTCTCAGGTAGTCGGTATCTATGCGTATTCCCCTCTTCTCCATATCCCCCAGGACATGGGCGACCGGGATTTCTATTTCCTCGAGCAGTTTGAGAAGGCCATCCTCCATCAGTCTCTCCCTCAGGGGTCTGTGGAGGTGATGCACCAGATTGACCTTCCATGCACTCTCCTGATGGGATGAAATATTCTGCGGCTTTCGGTAGCCCATGTACTTGAGCAGGATGTATTCCACCGGGTCCGCAGTGCTCTTCTTGGATGCCAGGTCCGGATCCAGAAGATAGTCCGCCAGTAGCAGGTCGAATGTGGAACCGCTGTATCCCTCCTTATACAGGGCTTTGCTGTCGAATACCAGTCCGGGGTGGCTCAGGTCCAGGAGCTCCTTCTTCTTCCGCTTTATGCCTTCGCCGTCGTGAAAATAGAGGTGCTCCCCGTCGATGTGGAGGGGAAATGGGGCGGGGGGAAGGGTGTCGCTCTCGTCTATGGGAAGGGCGGGGATGTCCTGTGCGAATTCCTCCATTATGCGGAACAGCTCCAGCTCGTTGAGGAGCGAAAAGAGGGTTACCCTGTCCATAGCGGAGGGCCTGAGCTCTTCCACGCTTATGTCCAGCGGCACCTCCATGAGCCTTATTACCCTCTCCTTGATCCGGAGCAGTTCCTGTGCCTTTTCCTTTATTCTGCTGCGGAACTTTGCGGGGAGCTCATCGGTGTGCCGTATGATTTCCTCTATGGGCCCGTATCTGCTTATGAGTTCCACGGCACTCCTGGGTCCAATTCCCTTTATGCCCGGAATATTGTCTATCTGGTCTCCCACCAGCGTCAGGTAGTCGGGGATGAGGTGGGGTGGGATGCCGAATTTTTCCTCCACCTTTTGGGGGTCATATACCACATCTGCCCTGGAGTCATATACGAGCACCTTTTCATCCACCAGCTGGAGTATATCCTTGTCGCTGGTCAGGATGTAGATCCTGTCGAAATCGTCCCTGAATCTGCGCACCAGAGTGTAGATTACATCGTCGGCCTCGTATCCCTCCACCTCCACGATCCTGTATCCCATGGCCCGGACGATTTTCCTTATGTATGCCATGCTCATGGACAGTTCGTCGGGCATCCGGGGGCGGGTTGTCTTATACTCCCTGACGGTCTCATCCCTCCTGCTCAGTCCCATGTCGAAGGTGATGGCCACATGGGTGGCGTGGGTGTCCTTTATGGCTTTGATGAGGGAGTTGATGAAGCCGAATACGGCCGAGGTGTTGAAGCCCTTCGAATTTATGAGGGGCCTCTTTATGAAGGCAAAGTATGCCCTGTATGCGATGGAGTGCCCATCGACGATCAGGAGGATTTTAGAGGGTTTGTCCATTTCTCACTCTCCGCTTTCCATCTTCCCCCGGACCGTCTTCTGGAATATGTAGTCCGTGAGCCTGTTCATATTGCCGGCCACATAGTCCACCTTCTTCCTCAGGTCGAAGTTCTTGAAGTTCATTTCCAGCATAGAGCGGTATATTTCACCCATGAGCTCCTTTGCCTTTATGGCGAAGTGCACATTGTCTTTGATCATCTCCTCCACCGATTTCCTCAGAAGTTCCCCGGTGAAATCCATGAGTCCGGCCACATAGCTCTCTTCCGGAATCCGCAGGTCCTCCCATGTGGGTATTCTGCCTTCGAATATGTACGAGTAGAAGATTTCCGCCTCCGCATATTCCTGATAAGAATTCTCGGCATACTTCAGGAATTTCGGAGTGTCCTCCACATACTTCCTCATCATCTCCACCATCTGTCTGATTTTCTCCAGGGATGCTTCTGCTCCCTTTCTGTCGCCCCTGATGGTGGAGTAGATGATGACCTTGGACTCCTTGTTTATCCTTCGGGACAGGTCCAGCACCTCGTCCCTCTTCTCCTCGTAGGTCTCGAAGTACGACCTGAGCCTGTTAAGGTCTATTTCGAAGATGCCCATAGCCTCTTCATCCTCTCGGCGAGCCCCGTGGACTCCAGAAGCTCGCTTTCCTTCCTGTAGAATTCTTTCAGGCGCTCTTCCAGCCAGTTGCCTCCGATTATGGGGCTGAACTCTCTGAGCAACCGGAAGGTTATCTCCAGGAGGTACTCCATGAGGGCATACCGGCTGATTCGTGCATCCGACAGGGGGGTGATGACCCCGTTCTTTATGGTAAAGTAGCGGGCCATGTCCGGCTCCTGAAGGATCTTCTCTGCCAGCTTCTGGCCCATCTTCTTCCCCACCTTTTCTATGAGGGTTCTGTTGAACTTGATCCAGCTTATCACCAGGCGGTCGAATTCGCTCTCGCCTATTATGGCGGTGGACCTGGAAATCAGTTCCTCCTCGGGAAGGGACTCCATTATCCAGAACCTGGAGTCGGGCAGATCCTGTATGCGCGGGAGGGTTGTGAACTTCCACACATCGTTTATCCGGACGGCGAAGGCCGTTTTCCCATCCTCGAAGTAAACCAGAATCCGGTAGGAGGAATTGATCCACATTGCTCCGGTAAACCCTTCCTTTTCCAGCTGTTCCATGTAATCATCCGGCTCTATTTCCCCTGCGGTGGGACCCGAAAACAGGAGCCTGTGGTAGAAGAGGGTAATGAATGCCCGGGCGTGGTCTTCCCTCAGTGCATAGAAGAGTATCTGATTGGAACTGTCGTGCAGGAGGCGTATCATCTCGTAGAGCTTCATCTCGTCCGAGGGGGGCAGGTCTTCGAAGGCGCCCAGTATTCTTCCCCGATAGAAGATTAAAAGAGCATCGTGCGGTTTCACTTTCAGGTATCCGCTCTTCTCTTCCCTCTGGATTTCTTCCAGTATATCATCCAGAACAGTAGGACCCCCATCCAGAACCCGGTAGGGGAGCATCCGGGTGGCTTTCCTGGGCACCTCCGCCTCTCGGGGTGCGCTCCGGCTTTCCTCCCTGTCCTCCATCGGTATGGAGGGCATTCTGGAGAACCTCTCTTTTTCCTCCTTGGTGAGGCTCTTGATCAGGCAGAGCCCTGACCCCCAGATCTTAAGTTTTTCCAGTTCGCTCTTTCCGAAACCCCAGGTGCTGTCTATCTGCTTTATTTCTCCGTTTATGAGGGTCACCCTGACGACTCCCCCATCCCTGCCCATGAATATGAGCCTCCCGGTGAATTTTTCCTCCATTGCTTTGCGCAGTATCTGCATGAAGTTGGCCCTGATGGATTTCTGTTTTGCCATAATAATACCTCCGATTGCTATTGCCTTTAAACCCCTGCCATCGTTTGCATTCTCCAAATGTTATAGTATATACCACCTGCCTCTATCAAGGAGTTATGGGTGCCCATTTCCGCGATTCTACCCCTTTCCAGCACAATTATCAGATGGGCATCCTTCATGGATGCAATGCGGTGGGAGATGATGAAGGTGGTTATCCCCTGTATGTAATTCCTGAGCCTTTCTATTATGGCCTTCTCGGTTTCGCTGTCTATGGAGGAGAATGCATCGTCCAGTATGAGTATTCTGGGCCTCTTGAGGATGGCCCTTGCTATGGATAATCTCTGCTTCTGGCCCCCGGAAAGGGTTATGCCCCTCTCTCCCACGACGGTGTCCAGGCCGTCGGGCATGCGCTCGATGTCCTTCCATACATCGGCGATTTTGCACGCCTCTATGATTTCATCCTCTGTGGCATCGGGATTGCCGAAGAGGAGGTTCTCCCTTATGGTCATGGAAAAGAGGAAGCTCTCCTGCGGCACATAGGCCATGCCCTCCC
>JALSOK010000065.1 GCA_026986535.1 Caldifarciminota bacterium
GAATAGAATCTGTCAAGCCTCATCTGGGGGCTGAAGTCCATTTTTCAGATAAACTGTCCTTATGGGGAAGGGTATCTCTATCCCTTCTGCGTCGAAGCGCTCCTTCAGGCGTTTGATGAATTCGTGTTTCAATCGGAACTGGTAAGCGTACTCTTTTGCCCTCAGAAATACTTTCATATTGATGCTGGAATCCGCGAATTCGTAGAATCTGACGAAGGGTTCGAAATTTGCCACTCCCCCTTCGACTTCGCCCAATAACTTCTTTGCCTCTTCTATCGCAACTTTTTCGGCCTTCTTCAGGTCCGTATCGTAGCTCACCCCCACTTCTACGGGGAAGTTGAGCTCTGTATCCGGTTTGTAATGATTTATTATAGTGGATTGGGCCAGCCTGGAATTGGGGATTATGATCAGGTTGTTGGACAGGGCCCGGATAATGGTATTTCTCCAGGTTATATCCTCTATGTATCCTTCCAGCCCATCTTCTAAGCGGATGTAGTCGCCGGGTCTGAGCTGTCTTGCCACTATTATCTGAATTCCCGCGAAGAGGTTGGAAAGGGTGTCCTGAAGTGCAAGAGCCACGGCGAGGGATGTGACGCCAAGGGCTGTCAGTATGGGCGCTATGGATATTCCGAGGGTGTGGAGGATCATCAGGATTCCCACTATGTAAACGGATATCTTCGTCACATTGATGAGGAGGGTGGACGGCGGAAGGACATCCTCGAAACTGCGCATGTATTCCTTCACGAATTCACCTGCCATTCTCGCCGCCACCACGATGCCGGAATACATGAAGATGACCAGTATGACCTTGTTGGCATAGGAGATTATGTGGGGTTCGAAGCTGGTCAGGCTGAGTATAAAGGCAATCAATGCCAATACGATCCAGAGGGGAATGAGGTTGTGGAGGGATTTGACTATTATGTCGTCTATGCGGGTCTTCGTGGCTCTGGACATCTGGTGTATTCTGCTTACGACATATTTCTCGATGATTACACCGAAAATCCACCCCAGGAGTATCGTTCCGATTATCAGTCCGGCATCCCTGAGAAGGGTGGCGTGCTCCTGAAACATGGGAAGAATTTTAATGGCGATTTGTGTGCCTTTAAACCTTTAGATGTCCATGAGATGGAAGTTGATTCCTGTGCTCCTCGTTTCCCTGACCTTTTGTAATTCTTCGGCTGCACCGGTAAGTTCCCGAAGTGCAGGAGGTGAGGCTTCCGAAAATTCCACATCCGGAGCCATCAGCCGTAGCCGGAACAATGCCATTGTAAATGCCGCGAGGAAGGTTTCCCCCGCTGTGGTTTCCATCACAGTTCTCTCCACGCGGGTCGTGGAGGAAAGGCCCTTCTTCATAGATCCGTTCTGGCGGGAGATCATCCCTCCCACTTACAGGCTGGAAAGGATCCAGTCGCTGGGGTCCGGAGTCGTTATCTCTCCGGATGGATACATTATTACGAATCAGCATGTGGTTGGTGATAATCCCGATTCCATAATAGTGACCTTTCCGGATGCCAGCCAGTACACTGCTCGTCTTGTGGGAAAGGTGGACAAGCTGGATATTGCAATTCTCAAGGTAAAGTCCGGAAGGAAGGATTTTCCCTATGCCGAACTGGGTAATTCGGACAGCCTTGTGGTTGGCGAGTGGGCAATAGCCATAGGTAATCCCCTCGGTTATTATCTGGACGATGTGGAACCCACAGTGACGGCCGGAATAATCAGCGGTATCCACAGGACCATACGGGGTATGGAGGACAGGGTTTACAGGAATATGATTCAGACCGATGCCGCCATAAATCCGGGAAATTCCGGTGGACCCCTCGTCGATGCTGATGGAAGGGTGATAGGGATTAACACCTTCATCTTTTCCAAGTCCGGAGGCTTCGAAGGAATAGGCTTTGCCATACCGATAAACACTGTAAGAAAGGTCTTCTCGGAAATCGTCAGGTACGGGCATCTGAGGGAAGCCATCGTTCCGATTGAGGTTCAGGATCTGGACAATCACCTCAGGGAGGCGGTGGGATATGGAGGCAAGTTTGGTGTCATTGTGGTCAATTCCATGCTCAGGGATGTGAGGGAAGGGGATATAATCGTTTCTGTAAACGGCCAGACGATAAAGAATACGGGGGACTGGGAGGATATGACCTATATCCTTGTTCCCGGAGATGTATTGAAACTCAGGATATTCCGCAATGGCAAATACATCGATGTTAGGGTGAAAGCGAAGGAATTCGTTCTGAAGCCGTACTCCGGACCTCTGGGGGCGGAGGTTGTCCAGATGGACCCATTCGTTGCCCGAAAACTTGGTATTCCTTACACTTCCGGTGTGGCTGTCCTTTCTGTCCGGAAGGGGTCTCTCGCCGATTTCATGGGACTCGAGAAGGGGGATGTGATTAAGGAGCTGAATGGTATGAAGATAGAGACCATAAAGGATTTCCAGAGGGCAGAGCGCATCGTTATGAAGTCCAGGAGGGTCTATGGCAGGATATGGAGGAATGGGCAGATTCTATCCTTTAACATAGTTTTCTAAGGGCCTGCTCTTTATACTTTTGGTCTAACAGGGGGTTTATTGCCAATGTTTTTTAAGAAAAAGGAGGGTCCAAAACTACCGAAAGAAACCGTAAAAAGGGAGCCTCCGGATAATCTGTGGATAAAGTGCGAAAGCTGTGGGGAAATCCTGTATAAGAAGCATCTCGAGAAGAATCTGTGGGTCTGCCCCAACTGCGGATACCACTTTCGCATAGATTCTTCCCTCTACATGCGCATACTTCTCGATGATGGAGAATTCCTTGAGGAATATGCCACCGATTTGAAAACGGTTGACTGGTTGAATTTTCCCGGATATAAGGAAAAATTAGAATCCCTGAGGAAGAAGACGGGGCTGGATGAATCGGCGAGGGTGGGAAAAGCCCGGATAGGGGGGCACGATGTCGTTTTCTTTATAACGGATTTCAGGTTCCTTGCCGGTTCGATGGGGGCGGTGATGGGGGAGAGGTTCTATGTGGGTGCTATGAAAGCCATAGAAATGGGAGTTCCATACATTTCTCTGACTGCCTCAGGCGGTGGTGCCAGGATGCATGAGGGTATCGTTTCTCTGATGCAGATGGCCAAGACCACGGTTGCTGTTATAAAGATGGAGGAAGCAGGAATACCATTCATAAGCATTCTAACGGACCCCACCATGGGGGGTGTGATGGCATCGTTTGCGGCTCTGGGGGATGTTATTATTGCGGAGAAAGGAGCTCTGATCGGGTTTGCCGGTCCGCGGGTT
>JALSOK010000066.1 GCA_026986535.1 Caldifarciminota bacterium
ATTTCCAGAAGGCACCTGTCCGTTGGGGCAGATGGGGTAATATCTCCTGTTCCCGACAGGGATTATCCGTTCCGGTTCCTCTACATAAACTATCTGGGAAAGAGGGTTCCCTTCTGCGGGCACGCCGGCAGAGCACTTCCCTTCTTTGCAAAGCTCACGGGACTGGTTAAGGGGAAGGAAATCGAGTATATTTCTCCCATAGGCCCCAGAAAGGCCATAATCATTCAGGAAGAGCAGTGGAAAGCACTCGTGGGAATAGATATGGGAAAATTCCACACCTCTCCGATGGAGGATGGTTTCCTGGTTAATGTGGGGGTGAAGCACTTCGCAGCCGGGAAGAATGAAATAGCGACATTTCCGCTCAGGGAAGAGGCCCTGAAATTCTTCGAAAAGCATCCGAACATCCACTTCAACATCTTCGAGGAGATCAGCAGGGGTCGAATAAGGGTTAGAACATGGGAATACGACTACCCGCACGAACCCATGAGCTGTGCCACGGGAAGCCTTGCCTCAGCAATAGCATACCATCGAATTACCGGATACAGGGAGATAGAAGTGGTACCCCGCTCGGGTGAAAGCCTGTTCGTGGAAATCAAAGACGACTCCGCCTTCTTCTCCGGATGGGTGAAAGTGGTTTACAGGGGAGAACTTCTGGAATTCTGAGGAAGTTTAAAATTCCGGGATGCGCATAGTTGCCCACAGGGGATACAGCCACTTCTATCCGGACAACACCCTTCTGGCATACGAAAGGGCATTCCAGGAAGGGGCAGACTTCATAGAGGTGGACATAATGATTACATCGGACGGATTCCCGTTCATACAGCACAACCTGCTCATGGAAGGCAAAGCGGTAAGGGAAATGGAGCTGGAGGAGGCGCTGTACATAAACTGGGATGCTCCATCCATGCAGGAGGTAATGGATCTTGCCCGGGCCTACAGGGGCGGAATATACCTGGATGTGAAGGACAGGGCTATCCTCAGCATAATGGAACCCATACTCAAAAGTCTGGAAGGGCTGGAGGTGGTGGTTTCATCATTCGACGGTCCATTCGTTCGGGAAGTAAAGAGAATCGGCAGAAAGGTGCGGACCGCCCTGCTCATAGGCTCGGTGTACGATGCCGGATTCATAGTGGATATAGCCAGACACTATGGGGCCGATATAATACACCCCGCATGGGAAAGCCGCCACCCATATCCCCATCATCTCCTGAGCGAAATGCTCCCCGTATTCAGGCGGGAAGGTTTCGAGGTCTCGTCCTGGCATGAGGAGAGGGAGGAGGTAATAAGGGCCCTGATGAACATGGGGATCGATTACATCAGTACGAACGATGTACCCCTGGCTGTTAAAATAAGGAACCAGATGAAATCGGAGGTTGGAGGCAATGGTATATGATGTGTTTTCCATCCCGTTCGACAAGGCGGTGATATCCCGCCCCGGTGCCCGCTTCGCTCCCCAGAGGATAGTGCAGTACCTGAAAAAACTGCACCTGCCCCCGGATACCACTTTGAATTTCATAGAACCTCCCGAGGACTTCAACCGTCTGGATGTCCGGGTGGCCCACGAGAGAATCTACGAATGGATTAAAGGGACCCTGAGGGACGACGCCTTTCCAGTATTCCTGGGTGGAGACCACTCCATCACCTTCCCCCTTTACAGGGCAGTAAAGGAAAAATTTCACCTCGAAAGGCTTTACATAATCAACATAGACGCCCACTACGACATAAGGGACTGGAGCGAGGAGAGCATCACGAGCGGAACCCCTTTCAGGAGGATAATGGACTTCGGTCTTGCGGACCCATCCCACATAATCGAAATAGGAATAAGGCCCATGTCCAACAGCCCGGATCTGGAGGAAAGGGCAGGGGAAATGCACATATTCACCATCGATGAGGTGAAGGAAATGGGTATAGATGAGATATTGAGGAGAGTTGAGGACACCGTGAAGGGTTATCCCGCGTACTTCACATTCGACATGGATGTTATGGAAGGGGGATGCTGTCCGGGATCGAGCGCCGCCCATCCTTACGGCCTGTCCATGGAGGAGGCCCTGAAGATAGTGGAAGCGGTCGGGAAGATAAATGTGGTCGCAATGGATATAGTGGAAGTGTCCCCCCCATGGGACATGGATGACATGACCTCGAAAGCGGCAGCGTATCTTGCAGGAAGATTTATCAGGAAGAGGTCCTCAAAGGTTTAAAATTTCCCGAATCTATGAGCAAAGAAAAGAGTTCCCTCCGGGAGAAGATAGAATCCTGGGTGTGGACCATCCTCATCATACTGCTTCTGCGGGCATTCGTTGTTCAGGCGTATGTTATACCCACCGGATCGATGGAGGATACCCTGCTTCCGGGCGATTTTCTTCTGGTAACGAAGTTCGACTATGGACTGGAAATACCCTACACCGGAATTAAGCCCATAACCTGGGGCACACCGCACAGGGGGGACATAGTGGTATTCAGATACCCATTCGACGGACGGGATTTTATCAAGAGGATAGTGGCTCTTCCCGGTGATACTGTAAAGATAAGGAACAAGGTGGTTTACATCAACGGAAAACCCCTCAAAGAACCCTACGCTGTATTTAAGGACAGCACCGTATATCCCCTGCCCCCCGATGTGGACACATCGCTGGAGACCATGCAGAGGCTGTGGCTATCCCATAAGTTCATGATGGGAATGAATTTCATAAGGGACAACTTTGGACCTGTGGTGGTTCCACCGGAGCATGTTTTCGTAATGGGAGACAACAGGGATTTCTCATACGACTCCCGGTTCTGGGGGCCCCTGCCCGTAAAGGACCTGAAGGGCCGACCCCTTATAATTTACTTCTCATGGGACTCGGGAGGACCCCCCTGGAAGATATGGGAAAGGATCAGATGGAAAAGGCTTTTTAACTTCACGAGGTACTGGTAATGAAACTGAAGGAACTGCTCCACCGCGTGGAAATGAGCATGGTGAAGTACAGCTACGAGCAGAAGAGGAAGAGGGTCCTCGAGCAACTGGGCGAGTACTTCTACGGGCTCTATATAACCGGGAAAATAAGGGAAGTTCCCGCAGATGTGGAGGAATTGATTCGAAAGCTCCAGTATATAGAGAACAAATTGAAAGATATGGACCATGAATAGATTGGCGGGCATTTTAATCGCAGGTATAATGATTCTGGGCCTTCAGGGATGTGCTTTTCTTCAGAAGAGGCTTGCGGTAAAGGACCTGAAGATCGATTTTCAGGGGGTAAGCGTAACGGCCCTTACGCTGGACAAGATCAATCTCGAAGTGGCACTCGAAGCCTTCAATCCCAACGATGTGGAAGCCATAATCGACAGGCTGGATTACACCGTATTTATAGAGGACAGGAAGGCCATGACGGGATATACCGACAGGACCTACAGGATATCCCCCCACGGCAAAAAGCTCATCAAACTGAATGCCACCATAAGGCTGGTGGATCTGCCGGATGTGTTCCTTGCCATAAAAGAGGCCGCAAAGAAGAGTAGCGTGAAGACCTCGGCCGATGTAAAAGTCCATGTGAAGACCATCCTCGGAACATTCACGAGGACGGTGAAGCTGGAGAAGTACATCCCCCTGGAATGGAAATGATAGAAATAAACTACAGGAGGGAAAAGAAACCCCTTCCGGTGCAGAATGCAATAGTGGAAATCGGCTTTGGAAATGGAGATTTTCTGCTGAAACACGCCATGGAGAACCCCGACAGGTTCCACATAGGATTCGAAATATCCGGCATCTCCATCTCGAAAATCGTAAAAAAAGCAAAGAGGCTGGGTCTGAGCAACCTGAGAGTGGCACGAATCGACGCCTACTGGGGATTCTACCTGCTTCTGCGGAATGAGAGCGTGGAGACTGCATACATGAACTTTCCCGACCCCTGGCCCAAGAAGAGGCATACCGCGAGGCGCCTGACGAACCTGGAGAATCTCTTCCTGTTTCATTCCAGAATAAAGAGCGGGGGTGCCCTGGTGCTGAAAACGGACGAAAGGTTCTTCGTGGACTACACGATAGAAAACGCACAAGAGATGGGGGGATGGAGGTGGGAACTGGAGGAAAATGCCATCTCCGAAACCCCCACCAAGTACGAGAAGAAGTGGATTCAGCAGGGGAAAACCATTTATCGATTGATTCTGCAAAAGGCAGGTCAGCCATCGAAGGAGATTAAAATCAGACATTTAAAGGAGGTTAGTGAAGTGCCCCACATGAAAACAGAAACTCCAAGATTTTATCCGGAAGAGCTTCCTGGAAAAGTGTTCCGCCTTCCCAACACAACCGTGGCGAAGTTCTTCAATCTGTGGAGGAGGGATGAGGAATATCTGCTGGAGACCCTGCTCGTGGAAAACGGATACGAGCACTACTTCATGACCAGGTTCAGGAGGAAGGATGGGAAGTGGGTCATCGGTGTATCCCCCTTCAGCGAAGTGCTGAAGACAGAAGGTATAAGGGACCTTGTGCTCTGGCTGTCGGGGAGGGAGCTGTGAAATCCGCAACCCCGACCTTCCATAATCCCACACCTGGGCGATTATGTACATTTTACATCGGGATTCTACACCCGTGAATCACGAAAAAGACCTTTAAAATTTTGGGGCCTTCGGGCGCGTAGCTCAGCTGGCGAGAGCGCCGCCCTTACAAGGCGGAGGTCCCAGGTTCGAGTCCTGGCGCGCCCATTCGTATTTACTGTTTATGAAGGAGGGGTCGTCCATTCAACAGACTTCTTTCAGGTACCTGTCTTCGATGCTCATAACGGACTTCGTGGCACTGTCCGTTGCGGCACTTCTGGCATTTCTAATTAAATTCGGAGCAGACGGAAGAGAACTCCTGACGAGATTGGATGAGATGTATCGATTCATTACTCTCGCACTGCTGATTCTCATATTCAAGCGGCTCCACACCCAGAGACGGCTCTTTTACGAGGAAGCAAAGGAAATAGTGGAGGCCATATTCCTTACATTCATCATCCTGTTCAGCCTCTATGCCATGATCAGGGCAAAGCCCGACTATTCCCGTCTCCTGCTGGGCCTGACATTCGTGAATTCCATGGTAATGGTTCCAGTATTCCGATACTTTGCAAAGAAACTGCTCAATGGATACATTCAGGAGGACATAGTAATCTTAGAAGGCCCGGAGAGTAAAAAGCTCTTCGATTTTTTGAAAAAGGAATGGTATCTCGCCTACCGGCCCATAGCCATAATTCCATTCAGGGAAGCCGGAAAATGGGCCCGAAAGGTGCCCAATGTGGCTATATCGTACATCCCTTTCCTGAACGAATTCGAGCACGAAATTCTCCAGCTGTCCACCAACTTTCGTAGGGTTTTCTTCGTGCCCACCATATCGGGAATCCCCTTCTCCAACCAGATAGTCCACTTCTCCATAAGGGAAAACATACCCCTCATAGAAACCTCATCCCGCCTATACTCCAGATTCGACAGAGCGATAAAGAGGAGCATGGACCTGCTCTTCTCATCCATCCTCGTCCTCCTGCTGTCTCCGGTATTTCTGCTGATCTCCCTCGCGGTGAAGCTCTCATCGCCGGGACCGGTAATATTCAGGCAGAAGAGGATCGGCTACGGGGGAAAGCCCTTTTATGTTTACAAATTCCGAACGATGTATGTGGATGCGGAGGAGAGACTGAGAGAACTGCTGGAAAGGGACCCCCGGGCCAGGGAAGAATGGAACAGGCATTACAAACTCAGGAATGACCCCCGCATCACTCCCATAGGAAAGTTCCTCCGCAAGTACTCCCTGGACGAACTGCCACAGCTTTTCAATGTCCTGAAGGGAGATATGAGCCTCGTGGGACCCAGACCGGTGAAGAAGGAGGAACTGGAGGATTTCTACGGGGAATACGCCCGATTCTATATGATGGTCCTCCCGGGCATTACGGGACTGTGGCAGGTGAGCGGAAGGAGCAACCTGACCTATGAAGACAGGGTAAAGCTGGACACCTGGTATGTGCTCAACTGGTCCCTGTGGCTCGACATAACCATCCTCATAAAAACACCCATCGTCGTTCTGAAAAAGGAGGGGGCCTATTAGAATACTCGTACTGGGCGGCGCGGGTTATATAGGCAGCCATGTGGTGAAGAACCTCGCCCGAGATGGACACGAAATCCTTACATACGACAACCTCTCCAGGGGGCACAGGGAGGCCGTCCTGTACGGCAGAGTGGTGGTCGGGGATGTGGGGGACAGAAGTAAACTGAAGGAGGTTCTGAGGAGTTTCAGGCCCGATGTGGTCATGCACTTCGCCGCCTATATAGAAGTGGCGGAGTCCGTCAGGAATCCCTCCCGCTACTACGAGAACAATGTGGTCCAGTCCATACGGATGCTGGAGACCCTCGTGGAGGAAAACATCCCCAACCTCATATTCTCCTCCACAGCCGCCGTTTACGGCGTGCCCGGGGAGATACCCATACCGGAGGAGCACCCCCTCAATCCCATAAATCCCTACGGATGGAGCAAACTGATGGTGGAAAGAGCAATAGAAGACTTCTCGAGGGCATACGGCCTCCGGTACGCAATCCTGAGATACTTCAACGCCGCCGGCGCCGACCCCTCAGGAAGGATTGGAGAGAGCCATGATCCGGAAACCCATCTCATTCCCCTCGTCCTGATGGCAGCCTCGGGGAGGAGAAGCCACATAACCATATACGGGACGGATTACCCCACCCCCGATGGTACGGCCATAAGGGATTACATACATGTGGAGGACCTGTCCGACCTCCACATACTTGCAATGGACTACCTTCTGCAGAAGGGGGATAACCTGGTGATAAACTGCGGATACGGAAGGGGCTACTCGGTCAGGGAAGTCATAGAAGTGGCCAGAAAGGTAACGGGAAGGGATTTCCCCGTGAAGGAGGGGGAAAGGAGGCCGGGTGATATTCCATACCTCGTGGCAGATAACAGCAGAATAAGAAGGGTCTTCGGATGGAAGCCGCAATTCGATGATTTAGAGAAGATCATAGAGACCGCCTGGCGGTGGGAGTTGAACAGGAAGTTCTGATAAGGGGCAACCGATTTCACCACCCCATGCGTTTTCTCGGCAGGATATGGAACCGGGCATCAGATAGAATGCATTGATTGGAGTATAATTTTGCCATGAACGAAAGACCCTGGTTAAAGCACTACGATGAAGGTGTACCCCATCATATCGAATACAGGGAAGAACCCCTGTTTACCATCCTGGAAGAAGCCGCCCAGAAGTATCCGGAGAACATAGCCATAAGGTTCTACAATTACACAATCACCTACAGGCAGTTAGATGACCTGGTGAACAGGGTGATGGGAGCCCTGCACGATATGGGAATAAGAAAAGGCGACAGGGTTGCCCTCATGCTGCCCAATACTCCCCACTATGTAATATCCTACTATGCGATTTTGAAACTGGGAGCCATCGTGGTTCAGATGAACCCCCTGTATTCCCCCCATGAAATCGAATTCATCCTGAGCAACAGCGAAGCCAGAGCCATAATAACTCTGGACCTGTTCGTGGACAAGGTAAAGAAAGTACAGAAGAAAGTGCCCACGGAATTCTTCATAGCGGGGAAGATACAGGACTTCCTCAACTTTCCCCTCAGCCTGCTGCTTGGAATAAAGAACTTCTTTTCGAGGGTCCCCTCCATCCCGCGGGACTTCGTAAAGTTCACAGAACTGATGAACCACGAAAGAAAATCCATAGAGGTCCCCATAGACCCCAGGGAGGACATAGCCCTCTTTCAGTACACCGGAGGAACCACCGGATTTCCAAAGGCCGTGATGCTGACCCACTTCAACCTCATGGCCAATGTCCAGCAGACCGTTGCATGGAATCCGGCCCTGGAGCCGGGCAAGGAGAGAACCCTGGTGGTAATTCCCCTCTTCCATGTGTATGCCATGACCATCGGGATGAACTATACCATAAGCATAGGGGGAGAGATGATCCTCCTGCCGAAGTTCCACACGAAGGATGTCCTCGAACTGCTCGATAAACACAGGGTAACACTGTTTCCGGGAGTCCCTGCCATCTACAACGCCATAATCAACTACAAAGATGTCCACAAATACAACCTCCGGAGCATCAAAGTCTGCATATCGGGAGCGGCGCCGCTTCCCGTGGAAGTAAAGAAGAGATTCGAGGAGCTTACCGGAGCCAAACTGGTGGAGGGATACGGCCTGTCGGAAGCCTCCCCCGTCACCCATGTCAATCCCATATTCGGGGTCAACAAGGCGGGAAGCATAGGACTGCCCCTTCCCGACACGGATGCAATGATCTCGGACGAGGAAGGCAACCCCCTGCCCATCGGAAAGGTGGGAGAACTGGCCGTAAGGGGACCCCAGGTCATGAAAGGATACTGGAAGAATGAGAAGGAAACTCGAAAGGTCCTGCGCAACGGATGGCTCTTCACCGGAGACATGGCAAAGATGGACGAGGACGGCTACTTCTACATAGTGGACAGGAAGAAGGACATGATCATAGTCAAGGGCTTCAATGTATATCCCCGGGTGGTGGAAGAGGTTCTCTACAAACACCCCAAGGTTCAGGACGCCGCGGTGGTGGGGGTCAAATTACCCGAGAGGGCCGACGAACTGGTAAAGGCCTTCATAGTACTGAAGGAGGGGGAAAGCGCCACCAAAGAGGAAATCATCGAATTCTGCAAACAGCATCTGGCCCCATACGAGGTGCCGCAGGAGATAGAATTCGTGGCGGAGCTTCCCAAGAGCATGATTGGAAAGACCCTCAGGCGGATTCTGAGAGAAAAGGAAGAGGAAAAACTCAAAAGAAGTCGTAAGGGTCAACGACAATCCTGATATTGCTGTCCATGGAAACCAGTTCATGGAGCAGGGGGCTCAGGCCCCCGTACTTCTTGTATCGTAGAAGGAGTCTCTGTCTATATCTGCCCCTGATTTTCTCCACAGGTGGGGATGTGGGCCCTATGAGCTCCACCCCATCCGGCAGTCTCCGGGAAAGAAAATCGTAAACACTCTGGATACCGAGTTCGGCCCTCTCCTTCGCGGAGTGCCTGTACTCTATCATGGTCATGCGATAGTAGGGAGGATAGAGATATTCCCTGCGGGCTCGAAGGATTTGGCGGGCGAAATTCATATAATCCTCGCTCCGCAGAACCTCCATCACCTCGCTTTCGGGATGAAAGGTCTGTATGTAAAGGGTTCCCTCAGAAAGCCGGCCCTTGAGCTGAAGGAAAACCTGCCCGATCCTCTCGAGGGAGCGGAAGTCCGGAATCATCATTCCCAGATCCGCCAGCAACACGACAGCCATTCGAACCCGCTGCAGGTTCAGGGCCCTTGCAACCACATTGGTTCCAACGATTATGGAGGCCCTTGCGGAATATACCATGGACAGGACTTCGTCCAGCTGTTTTCTCCTGCGCATAACATCGCTGTCGATCCTCACCACCCTGCCGGGGAAAATTGTGGAGAGGTACTCCTGAACCCTTTCCGTTCCATATCCCACGGGTCTGAGGTTCAGGGAGCCGCACACGGGACACTTTTCCACGGGAGACTCCCTGTGGCCGCATATATGACAGTGCATCATGCCATCGGACTTATGGAAGAAGAGGGGAACGGAACAGTTGGGACACATCATGGTGTATCCGCAATCCATGCACATCAAACTGCGGGAAAAACCCCTGCGATTGATTAAAACTATCACCTGATTGCCGGCGTCCACCTCCCTCCTCATCCTGTCCAGAATCTCCGGAGCGATGGGGGAAGAGAATTTCTTCCTTCTCATATCCACCACCTTCACCCCCACAGGCGTCCGCCCCCTTATCCTCACCATCCTGTACTTTCCCCTGCCGGCATTGAAGACCGACTCCATGGAGGGGGTGGAACTGTAGAGAAGCACATCCGCTCCCCACAACTTCCCCATGAATACCGCCACATCCCTCGCGTGGAAGTACGGCCTTTTGTCCTCGTTCTTGTAAAGGGGGTCGTGCTCGTCGTCCACTATGATCAATCCCGGATTCCGAAAGGGCAGAAACAGGGCCATGGATGTACCGACCACCACCCTTCTTTTCCCCCTGAATACATCCATCCACACGGCCGTTCTCGACTCCGCGGAAAAGCCGCTGTGATACACCCCCACCAGCTCCCCGAATGCATCCATGAGGATTCGGGAAAGATAGGGTATGGCGTGAACATCGGGAACGATGATCACCACATCTTTCCCCGCATCCATATACTTCTTCACGAGATAGAAGTAAAGGGGATAGCGGTCGAAATTCGCGGGGGGAACCATCAGGGTAACCCCCGATATGGAATTGAGAAGGCGGGAATAAATCCCCATGGGCCTTTCGGGAATATCGAACTGGACCCGGAGGGATGTTATTTCCGTAAGGGCCCTTTCCCTTATGGGCTGTATTTTCTCCTGAATGCGGACGATACCCCGGCGGACAAGATTTTCGATAGTCCTCCTGTCCTTCGACGAAAAACCCGAAAGACGCACCCACCCCCTGGACCGAAGCAACTTCTCCACCACCTTCTTCTCATAGGGGGTCAGATCCCTGTCCATATCCACCCTCTTCAGCACCCTCCTGTCCACACGGACGAGCTTCTTCTCCGACTGGAGGGCGCCGGGGGGGAAAAATCTGCGCAGAGCCTCCCACAGATGAGCCACATAATACCCGGCTATCCAGCGGGCCACCTGAAGGGATTTTTCATCTATCCAGACCCCCTCATTCATCAGGATGGGCTTTATCTGTATTCCCTCCGGCCTTTCAACCGCCTCCCCCACCACCACCCCCCTTGCCACATGGCCCCTCACCTCCACACTGACCAGCTCCCCGATACGGGCCCCCAGCTCATCGATATAGTACAGGGTCTCCGGAATCCCGAAGACCGCCACCTCCAGAACCCTCAGCTTCTTCTCTTCAGCCATGTAAAGACTCCATCGAGCAGGGAATGAAGGGTGTCCGCCACGAACATGCCCGCCGCCACCCAGAACAGCTCGTACCGGTGAGCCCTCAACCACACCTCGATCACGCCCGTATCCCTGACCACAATCAGAGAAATTATAAGGGCCACCACCCCCAGATACGCGATGCGCGTCAGCGTTCCGATCAGGGGAACATGGGAAAGGCCCCGGTGGGAAAAGAGGAGGGAATAGGGGAGCCAGAGGATGGAGAGCCAACGCCACCTTCTCACAGGACCGGAGCGGTATATGTCCACATCGGGGGACATGAAATATGTGGCGAACAGATATCCCCCCGAAAACAGCACACCCTCCTCCATCCCCTCGTACTTCCCCAGCAGATAGGCGAGCAGGGGGAGAAGCAACAGATTGAAACCCGTATGGGTCCTGTACCTGGGCATCTATCGGGATGAAACCCTTATATACAGCCTCACCTTCCTCTCCACAACTGCTCCGAAAACCCCCGCGGCCCCATCGATGTTTACAACATCGTTACTGCTACTCATGGCGTAATCGTACATATCCCTGTTGTATCCGATCACATAGATATCGTAGTAGCCCTCCACGGGAAAATAAGTGCTGTACCTGAGCATATCCGATACCGTATCGGCAGAGTAGTAGGAGAAGAAAGTGGTGAAACCATAAGCCAGGTTGCGGGCCTTCAACTTGTAAATCACCGCCCCATCGCTGGAAGTCCATACGATTAGAGGAGCCCCCTCCCCCACCTCCACAGTATCACCACTTTCCGGTTGCACAATGGCGAAATCTCCGGGGACCACTGTGGTCGCCCTCAGGGTATCCAGAGAATCGGGGGTTATGAGCATCAGGCTGTAGGTATCCCCGGTGAAAGGAACGAAAGGGGCATAGTAATAGGTGAGGGTATCTATCTCGATGCCGAAGTCGAAACCAAATGTATCAGCCGAATTCCATACCCATGCCCTGGCCCCATCCATGCCGTAGGATGCCTCCTCCTCGGGGGAATAGACACGGTCGAAGAAGAGATACTGCGTATCCAGGGGATTGTTGAGAACGAGCCATACATTGTAGGGCGGAATCTCCGGATTCTCGTATCTGACCTGTATGCAGGCGGGCAGGAGAAAGAGAAGAGGCAGGAACCTCTTCATTTCAATTCCAGACCGGATATATTGGACAGGGTACTCCTCAGTGCTTCGTAATCGGGAGGAGCCCCCACGATCATCTTGATGTCCGCATACTCGTTCTCTCCATCGGAGGAGATGATGAAGAAAGTAGGCGTGCCGGAAACTCCCAGTTTGAAGCCCAGCTCCATATCCCTCTCCACTATGGCCTTCCCATCGCAATTCTTCTTATCCGGCTTCACATCCTTCCCCTTTATGAGTTGCTCCTTCGCCTTGAAATAATCCCTGGAGCAGGCTATGATTTCGGCTTTTCTGCGGGCGTCCGGATGGAAATCGAGGGGAAACCAGCGGATGAATACTGCCACCTTGTCCGGGTTCTTTTCGTAAAGCTGCTTAACCAGAGGAATGGATTTTCTGCAAAAGGGACAATCGGGATCATCGAATATCACTATCTTCAACGGAGCATCCTTCCTGCCCAGAATAAGCTGGGCTTCGGATACCACTTCCCGCGCAATCTGGACAGCATCCTGTTGCTCGCTCGATTGCGCCTGAGCCTGAGAAATGAAAACTGCAAAGAGAATTCCCATGGGAAAATTTTAAGGGAAGTGGGCGCGCCAGGATTCGAACCTGGGACCTCCACCGTGTGAAGATGGCGCTCTCACCAACTGAGCTACGCGCCCACCAGACTGGTATAAATTTTAAAGCAAAATCGGGCCCCCTGACAAAATCCGGACAATATGGATGTTATCCCTTTTTCTCATCGAGGGTCCGTATCACCCGGGCAGGAACACCGGCCACCACCGTATTGGGCGGCACATCCCTGTTCACCAGAGACATTGCTCCCACAATGGAACCCTCCCCTATCGTCACTCCCGGAAGTATCACACTGTGCACTCCGATAAAAGCATTTTTCTTGATCACCACCCTGCCCACTTTAACATCCTCGTCCCTGGCATAGTACATGGAGTTATCGTGGGCGAGGATTATGGACATGGCGGCTATGGTAACATTGTCCTCTATTTCCACCATGTGGGGATGCACATTGTCGATTATGCAGAAATATCCTATCTCCACATTTCTGCCTATCTTCACTCCACGGATTCTATAGAAGAATACCCTGAGGCTCTTGTGGGAGCAAACCACGCCAGACCCTGCACTAGAACCGATACGATTCTCCTCCATATATTACCCCTGGCCAGCCTCTCCCTGCTCTCCATTGCTTTAAATTTTAATTCTGCTAACCACTATTTCTCCAGCTTTTTACGCAGGAGCTCGAGAGCTCCCCTGACGGCATTTTCCATGGCTTCTCCTTTGGTCTTTCCGTATCCGGTACCCCTGCCGAAGTACAGTATCTCCCCGCTGCGGCCATCCACCAGTTTCACAACTATCTCCAGCATATAAGTGGTCCCGAACACATCGTCTCTCATGCGGGCCGTGAGGACATCGTATGTGGCCAGAA
This sequence comes from Caldifarciminota bacterium, assembly GCA_026986535.1. Taxonomy (GTDB): domain Bacteria; phylum Hydrothermota; class Hydrothermia; order LBFQ01; family DSFT01; genus S143-66. The sequence goes on from JALSOK010000066.1 coordinate 13,476, forward strand.
TGTCTGCCTTAATGTGCTTTCCCTTTGCGCTCTGTATTCCAGAGCCCTTCGAATCCACCGGTTTGAATATACCCATATTCATCAGCTCCATAAGTAGAAGGTCGTTGAGTATCTTCAGGTCAGCACTCCGTATGTACGGGGATGTCTCGAGGGGAAGGAGCTCCAGGGTGTACTTTCTATAGAGGTCGAACACGGGAGATATACTGCCCGTTCCGCCATAATAGGATGTGGCGCATCCGGACAAAACCACAGCCAGCAAACTAATCCCACCCCTCACGCCAGTCATCATCTTCCGGAATATCCTCATAATAGTCTTCCTCCTGCTGCTGGATCCACCTGCGAAGTTCCTGCCTGGAGGAAGAATAGGAAAGGGCCGATAGGACCACGAAGAAGTTCTCCCTGTCCACAACCCTGGGATAGAGGAGCTTGGCCACCCTTATGCGGTTTTCTTCGAAGTCGAAGGTTTCCATGATTTCCTTCACCTGCTGACTGGTGAAGTAGTTCTCTTCAGCCGCGGTCTTCACTATATCGAGCCGGGATGATTCCATCTGCTCGTTCCTGAGCATTGTTATCAACTTCCGGAATTCATCCTCCGGCATGGGCTCTATATAAGCACGGTGAGGGGGCCAGACATAGAGGCGATGCCTGTAGCCATCCCAGAGATACAGTCTCCTGCTCCACAGGGTTATGCTCCCCTTTTTCAGAATCACTCTATAGGGGCCATCTGCCGGCAGACTCCACCTCGCGGGAACAGTACCCCTGCGGATAATCCGGCCATACCTTCTGACCTCCACCCTGTAGCCCGCCGGCTTCCTGACCTCCAGGATGGTCCGATAATAGGGCTCCCTTATGAGCAGATAACTCCTCCCCTCCTCTATATCCAGGTCAGTGTATGGATAATCGTCGCAGTAATCATCACTCCATCCTATGCGGACTATGTTGTCCATCCCCCTCCTCACATACAGAGTTATGGTCCCGATTCCCTCCACATCAATGGTGTACCTTCCCGCAAGACCGACGAATATAGTCAGGGGAATCCTCCCCCTTTTGATAACCCTGCCAAGACTGTTGGTGATTATGACTCTTCTTCCCCCGGGCCCCTCTATCCTGATGGTGGTTCTGTTATCCGGCCTGTACTTTCTCCTTATGACATAACCCCTGTGCTGTATCGCCCCGCCCGGCTGTAGCTGTGGCCAGCCCGCATATCCCAGTAAAATGAGAATTTCCATCGAAACAAATTATAAGGGTCCGGTTGCATTTCAGGGGGAAATCCCCCCGAATCAGAATCGGAGTCCGAAGCCCGCTGTTGCCTCGAACCAGCCGGTATATCCATCGTAGAAGGAACCAAGGCTTTCGCTGGTCCCTTCCGCAAACAGATACAATCCATCCGATAATCTATAGGTGATGAAAGCCGAGAAGAAGATGGAAGGGGTGAAGCTGGGGGGCGAGTGCGTTCCACCGCCTATTATACCGGTTCCGCTGACAGCGTACTCGTTGAGCAGTCCCATAGAGATGGAAGTTCCATAGGAAATACTTCCCTCGCTATTGAGAACCAGCTTGCTCCCCAGACCCAGGTAAAGCATGTTTCCGCTGGTCAGAGTATCGCCATCCTGCACTTCCCATACGATCGGTTTGAGCTGATTCCATGTATGGTACACTTCCACGAAAGGAGCTATTCTGGTTCCCTGCTGGAGGAAAGGGAATACCTGAACAGCCCAATCAGGAGGTTCCACCCATACACCTGCCCTTATTCTCGCTTCTACACCGGGCTTATGGTTGGTGTTGAATGCGCCGAAGAATGGGAGCCATGGGCCGGCTCCTGCTTCCACCCATATCTGGGCACCCGCCAGGGCGGGGGTCAGCAGAATGGTTCCAAAAAGTAAGTTCCTCATAAACAAATTGTAAAGGCCCGGAAGGACCGGACCATACCTCAGAGCAGATCTCTGTAGAAGGGAAAGGCTTCAGCCAGCTCCCTGACCTTTCCTTTTGCCCACTTTTTGTTCTCTTCAGATGCATCCTTAAGCACTTTTGCTATTATTTGACCAACCTGACGCATCTCCTCTTCTTTCATCCCCCTGGTGGTCAGTATAGGAGTCCCTATGCGGATCCCGCTGGTTACAGTTGGCTTTTCGGGATCGAAGGGGATGGTGTTTTTGTTTACCGTTATGCCCACCTCCTCCAGTATTCTCTCCGCCTCATTTCCCTTCATGCCTATGGATCTCAGGTCCACAAGTATCAGGTGATTATCCGTACCTCCCGAAACCAGTCTGAGCCCCTGCCTCATGAGCTCCTCCGCGAGGGCCTTTGCATTCTTCACCACCTGCTGTGCATATTCTCTGAAAGAAGGGGTCAGGGCTTCCCTGAATGCGACGGCCTTGGCGGCTATCACATGCATCAGGGGACCCCCCTGGATTCCCGGGAATACGGTCTTGTCGATTTTCTTTGCGATATCCTCATAATCGGTCATCACCATTCCACCCCTGGGTCCCCTCAGGGTCTTGTGGGTGGTGGTCGTGGTGGCGTGGACATACGGAATGGGGGATGGATGTACTCCACCCGCCACCAGCCCCGCGATATGGGCGATATCGGCCATTACATACGCTCCCACTTCATCGGCAATCTCCCTGAACCTGTCCCATTCGATTATACGGGGGTATGCGGAGTATCCCGTGACGATTATGGCGGGTTTGTGCTCTCTGGCCAGTTTTCTGACCAGGTCGAAGTCTATCCTCTCCGTCTCCGGATGCACGGTGTAGTGCACCACATTGTAGAGCTTACCCGAGAAATTGACCCTGTGCCCGTGGGTCAGGTGGCCGCCGTGGGACAGCTCCATCGACAGTATGGTATCACCGGGTTTTATCAGGGCAAAATAGACCGCCATGTTCGCCTGAGAGCCGCTGTGGGGCTGAACATTCACGAATCTCACCCGAAAGAGCTCTTTTGCCCTCTCTATGGCCAGATTCTCGGCAATATCCACGAACTGGCAGCCACCGTAGTACCTCCTTCCGGGATACCCCTCCGCATACTTGTTATTCAAAACGGTGGCCATGGTCTCCAGCACCGCCCTGGATGCGTAGTTTTCCGATGCTATCATCTCCAGAGTGTATTCCTGACGGGCGGTCTCTTTCTTTATAACTTCGAAGATTTCGGGGTCGGTTGCTCTCACTGATTCATACTTCATGAGCAAATGTTAAAGGGATGGGGACGGGAGTTAAAATTCGGGAAAAAGATGGCAAAACAAGTTTTGCGAAAATTAAGTTATTGGTTTAAATAGACTTATACCTATCGTCCTGTTCGGGATTGAATCCAGAATATTCCATCAGGGAGGATGTGCCATGATGTATGCAATGATGTATTTCCTGGTTTCGCAGGAGGGAAGTCTGCTGTGGTTAAAGACCTACGGTGGAAATGATTACGACTGGTTCGAGGCTGTGGCAATGGATTCGACGGGAAGGTATGTTGTGGCAGGTCCCTCGTGGCTCTCCGGAAATTTCGACCCGGACCTGTGGATTCTTATCGTGGACTCCTCCTCAGGGGATACAGTAAGGAGCATCCTGCTGGGTCAATCGGGGGTCTTCGAATGGCCCCACGACATCATGGTGGACCCGGAGGGCTATTACACAGTGGTGGGCCAGAGGGACACCCTCGTATGGGCTGTCAGAGTGGATACAGCGGGTAATGTGGTGTGGGATATGACATACGGGGCGGGAGATGCTTCCGCAGTTGCCCTGCTGCCGGACGGCTACTATGTAATCGGGGCGACAGTTTCCACCGATACGAAGGGGGCGGAGTTTGCCTTTATTAAAGTGAATCCGGTCGATGGTTCGGAAGTCTGGAGGGGCCTATACGGGACGGCGGATATGGATATCCTATCGGACCTCGCCGTGGACAGCTATGGAAACTGCATTGCCGCAGGCGCCACATGGGGTGCAGGTTATGACAACTATATCCTCAAGGTTTCCTGTGTTTCGGGTGATAGCCTGTGGGCAGTGTCCTTCGGAGATGCAGGCTCCAACTTCGCCACAGGAATTGCCCTGGACGGAAATTATTATGCCATCTCCTCCTTCAGCGGCTATGGTCTGGATAGTTCCAGGGTGGTGGCGGCCAGGGTATCCGCCCTCGATGGCTCCCTCGAGTGGGTTAGAAGGTATGGAAACGGCTACGGTCGGGCAATTTCCGTCAGTCCTGCCGGCTACTATGTGCTGGCGGCAGATTATGAGGATACATTAACATCCACCACCATGGCCTGGCTTTTGAAGATAGAACCGGATTATGGAGACACCCTGTGGAGCGTATTCATAGAAGATACTGCGAACTCCAGAGTCCATGGAGTGATTACAGGACCTCTCGGGGAGTATGTGGTGGCAGGCGAAATGGACATCAATTCGGTAGATGGCCTCATCTATAAGGTGTATGGGGAGACTCCATTGAACACCCGCGAAAGGATGGAAAACACACCCATCGCCCTCAGAATTCTTCCGGGGCGCATTATTCTCGAGAACACAGGAAGCACAGCCACGCTCCTTAGAGTATTCAGCCCATCGGGGAAGATGGTGAGCAGTGTACAGCTGAATCCCCACTCCAGCGGTTCAATTTCCCTATCTCCGGGCGTATATATCCTGAGGTCAGGGGAGAACTCCGCAAGAACAGTGGCTATTCCATGAGATAACAGGGGGATCGTCTCCCCCTGCCGAGTAAATTACTGCAAAAAGTCAAACTTTTATTTTCCAGTCCTGTCCTCCTCTGCCTGGAAAACCCTGTACAGACTACTTATGAGAGGTAATCAGGACGGACCAGGAGAGATTCCTTCCAACAGGCAGTTGTAGTAAGGATTTAAATCATTATAAACCACCAATTTGTCTTCCACCCCGTCTCTTTTAGGCACGGGATTTTTCACCAGAAGATAAGCCGTATGAAACAGGTGTCAGCAGGATTATAAGGACCGGAACCCTCTTCAATAAATTCCTACTGAACCTTCCCATGACATCCATGCCCGGTAATGATTTTAAATGCCGTAGGGTTGAGGAGAGATAATGCATCGTCCTGGGGCGGTTCCCGGTAAGAATTTCGGTCCGGGAAACATAAATGTCTTTACTGCTCCTTTAAAATTTCTCAATAGGAGGAGTTACCATGAAGAAGAACGACCTTACATTTCGGGTGGCTGGACGGGCTGGAGATGGAAGTTTAACGACGGGAGATGTCCTTTCCAAGATATGGAAGGACATGGGCCTGTGGCTCGCCACTTATAAAGATTTTCCTTCCAACATAAGGGGCCTTCCCACAAATATGACCATAAGGCTGAAGGACCGCCAGATTTATTACGGAAGGAAGAACAAACTGGACTACCTTCTGGCATTCGATGACACCAATGTGAGGATACACCTGCACGACCTGGTCCCCGGCGGTGTGGTGATATACGACAATTCCGTGAAGAAGGAGCTCCCCCCCGAGCTCATAAGGGACGATATTTACTACTATTACGCTCCCCTCAAGAAGATTGCGAAAGAGGAACTGGGTCTGGAGGTCATAAAGAATATCGTGGCTGTCGGCGTTGCCTCCTACCTTCTGGGGATGGATCAGAAGAGGACAAGCGAAATCATCTATAAATTCTTCCATGCCCGCAAGGGAGAAAAGATTGCCAGCAGTAATGTGGAGGCATTCCTCAAGGGATGGAACTATGCGAAGGAGAACCTTCCCAAGAGAGATGAGTATGTGGTGGAGGAAATCCCGGATGCAAAGAAGACCTACTTCATCATGGGCAATGAGGCTGTCGCCTTCGGTGCAATAGTGGCTGGATGCAGATTCATATCCAGCTACCCCATAACCCCCGCCACCGATGTGCTGGAAATCCTGGCAAGGGAGCTTCCGAAATACGGCGGTGTAATGATACAGGCAGAGGATGAGCTGTCTGCCATCAACTACGCCGCGGGTGCCGCCTATGCCGGTGTCAGGGCGATGACATCCACCAGCGGACCCGGTCTGTCTCTGAAAACGGAAACCCTCGGTCTGCTGGTCATGAACGAAACCCCGCTGGTCATATATGTGGCCCAGAGGGGCGGTCCCTCCACCGGACTGCCGACGAAACCGGAGCAGTCCGACCTGTTCCATGCTGTATTCGGCGGGCACGGTGATGCCCCCAGAATCGTCATAGCACCGGGCAATGTGAAGGAAATGTACTGGCTCACCATAGATGCATTCAACCTCGCAGAGAAGTACCAGACTCCGGTCATCCTCCTTACGGACCAGATACTGGCCCAGAACAAGTTTTCCATCCCCGTGGAGGATATTACCATAGATGGAGTTAAAATCGAAAGGGGCAAGCTCCTCACTCAGGAGGAAATCAAAGCGATTGTCGAAAAGGAAGGGCAGTTCCTCAGATACAAAATTACCGAGGACGGTATCTCCCCCAGGAGCATCCCCGGTCAGGAAGGGGGCATATACACCGCCAACTCCAATGAACATCAGGAGGACGGTTATACCACAGAGGATCCGAAGATGAGGACCGCGATGATGGACAAGCGCCTGCGCAAGATATACAGTACCGCCCGTCAGAGCGGCGACCTTCCCGGGGACCTGATTCACGGATATGAGGATGCGGAAATCGGGATCATAGGCTATGGATACACATACGGTCCCATAATGGAGGCCATAGAAAACCTCTCGGCCGAAGGGATAAAAGTGAAATTCCTCCAGATGAGGACCCTCTGGCCCGTGGATACGGAGGGGCTGAGCCACTTCATAGACTCCTCGCAGAAGGTTATAGTGGTGGACCACAATGCTCAGGCCCAGCTTTCCCATCTCATAAGGATGGTCTATGAGAACCACGACAAACTGGAAGTTCTGAGGAAGTACGATGGATATGGGTTCACACCCGAAATCATAGAAAAGAAAGTAAAGGAGGTTCTGAGCTATGTCGGTTAATGTGAAGCTGAAGCCAACCGATTTCGATTCCCACTTCCCCACATGGTGTCCGGGGTGTGGGGATTATGCAGTTTTGATGGGCCTGAAGAGGGCCCTTGCGGAGCTGGGGATTCCACCCCACGAAGTGGTGGTGGTCTCCGGTATCGGCTGTTCCGGTAAGATTTCCGACTACATAAAGACATACGGGTACCACGGAATCCACGGAAGGGTCCTCCCCACCGCTCAGGCCGTGAAATTAGCCAATCCCAGATTGACCGTCATCGCCGCGGGAGGCGATGGAGATGGATACGCCATCGGCGGAAACCACTTCCTGCACGCCAACAGGAGAAACATAGACATTACCTACATAGTCATGAACAACCAGATTTACGGTCTTACAAAGGGGCAGGCATCACCCACCAGTCTTCCCGGCCATAAGACGGGCACTTCCCCCTACGGTGTGGTGGATTACCCCATGAATCCCCTCATGGTGGCTCTGGCACAGGGAGCCACATTCGTCGCAAAAACCTTCTCCGGAAATGCCCCCCATCTGGTAAAAGTGTTCAAGGAGGCCATAAAGCACAGGGGATTCTCCTTCGTCGATGACATATCTCCGTGCGTCACCTGGAACAGGTTCAACACATACGACTGGTACAGGGAGCACATCGAATATGTGGACGAAAACAGGGATTACAATGTTCACGACCGCCTCGAAGCGATGGATAAGGTGAAGGAAGTTATGAGCCGTGGAAAGATTCCCGTTGGCATCATATATGTGGAAGAGGGAACAGAGCCCGGCGATGAGAAGTACAGGAAGCTGGCAGGCGGCATAGCCCCCATCGATGCCGACATATCCGTGAAGGAAGAATATCTGGAGTATCTCAAGCAGTTCGAATAGAACATCCATGGGCGGCTTCGCCGCCCTCCTGCCCTGACCTTTACCCCGTCTTTTGAATCTCCAGCCTGTCCCTCAGGATTTCCCTCAGGTACCTACCCGTATGGGACTCCTCCACCATCGCCACATCCTCAGGGGTGCCCTCCGCCACTATGTATCCTCCCGCATCTCCCCCTTCGGGTCCCAGGTCTATGATCCAGTCGGCGGACTTTATTACATCCAGATTGTGCTCTATAACGATAACTGTATTCCCCCTGTCCACCAGCCTCCTGAGGACATTTATGAGCTTCCTGACATCCTCGAAGTGGAGACCGGTGGTGGGCTCATCCAGAATGTACACGGTTCTCCCGGTGGCTATCTTGTTGAGTTCCTTGGCCAGCTTTACCCTCTGGGCCTCTCCTCCCGACAGGGTGGTGGCGGGCTGTCCCAGTTTTATATAACCCAGGCCCACATCCCTCAGGAGCCTGAGCTTCCTCTCTATCCTGGGAATATCCCTGAAGAATTCGTACGCCTCATCCACGCTCATATCGAGAACTTCTGCAATATTCCTGCCCCTGTAGCGCACCTCAAGGGTTTCCCTGTTGTACCTCCTTCCCTTGCACACTTCACAGGGCACATAGATGTCCGGGAGGAAGTACATCTCCACCTTAATATAACCTTCCCCCTGACAGGCCTCGCACCGCCCTCCCGGCTTGTTGAAGGAGAATCGCCCCTTCGTGTATCCCCTTATGCGGGCCTCTTCGGTCCGGGCGAACAGCTCCCTTATATCAGTGAATACCCCCGTGTATGTGGCGGGATTGGACCTCGGCGTCCTCCCTATGGGGGACTGATCCACATTTATAACCTTGTCTATGTGCTCCAGGCCCAGTATGCGGTCATAGGGCAGGGGTTGAAGGCGGGATTTGTAAAAGTGCCTCTTGAGAGCCCTGTAGAGGGTATCTATTACCAGAGATGACTTCCCGCTTCCGGATACCCCGGTGAATACCACGAGGAGACCGAGGGGAATCCTCACGGTTAAGTTCTTCAGGTTGTTTCCCCTTGCCCCCTCCACTATGAGCCACTTCTCAGAAGGGGACTTCCGGATTTCGGGAATGGGAATCTCTTTTCTGCCGAACAGATACTGGGCGGTAAGGGACTCGGGGTATTCTTTCAGCTTCTCCACAGGCCCCTCCGCCACAATCCTTCCCCCATTATCCCCCGCCCCCGGTCCCAGGTCTATGACCCAGTCAGCCTGCCTTATGGTGTTCTCATCGTGCTCCACCACGATTACGGTATTTCCCTGATCCCTCAGCCTCTTGAGGGTATCTATGAGCCTCTGGGTGTCCCGCGGATGGAGCCCTATGGAGGGCTCATCCAGAACATAGAGCACTCCGGTGAGGCCGGAGCCAATCTGGGTCGCAAGCCTTACCCTCTGCTCCTCTCCCCCCGAGAGACTTTCCACTGTCCTGTCCAGAGTCAGGTACCCCACCCCCACCTGCTTCAGGAACTGAAGCCTCTTTTTGATCTCCTTTATGATCTTCTCCGCTATGAGACGCTTCCCCTCCTCCTGAAAGTGCAGATTCTCGAAGAACTCGTACGCCTCATCCACGCTCATCCTGGTAATATCCCATATGCTCTTATCCGCCACCTTTACGCTGAGGACCTCCGGCTTGAGCCTGGAGCCCCCACATACCGGACACTGGACCTGAACCATGTACTTCTCGATCTCCTCCTTCACATAATCGGACTGGGTCTCTCTGTATCTCCTCCACAGATAATTGATGACCCCCTCCCAGTACACATAGTTGTCGTACCCGTAGAGCACCGCATCCCTGAAATCCGCGGGCAACTGCTTCCAGGGCTTATTTATATCCACTCCAAACTCCCTCGCCAGCATCTCGAGCATCTCCCTGACCCTGAACCCGGGTTCCCCCAGGGGCAGGATCGCTCCTTCCAGTATAGAAAGCTCCTCGCTTATAAGCAGTGCGGGCTCTATTTCCAGCTTAAAGCCCAGACCGTGGCACTCGGGACACGCCCCGTAGGGGCTGTTGAAGGAAAAGAGTCTCGGCTCCAGTTCAGGCATGGAGAATCCACATACGGGACATGCGAGATTCTGGGAGAACAGGAACTCCTTCCCATCCCTGGTAAGGACCTTTACGAGCCCTTCGGTCTCCTTCAATGCCAGTTCGATGCTCTCCGAAAGCCTCTGCCTTATATCCTCGCGGATTACAAGCCTGTCTATGACGATGTCTATATCGTGCTTCTTATTCTTGTCCAGGGAAGGTACCTCTTCGAAGGTGTAGAGGATTCCATCTATCATTACCCGGTTGTACTTTCTGCTGTACTTCTCCAGGAGCCTCCTGAATTCCCCCTTCTTCCCCCTTATTACCGGAGCCAGTATCGTAATCTTCTGCCCCTCTCCGAGGGCCATGATCCGGTCCACGATTTCATCCACACTCCACTTCCTCAGGGGGGTGCCATCGTGGGGGCAGTATGGGGTTCCAACCCGGGCGAACAGAAGCCTGAGATAATCGTATATCTCCGTGGTGGTGGCCACTATGGACCTGGGATTCTTCTGAATCTTCCTCTGGTCTATGGCTATTGCGGGGGAAAGGCCCTCTATGGAGTCCACATCAGGCTTCTCCATTATTCCGAGGAACTGCCTTGCATAGGAGGAAAGGCTCTCCACATATCTCCTCTGCCCCTCCGCGTATATGGTATCGAATGCAAGGGAAGATTTCCCGCTTCCCGAGACGCCGGTTATCACAACGAATCGATTGCGCGGAATCTTCACATCTATATTCTTCAGGTTGTGCTGTCTGGCTCCCCTTACGATTATGTATTCCCTTTCCATGTCCTTCCCCTCAATGGCATGAAATTTTATAGTTTTGGTCGATGGGCGGGGAAGAGCCCCGCCATTACAGTCAGAAGCTGAAAATCTTCGAGAAGATGTTGTAATAGAGGAAGTACATCAGAGGGATAAAGACCAGGGATACGATGGACATCATCTTCAGCAATATGTTCAGGGATGGACCGGCCGTGTCCTTGAAGGGATCTCCCACGGTATCGCCCTCAACCGTGGCCTTGTGGGTTGCAGAACCCCTACCGCCGAATTCTCCGGTCTGCTCTATGAACTTCTTTGCGTTATCCCATGCCGCACCGGCATTGTTCATGAACAGGGCCAGGGGTATCCCTGAAACCATGGCGCCCACCAGGAAACCACCAAGAGCCTCCAGACCCAGAATCGAACCGACCAGCAGGGGGGAGAGGAAGGCCACGAGTCCCGGCTTCGCCATATTCTTTATAGCGCCGGCGGTAGTAATATCGACAACCCTTGCATAATCGGGTCTGTCTATGCCCTCCATGATCTTCTTTTCCTTCCACTGGCGTCTGACCTCTTCCACGACGAGCTGTGCGGTCCTGCCCACTGCCCTTATGGCTTCCGAGGAGAAGTAAAAGGGCACTATCGCCCCGATCAGAGCCGCGGCTATGATATGGGGCTCCAGGAGGGTGGGAAGGAAGTCCGCCACGAATTTGGCCTTAACCACATCCGTATAAGCGGAAAAGACAGCCATCACCGTGAATATTGCAGATCCTATGGCAAATCCCTTACCTATCGCAGCCGTGGTATTTCCTGCGGCATCCAGGGTGTCGGTAATCCTCCTCACCTCGCTTCCGAGACCCGTCATCTCCACAATTCCACCGGCATTGTCAGCGATGGGGCCGAAGGCATCCACCGTCACTGTAATACCGGCTATCGCCAGCATACCTATACAGGCTATCGCCACACCGTACCAGCCGTTGTAGGGAGTCAGCTCTCCCAGCTTGAAGGCCACCACGAAAGCGATGGAGACCGCAATCGCAGGTATCACCGAGCTCCTCATTCCCAGGGCTATACCCTCTATTATGTTAACGGCAACACCCGAGCGGGAGGCCTTCGCCAGCTCCTCTATCCGCTTTCCGGTGGAGTAATATTCCGCCATATACCCGATGAGGATTCCGGATACCAGGCCGAACAGGAGGGGCCAGAAAAGGGTGAGATCCCCGTAGATGTAAAGGGTGATTAGGGCACCCAGGATTGCGAACACCACGCCCACGGCGAAAACGGTGTTCATGAGGATCCTCTCGGGGCGCATGTTCTTGAACAGTGGGATGAAGAAATAACCGAGAATGGAAGAGAGGGTTCCGAGAGCCCCCAGCACGAACGCATAGGCAACCCCTTTGAGGGCTATATCGGGATTGCTGTTAAGGGAGGCTATGACCACCGCGGCGACGGTACCGGCCACATAGGAATCGTACAGGTCAGCACCCATTCCTGCAGTATCCCCCACATTGTCCCCCACATTGTCCGCTATTACCGCAGGATTGCGGGGATCGTCTTCGGGAATGCCCGCCTCCACTTTACCCACCAGGTCTGCACCCACATCGGCGGCCTTCGTATAGATTCCTCCGCCCACCCTCGCGAAGAGGGCCACGAAAGCGGCTCCCATGGAAAAGCCCGTTATCACATTGGCGGCCAGTTTGAGATTACCGGTCAGGTAATAGAACAGGAGGAAAAGACCTGTCATTCCCATAAGGGCCAGACTTGCCACACCCAGGCCCATTACGGAACCGCCCTTGTATGCCACCTTGAATGCTTCTAAAAGCCCCTTTTCCTTTGCAGCAGCGGCAGTCCTTGCGTTGGAGCTTGTTGCAGTATCCATTCCTATCCATCCCGCCAGAAGGGAGAAGGAAGCGCCTATTACGAATGCAACTGCTGAATACAGAACATAGTCCAGACCCTCGTATGAAAGTCCGAATATGATCAGGAGTATGACCAGGATGGAGAGGTAAGCGATCGTCCTGTATTCCCTTATGAGAAAAGCCCTGGCACCCTCTCTGATGTAAGAGGAAATCCGGGCCATATCCTCCGTGCCCTGGCTGAGTTTCAAAACGCTCGTCCTGAACCACAGGGCACTTATCAGGGTTATCACTCCTGCCAGAAACGAGAACCCGATAATTCCTATCATGCTCATACCTCCACCCCCTTTATGGTGTTGATCTTCTCAAGGGCCCGGTCCACGAGCCCCCTGTCGTACAGTATCAGACCCTCCAGTATTCCCGGAAAAACCCTTTCCCTCAGCACTGCAAGTTCCTCTTCGGAGAAATCCGAGAGGACCCATGCCGAAAGGGGAACCCCCTCCGGGGGTCTCCCTACACCGATTCGAACCCGGGGGAATTCCTGAGTTTCCAGGTGATATACGATGGACTTCATCCCATTGTGCGTCCCCGCAGAGCCCTTCAACCTGAATCTAACGCTCCCGAATGGGAGGTCCACATCATCGTATATTATAATCAGTTTATCCAGCGGCACCTTGAAGTGCCGGACTATTTCCTTTACCGCCCACCCGGACAGATTCATATAGGTAAGCGGTTTGAACATGTGGAAATATTTGCACGGGGAGTGGGCGTACTCCCCCATGCCAGCCGAAAACGAACAGCCCCACTCCTGCGCCACCCAATCCAGGAATAACCACCCCACATTGTGCCTGTTGAATCTATACCTGTCCCCTTTATTGCCAAGGCCCACGATGTAGAGCAATTGTTATTGCTCTCCTTCGGAAGATGCAGTCCCTTCCGCTTCCTCACCCTCTTCCGCAGTTTCCTCAACCACTTCTTCCTCGGTCCTCGGAGCCACGATACTCAGGATCACCTCATCGTCATCGTGCTCGAATTCCACCCCTTCTATCTTTATATCACCCACATGGACCACATCCCCGATGTCCAGGCGGGAAACATCTATTTCTATGGTTCCGGGAACAGCCATAGGAAGTGCCCATACAGTGAGCTCGTGGAGCTGTATATCGAGGATACCGCCCTTCTTGAGCCCCGGCGATTCCTCCTGACCCACGACGACTACCGGAACAGTCACCTCCACCTTCTCGCCCTCGTGGACTATGTGGAAATCCACATGGATAATGAATCCCTTCACTTTATCCCTCTGAATATCCTGTATGAAGGCCAGCTTCCTCTCCCCATCGAAATTCAGCTCTATGAGAACAGTCTCTCCGTGGGACTCCCTTATGACATCTTCCACATCCTTCCTCTTAACCAGCAGGTGATAGTTCTTTTCTCCTGCTCCGTAAGCTTCTGCGGGCACGAGGCCTTCCTTCCTGTATTTCTTTGCGGCTTCCTTGCCCAGCTTTTCCCTCAACCTGGCATCCATCTTGAATACCTGCATAGAACCCTCTCCTTTTTTCCTTTAATTTGACGAAAATTTTACTGGCTACAGGAACAGAACGCTCAGGGATTCGGAATAATGTATCCTTCTGATGGCCTCACCCATGAGACCCGCTATGGAAATCTTGCGGGCCTTTGCCGGGAGCCTATCCTCGTTCCCCTCTATCGTATCCGTTATCACTATCTCGTTAATCGGTGCATCATCCAGGATTTCCCGGGCCCTGCCGGAGAAGATGCCGTGGGTAATGAGCACATAGATTTCCGTGGCCCCCTTCTCCTTGAGGGCTATGGATGCGCTCCTGACACTGTTACCCGTATCGATTATATCGTCCACGATTATGGCAACCTTACCCTCCACCTCCCCTATGACATTCATTACTTCAGCCACATTGGGCCTGGGCCGCCTCTTATCGATCAGGGCAATGGGCAGGTCCCCCAGCTTCCTTGCGAAGAGCCTTGCCCTGCGCGTTCCCCCCGCATCCGGGGAAACCACGACGAAATCATTCCGATTGATGTCGGGAAACTTCTTCTGTATGTACTCCTTGAACACCGGAATCGCATACAGGTTGTCCACGGGGATATCGAAGAATCCCTGAATCTGGTCCGCATGGAGGTCAACGGTGAGGACCCTGCTCGCTCCAACCGTCTGAAGAAGGTTGGCCATCACCTTCGCACTTATGGGGACACGGGGAGCGTCTTTTCTGTCCTGACGGGCATATCCGAAGTAGGGAATGACAGCGGCAATACTCCTCGCAGATGCCCTCTTCGCAGCATCTATGAGAAGCAGAAGCTCCATTATGTTGTCTCCGGGGGGATTGGTGGACTGGATTATGTACACATTGTCGCCCCTTATATTTTCCCTGATCTGAACCCTTATTTCCCCATCGGAAAAGCGGCCCACATATGTGTCCACAGGTTCCACATCCAGATAATGGGATATCTTCTCGAGCAGTTGCATGGAAGCTGACCCGGAGAGAATCCTGATCCTGTTGTCTTTGCCCATTGTTCCAGCCCGATTTTACTGCATAAAATAAGTGGAGCGGAGGGGAGTCGAACCCCTGACCTCCTGGGTGCAAACCAGGCGCTCTCCCACCTGAGCTACCGCCCCGGAAGGAACCAAATTTTAAAGGATATCGGCTGAATTTAATTTCCAGAGAGCATGCCTGTTCACTCCGAAACAGGTCTTTTCCTCCTCACCATATAGGGACCAATAGCGAGAGCATCCAGGTCGGAATTCTTCAGCGTAAATATAGCCTGCTCAGGCGTATAGACAATGGGATAACCATGAAGATTGAAAGAAGTATTGAGCACACCTCCCACGCCCGTCTTTTCCATAAACCTTTTGATCAGGCGGTAATATTCTGGATTGTCCTCTTCGAAAACAACCTGGGGTCTTCCTGTTAGATCATGCTGATGCAATCCGGCCGGTATGGAACTTCGTGCTGCTGCCCTGGTGGGGTAAGCGATTATCATATATTTTTCGCTCTTAGTTCTAACAGGAACATCGAAATAATCCTCGAACACTTCCGCCAGTACAGATGGGGCAAATGGCATCCAGAAATCCCTCTTCTTTATCGCTCTGTTAATCCGGGAAATGACGCCATAGTTTCTGGGATCCGCAAGGATAGAACGATTTCCAAGGGCCCTTGCCCCCCACTCGGATGGACCATAAAATCTCGCCACTATAAAGCCATCGACCAGCATCTCAGCCACATATTCATGAATGTCGTCACCGATCTTTTCTACTACGAACTCTGACTCGTCCAGTTCTTCCAGAGCTTTTTCCACCTCTCTATCATCGAAATTCCTTCCAAAATATAAATTCCCCAGGGGCTTGGGCCTGATTCCATTTTGAGCCGAAACATAAGCCGCAGCCCCATAAGCAGTGCTTTCATCACCTGAAGAGGGCATAATGAACACATTGGAGAATCTTCGAAGTAGTCCGTAATTCATCTTAACATTCATAAATACGCCACCCGCGGCAGCAATAGTATCATACGAGCCCCTTATGTTCTCGATCCACTCATAAACAATGTCCTCAAGCAGCTTCTGGGCCGAATAAGCAATACTATCGAAGCGGACTTTAAAGAAGAGTTTTCTAAACAACCCGAGGTAGTCCCTCTTATAGACACCCGACCGATTAATGATCTTATCACCCCTGACCTCGAACAGATTTCTAACTTTTTCCCTGTAGATCCTCTGTGCATATTCGATGTTGGCATAAGGTGCCAGTCCCATTACTTTATACTCATGAGACAGGGGCTTCATTCCCAGATACTCGGTGATACGGGTATAGAACTCTCCTATCGAATTGTATGCCGAGATTCTTCCTATGCGGTTCAGACTTAAACCCTCTGCATGATAATAACTCCCGCTAATCCCATCACCGGAGCCATCCAGTGTAACGACCAGGGCCCTGTTGAACCCCGAGCCAAAATAAGCAGAAGCCGCATGAGCAAGATGATGTTCTACAAATTCAATGGATGCATCAATACCCATATCACGAAGCAATTTTTCAATTTTCTCTCTTCTTCTCGAAAATCTTTCAACCCACCCGACGAGTAAATCCACATACCAGTCCCCCTGCAAAAGGGTCCTGGGAATAAATCGGTATAAAGCCTGATAAAGATTGCGCGGAAATTTTGGATCCGAAAACTCTTCAGGAAGAAGAGGAGGAGTAATCGTCGATACAGCAACTCTATCTATATCACGGGCCGATATACCGGAAATCTTCAATACCTCCTCTATGGCCTTTCGGGGGAAACCACCTCTTTCTTTCTGATGCCACAGTCGCTCCTCTGAAACCATGGCCTTAATTTCGCCATCTATCATCACGCATGCTGTAGCAGTATGACCGTCGTGAATTCCAAGGATCTTCATGGTTGAGAAATTTTAAAACATTCTTCACTTTAAACTTTCCCCTATGAAAGATTGGGCATTAATACTGGGTGCATCGAGCGGCTTCGGGAGGGCCACGGCGATAGAGCTCTCCCGGAGGGGTTTCCATATTCTCGGCGTGCATTTCGACACGAAAGCCACCATAGAAAACGCCGTAAAAACCAGAGAGGAAGTGGAAAAGAATGGAGCGAAGGCGGAATTTTTCAATATCAATGCCGGCGATGAGAAGAAGATGAACCAGGTGCTGGACGAATTCCAGGCGAAATATCCGGATGCGAAAATCCGGGTCCTCATGCACTCCATCGCCTTCGGAACCCTCGTTCCCTTCATAGCAGAAAAGAGAGAGGAAGCCCTCAAGCGGAAGCAACTCGAAATGACCCTTCATCTCATGGCCAACACCCTCGTTTACTGGACACAGGAGGTCTTCTACAGGAACCTCTTCCTCTCTCCCGGAGGACGCATATTTGCCATGACCAGCGAGGGAAGCCTGCGGGTCACGAAGCACTACGGAGCCGTCTCAGGGGCCAAAGCCCTCATAGAGAGCCATATCCGTCAGCTGGCGCTCGAACTGGCACCATACGGCATAACCGCCAACGCTATAATGGCGGGCGTCACAGACACCCCCGCCCTCAGGAAGATTCCGGGGCACGAGAACATAGTGGAGTTCACCCTGAAGAGGAACCCCTCCGGCAGGCTCACCACACCACAGGATGTGGCGAAAGCAATAGCCGGCTTCACCTCCCGGGACTTCGACTGGATGACGGGGAATGTCATACATGTGGACGGCGGTGAAATAATAGCGGGGATAGAGTAAGGATGATGATAATTTATCTGATTGCAGGTTTAACACTGCCCGTCGAGAATGCGACGACGGGGCAACCGGTCGACAGCGCCTATGCCATCGTTTACGGGATATACCCCGATGGAAGGGCCATGGTCATAGACAGCGGGGTCGTGAAGAACGGAAAGCTGGAATTCGATGTTGCGGACACCACTGTGAAGAACATAGGAGTACAGGTCAGGTACAGAGGATACGATTTCTTCAGCCCCGTCCTGGCACTTCCCCTGAAAGGGGATGAAAAGGTGCTCGTTTACAATGTGACCAATAAGGCCGAGGATGTATCGATAATCGGATACGATGCCTTCGTCGTGGACCAGGATACCCTGATTGTGGTCTCGGAGAACATCTACCTTGCGAAGCAGGGCAAAGAAGCCTCCATTCCGGAAAATCCCATAGTAAAAGTGGTGCTTCCCGAAGGCTTCACAGGATTCAGATACACGGGCCTCCCGACGGATACGGTGGAAATAGTGGGCGATACCCTGTTCATCCGCCCCTTCGTCGTTCCCAACGCCAACAATATAGTGGGCTTCGTGTATGCGGTGAAGAAGAAACTCAGGTTGCACAGGGACTTCGGGGCCATACAGTACTCCCTCGCAGTCCCCAAGAGGCTTAAGCACAAAGTCAGCGGTCTGACCCCCCAGGGCGAGCAGCCCATGGGCAATATCTCTCTCGTAATATACGGAGGGAATTCCCCCTTCACCCTCGAAGCCTCCACCGGCGGTGCTGGAGGCATAGCTGATCTCCTCTCGAAGTATAAGTATGTACTGGTGGCTCTGGTTGCAATAGTACTAATACTGGCACTGATGTACTTCCAGAAGAAGCAGAAAGGTGCATCCGAAGCCCAGTCGAAGGAAGAAAAGGATCAAGAATGATTTATTCTGGCCCCGTTTTCGGGGCCCCTATCGGAGCATGATTCTGCTGGAAAAAGTCCACAAGCGATACGGCCCCAGGGTGGTCTTCGATGAATTGAACCTGACGATAGGAAAGGGCATCAGCATAATCAGAGGACCCAACGGATCCGGAAAGAGCACCCTCCTGCGCATCCTGGCGGGAATAGAAAGGCCCACCCGCGGAAGGGTAAAAGTACTGGACAGAACCCCCCGGGAGGCGAGACCCCTGATATCCTACCTGGGCCACAGAACCGGCCTCTATCCCCACATGAGCGTGAAGGAGAATCTGGACTTCTTTTCCAGCATCCACGGGGGCGATTACATGCCCATGGTGGAGAAATTCGGCCTGATCGAGTACATGCACTATCCCCTGAGGAAGCTCTCCCGCGGTAATCTGCAGAAAGTGGGCCTCGTCCGGACCCTCATGAGAGAAGTGCCCCTGTATCTGCTCGATGAGCCCACCACCGCACTGGACTCCCGCTCCAGAGAGACATTTATCGAAATAATCTCCTCCATGAGGGACCGCATCGTGCTCATAGCAACCCACGAGGACCTGGGACTGGACAGCCATGCTGAGATTAATCTATAAGGACCTGCTTCTGCCCCTGCGTTCCTCCAGTTATCTGTGGGCTTTCGTCATAAACAATATTCTCCTGGTATTCATCCTGTCTCTGGCGATACCCCTTGAGTACATTCGGGATATGGCAACAGGCATGTTCTGGGCTGTGAATTTCCTTAATGCATCCGGGTTCACCCTCAAAGTCGTGGAGGATGAATTCGAAGATGAAGCCATGTACAGCGTACTCATGAGCCCCCTGAGCCATGGACACATCGCCCTCTCCAAAATTCTCTCCACCCTCCTCTACCTGCTCGTAGCCTCCCTTATAAACCTCAGCGCAATAGTGGTCCTCTTCAGGGTGCAGGAGCCCTTTCCCCTTTCCTTCTGGCTGTTCATCCCTGTGGGGCTGGCAGGAATATCCGTGATCGGACTTCTCATCTCCCTGATAACCATCAAACTGACCTTCAGAACCCTGTCCTTCTACATCCTGTCCCTTCCCCTGTATGTGCCGTTCTTCATCGCCTGTGTTCAGGGCTCCACGGACTTCAGGGTGGAGTGGATGATGCTGGCCCTCTTCCTGATATCCGCCTATATGTTCATACTTCTGACATACATGGAGAGGGAGCTTTAAGCAGAGGGCGAACGCCCCCTACAGATATTCCCTGACCTCCTGAAGAGCGTCGTAAAATTTATCTATATCCTCCGGGAAAATCATTATCAACTGGCGCTTGACCCCTTCCTCCGTCTTCCTGTTCTCGCTTATCACGAGATAGTTCTCCCCCTTGCTGTTCACCTTCACATCCAGATAGTATGTTCTCCTGCCCGCCCTGATCCTGCGGGTGAACTTTATATTGTTATTTCGCTTCTCCTTCCTGTCTTCCATCTTCTCCCCCTTGTTCTCCTTTTAACTTCTCCATTACGGCCCTTTCTATGCGCTCCCTGAGGGCGGAGTCCTCTCTCAGAACCTTCAGGGATTTCTCCCTTCCCTGAGCAAGCTGCTCCCCCTCGAAGGAGAACCACGAGCCTGCCTTCTTTATGATCTTCAACTGAACAGCCAGGTCAAAGAGCTCCCCCAGCCTGTCTATGCCCTCTCCGTAAATCAGGTCGAAAGCGGCCTCCCTGTACGGGGGAGCCAGTTTATTCTTCACCACTTTCACCTTTATGCGATGCCCGATCGGTGTATTGCCCTCCTTCAGGGTCTCCCCCCTGCGAACCTCCAGCCTGACAGATGCGAAGAACTTCAGGGCCCTTCCTCCCGTAGTGGTCTCCGGATTCCCGTACATTACCCCTATCTTCTCCCTGACCTGATTTATGAAGATGGCCACGGTACGGGTTTTGCTTATCGCACCGGTCAGCTTCCTGAGGGCCTTGCTCATCATGCGGGCGTGGACGCCCACCGTGGAATCGTCCATGGCTCCATCCAGCTCCGCCTTCGGGACCAGAGCAGCAACGGAATCCACCACTATAAGATCCACTGCGGAACTCCGGACGAACCTGTCCATAATCTCGAGGGCCTGCTCCCCGTAATCGGGCTGCGCTATGAAGAGATTCCCGTCCTCCACATCGACCCCTATGAGGCGGGCATATTCGGGATCGAATGCATGCTCTGCGTCTATGAAGAGAACAGATCCACCACTCTTCTGAGCTTCGGCCATGGCCATCAGGGCGAGGGTCGTTTTACCGGATGCCTCCTGTCCATAGATCTCTATGATTCTTCCGCGGGGATATCCTCCTATTCCAAGGGCATAGTCGAGAGTGAGAGAACCTGTGGGTATAACGGGAACCTGCACCTTCGCCCTGTCGCTCAGGCGCATAACGGTTCCCTTCCCGAATTCCTTCTCCACAACTTTCAGGGTGGCTTCGAGAGCCTTCTGCTTATCCTTATCCATGCTAACCCCCTCTAAAGCTCAACCATCGGAGGGATTATCCCCTCCTGATTCTGGTACTTCCCCTTCCTGTCCCTGTAGGACATCCTGGTGATTTCATCCGCCTCCAGGAATATAATCTGGGCTATTCCCTCGTTGGCATAAATCTTGGCGGGAAGGGGAGTCGTATTGCTAATCTCTATCGTAAGATACCCCTCCCATTCGGGCTCGAGGGGTGTTATATTCACTATTATGCCGGCGCGGGCATAGGTGCTCTTTCCAATGCACAATCCCAGAACATTGCGGGGAATTCGAAAGTACTCCACGCTCCTTGCGAGGGCAAAGGAATTGGGGGGAATGATCGCATAATCCCCCTTGAAGTCTATGAAGGAGCGCTCATCGAAATTCTTCGGGTCCACGATGACGGAATACACATTGGTGAAAATCTTGAACTCATCGGCGACCCTTATGTCATATCCGTACGAGGAAAGCCCATAGGAGATGACGCCCTTTCTGATGAGCTCCTTCTCGAAGGGTTGAATCATCCCATACTTCAGGGACATCTCCTCGATCCACCTGTCCGACTTTATAGCCATACCCGTCCCCACAATTTTAAATGCATGGAGCGGAGGGGACTCGAACCCCCGACCTCCTCGTTGCGAACGAGGCGCTCTCCCGGCTGAGCTACCGCCCCGTATGTGTCAAAAGTTTAAACTATTTGAAGGCGATAATCTGATACCTCATCGTATTCCTGTTGCACAGGGCCAGACCCATGTGATTCAGACACACAACCCTGGAAAATCCAGCCCTGTGGAGAAGCCCGTTGATGACCCTGAGGGTATATGCCCTCTCCCTCAGCTCCCCCGATATGCGCTTCCAGACTCCACCCTCCCGGTAAAACACATCTATGGCGAGGCGGGTTATGGCCCCCTCCCTCCTGGCCCTCCAGATTACCACGAGCCCTTCCCCCTCATCCACCCTCTCCAGCCCATCCCAGTACACCCTGTAGGAATGGGGACTATTCATATCGAAGAGGAAAACACCCCCATCCACGAGCACATCGTAAACCTGCCGGAACACCTCCAGAAGCCCTTCCGATGAGAGAACCGTATTCAGGCTGTCGAAGGTGGATATGGCTGCATCGAAGGATTTACCGGAGAAGGGTATGGAAAAGAAGGAACCCGCCACAACCCTGCCCCCCATTCCCCTGGCAACAGCCTGTTTCAGCATCGGAAAAGATACATCCATCGCATACACATCGAACCCTTCCCTCAGAAGATTCACATCCAGAGAGCCCGTGCCCGCCGAAATATCCAGAACCTTTCTGCCGGGAGCATTCTGCAGAAGGAGGAGCTTCAGGTACCTGCTCCACAGGACATAATCAGCACCAGCCATACGCACTATCCTGTCGTAGAAGGGGGCAATCTTATCGAAGAAGGACTTCACATCTTCCATCTCTGTGCCAGCCTCCTGCTGAGAAAAAAGTACAGAAGGAATGTTAAGGCACCCGCGATGGTAACACCCAGATACCATCCCCTGAACCCCATCCGCAGACCCGCTCCCATAAGAACAAGAATGGAATCTGCAGGCAACCTTACGAAAAGCACTATGGCCACGAAATCCCGGAAGCGCACCCCCGACGCCCCTGCAACGAAACAGAGGGCATCCTTTGGCATGCCGGGGAGCAGGAACAGGACGAAGAGGCCCAGAACCCCCCTATCCTCCATGAATTTCCTGAACCTTTCGTATCTGCTTCTCTCGACGAATCTCAGGACGATGGATTCCCCGAATCGGCGGGCGAGCCAGAAAGCAATGAAGGAGCCCAGCATCATGCCCGTCCAGTCCACCGCCAGACCCCAGACTCCGAAGTAGTATCCGGCAGCCGCGGGGACCAGATGGCCCGGTATGAAGGGAATGACTATCTGTACAATATGGGCCAGAATCAGAGCCAGGGCAAGTAGTATTCTGCCAGCATCCATATCATGGCTCCCATTACTCCCGCCACCACATCATCCAGAATCACCCCACCCTCCCCTTTGACCCTGTCGAAGATGTTTATGGGGAAAACCTTCGTCACATCGAGAAGCTCGAACAGCGCCCATCCGGCGAGTACATGGGGCAGCTGGTGGGGAACGAATATCAGGAGTATCATCATTCCCAGCACCTCGTCTATGGTGACCCTCCTGGGATCAGGCTTTCTGTAGTGCTTTATGGCAAATCTGACGAAATAAAAAGAGGCGAAGAATAGAGAGGCAAACAGAACAAAAAGAGCGTATGTGCAGGGAGCAAGCCACCATACGAGGAGTGCGGTTATCAGGGCGGACAGCGCTCCCCCTCCCCTGGAAAGGAAATATCCAATTATGGTTCCGGCGAACAGGAGGTTTACAGTTTCGTAATATCTGCTGTAGATCCAGTAGGAAGCCAGTCCGAGCAGACCAGAGAGCAGTATCAAAATGCCTGCCGTGCGTATATCCAGAAGGCCCATCTGAAAATAAATGCTGTAGAGGAATACGACCGAGACGAATATCACCGCCGCGGTCCGGAGAAAACCCATCCTCATGAAGGTGAGATACATGGAAAAGGGAATGACGGCAAGAATCCCATAGAATACGAAGAGGAGGGGAATGGAAGACAGGAGCAGGTAGTACATGGATGCAAATTTTACAGTTCCATCCATCCGGCCAGTATCCCTATGAAACCGGAGGAAAAGCTCACACAGGGATAGTTACATATACGGACATGCATCACTGCCGGCGGTTCGAATAGCCCCTGAGCCATCTGTAGTAATCGAGATAACGGAGAGCAAGGGACCTGTCGAATAAAATGACAACATTCTCATCGTTGTACCTGTCGGCATTGTTGGAAAAGTTATATGACCCAGTTATCACCACGCTGCTGTCTATCACGATGACCTTATTGTGCATAATTCTGGGATTTCTATCGGGAACCACATCCACACGCGCCCTCCTCAACCTGCGATACTGGGTATGGGGATTGGCAAGATCCCTCTTCTCGACGATTCCGGACACCTTTACCCCCCTCTTCGCGGCCCGGATCATAGCAGTCGCTATCTTCCTCGATGTGAAGGAAAAGGCCATGAAGTGGACCGTCTTTTCTGCATCATCTATCAGGCGGACGATGTGTCCGGAAACTCCATCCTCAGGGGCGAAATAGACCTCCACCCTCATGGAATCCAGGAGGTAACAGCATGGGGTATTGGAAGGGGAGTCCGGACCGAAGAGGTGCCTCTCGAACATCTCATCGAACTCCTTTTCATACGAAGCGGCGATGTTCCTGGAGTTGATTATTACCACATTGTTATCGTTGAAGAAGAAGCCGTTATCGGTCCAGTTGGTGGATCCCGTAATTACATACTTCCCGTCTATGACTGCGAACTTATCGTGCATGAAATTCTGCCTGTAATCGAGGACAACGGGAATCCCTTTCTTCATAAGGTACCTGAGGGCCCTCTCCCTGGCATTTCTCTCATCCGTGACCACCCTGACATCAACCCCCCTCTCCCGTGCATCCACGAGAGCAAGGGCCAGCTCCATATTGTCGATTTCGAATACGGCCACATGGATGCTGTGCCTGGCGGAGCGTATGAGATGCATTATGGTCCTGAATGGGTCATCCACCTTCGTAAAATAAACCTCCACGGGATGCCCCGAAACATACTCGGCAGGAGGAGAGAATCGCTCCCGGGCCTTCTCCAGCATATACAGGCCCAGTATAACTGCGAGGATAAAGGGGAGTATCCAGTCTGCCAGGGCCCACTTCCTGGTTCTTCTGCTGGAGCGCCTGCGCCTCTTAGACCTGGTCTTCCGTCTTCCCATAACTGAAGGCCACCTCTATGGCCGATTTCCAGTCGTATCCTTCCTCCACCAGATGTCTTACATGAAGGACTCTGCTCATCAGAACTCCAGGGGATTCCCCCTCCACGAAGTGCTCCAGAATGAAGCCCAGGATATGCTCATAAAAGTCAAGGGCCTCATCGTCTGACATGGAATCGGTAAAGCCCTCATCCTCGAAAAGGGCTTCCATGATTCTGGAAAGTTCCGGTGTCATGGGCTATCAATCGTAAACCACTTCTCCGAGAATGATGAACCTCTTCGGATTCATCGGAACGCCGTCTTTCATGACCTCATAGTGGAGATGGGGACCGGTGGAGCGTCCGGAATTTCCAACCCGCGCAATCATATCACCCCTCTGAACCCTCTGCCCCACCCTGACAAGACTCTCGGACAGATGGGCATACCGGGTGATGTATCTGTCTCCATGCTTGATTTCGACGGTAAGTCCGTATCCATTCCTGATTCCCACGAAGGTCACAATTCCATCGGCAGGAGCATATACCGGAGTTCCAATGGGCGCTGAGATATCCAGACCCTCGTGAAACTTGATCCTTCCGGTAAACGGATCCCTCCGGTACCCGAATCCCGATGTCATATAACCATAGGAGGGCAGTATCGAGGGGGTGTATTTGAGCTCTTCCTGCTTCTGGCGCAGGAGCTTCTTCAGGTTCTGCAGGTCCCTGTATTCCATCCGCACGAGGTTCTTTATGGCGTATAGTTCATTCTTCAGCGTATCCCTGTCTATATAACCTCCCATTCCCATGTACTTCACATCTTCGGGAACTTCGGGCAGTCCCATGGCAAGACGCAGTTGATTATTGATCTCGAACATACTGTCCATCCGTGCCCTGAGGAAAGCGATCTCCCTGCCCAGGTGCTCCATCTTTTCCCTGAGGGAGCGGTTCTCCGACCTCAGAGATGAATTTTCCACCCTGAGAAGGGACCACCTGAGTATTCCCGAAAAGGAAAGGAGAACTCCAGCCAGTATAAAACCCGAGAAAATGGAAAATAGAATAAACCCCTTCCAGGTTATCACGAACTCCCTATCGACACCGGAGCCGTTGTAGATTCTGATGCGAAATAATTCTTTCTTTCTCGGCATCTGAACATCCAAATTTTAAAGGCGGGGGGAACCACACCCCCGCATCCCCATGGAAGATTTCAGTTTAGAACTCCTCGGGCATTCCCGGGACCTTTTCCTTCTCCTTCTCCTTCTTCTCCACCACGACGGCTTCTGTGGTCACCAGCAGGCCGCTGACAGAGGATGCATTCTGTATGGCACTCCTGACCACCTTGGTGGGATCTATGATACCGGCCTCGAACATGTCCACATACTCACCGGTCAGGGCGTTGAATCCTATATTGGGGTTATCCTTGCCCCTCCTCTTCACCTCTTCCACAACCAGGGAGCCCTCGTATCCAGCGTTGTAGGCAATCTGCCTGAGGGGCTCTTCGAGGGCCTTCTTTACTATTCTGGCACCGATCTTCCTGTCGTCGTCCAGCTCCTCCTCTGCCTTCTCCACTACCTCTATGGCCCTGATGTATGCGGTTCCACCGCCGGGAACGATACCCTCCTCGACAGCCGCCTTTGTGGCGTGGAGAGCATCCTCTATTCTGGCCTTCTTCTCCTTCATCTCCGTCTCAGTGGCAGCACCCACATAGATTACAGCCACGCCACCGGAGAGTTTCGCCAGCCTCTCCTGGAGCTTCTCCCTGTCGTAGTCGGACTTGGTCTCCTCTATCTGCTTCTTGATCTGCTTGATCCTGGCCTCTATATCCTCTTTCTTTCCGTACCCCTCGATTATGGTGGTGGTATCCTTATCTATGACTATCTTCTTGGCCCTTCCGAGGTCCTCCAGACTCAGCTTCTCGAAGGTGAATCCGGTCTCATCGGAAACCACTATACCGCCGGTCAGTATTGCAATATCCCTGAGCATCTCCTTCCTTCTCTCCCCATATCCGGGAGCCTTGACAGCCGCAACCCTGAGGGTTCCCCTCAGCTTGTTGACCACGAGCGTGGCGAGGGCTTCCCCTTCCACATCTTCCGCGATAATGAGCAGGGGCTTTCCGGTCTGGACCACCTTCTCCAGAACGGGCAGGATATCCCTGATGGAGGAAACCTTCTTATCGGTAATCAGGATATAAGCATCCTCCAGAACTGCCTCCATCTTATCGGGATCTGTTATGAAGTAGGGAGAAATGTATCCCCTGTCGAACTGATAACCGTTGACCACCTCCACATAGGTCTCTATACCCTTGCCTTCCTCCACAGTGATGACTCCATCGCGACCCACCTTGTCCATTGCTTCGGCGATCTTCTTACCGATTTCGGAGTCGTTGTTGGCGGATATGGTGGCCACCTGCTCTATCTCCTTGGTGTCCTTAACCTCCTTGGAGATGGACTTGAGGAATTCCACCACCTTACTGACAGTGTAGTCGATACCCCTCTTGACCTCCATGGGGTTGGCGCCGGCGGTTACCATCTTGACACCCTCGCGGTAAATGGCCTCCGCCAGCACAGTAGCAGTGGTGGTACCATCACCGGCCACATCGGCGGTCTTGGAAGCCACCTCCTTCACCAGCTGGGCACCCACATTCTCAAAGGGGTCTTCCAGCTCTATTTCCTTAGCAACAGTCACACCATCCTTGGTAATCACGGGAGAGCCGAACTTCCTCTCCAGAACCACATTCCTTCCAGCAGGACCGAGAGTCACTTTTACAGCAGAAGCCAGCTTCTCAACACCCCTCAAAAGGGACCTCTGGGCAACCTCGCTGTAAATGATGTCCTTTGCTGCCATGGTTACACCTCCTTTTTACTCTTCGACTACTCCAAGTATTTCATCTTCCCTCATGATGAGGTACTTCTTATCCTCTATCTCCACTTCGGTTCCGGCGTACTTGGAGAAGATCACCACATCGCCTTCCTTCACATCTACGGGTATGACCTTTCCATCCTCCGTCTTCCTGCCGGGCCCAACAGCGATGACCTTACCCTTCTGGGGCTTTTCCTTTGCGGTATCCGGAATTATGATTCCGCCCTTCTTCACTTCCTCTTCCTCTATCCTTTCGACCACAACCCTGTCGGCAAGAGGTCTTATCTTCATGGCTTCACCTCCTGTTTTGGAGTACCTCCGATTGCCCTAAAATTTTAAAGGGAGGTTAACTTTTTATGCAACATGTTAAGTTCCGAAACCCGGGCCGCAATGAAAACGCCATGATCCCCATGGATTTGCCCGCAGGACTCATGCTTCTCCAGATTCGTTTTCCAGAGCGGAATTTTACAATTCGCCCCATTGTAAAATTTGAAACATGCCGCTGAGTGCCCTCATCATATCCCAGATTCAGCTCCAGCCGGTGGAGCCACCCGGAAGCCCTGGACCCGAAAGGGCGTCCGGCACTGCAATGGAGTCTCCATCCCGCTCCCCCTCGAGATTCCCCCTGTTCCAGGGAGGGGAAAAGCTGAACCACATGATAGACAGCCTCATCAGGATGGGCTTTCACCCCGTGAG
The DNA here is from genome assembly GCA_026986535.1 of Caldifarciminota bacterium. GTDB lineage: Bacteria > Hydrothermota > Hydrothermia > LBFQ01 > DSFT01 > S143-66. The sequence continues at coordinate 41,885 of JALSOK010000066.1, forward strand.
GAGCAACGATTACGCAGTGGGAAGTCTCCAGTGGAGGATAGACATGTCCGCAAAGGGCTACAGGGTGCAGGAATATAGAGCGCAGGGCGTGAGGGAAGTAGTGCAGAGTCTCGATATGGAGACCGGAAGGAAGGAGCTCATAAGCACGGACCCGATGGACATATCCCTCATTGTGGTCCGGGACACGGGGAACAGCATAGTGGAAGCCTACCTGATACGCAGAATCCTGCACCGCTACAGGACCGGAGAAACCGGAACGACCACCATAATCGAGAAGTTCGTCAGGAATCCGGATTGAAGAGGGGAACACCTCCCCTCAGTCGCAAACCGAATATCCACAGCTCAGACAGTAAGTGGAGCAGTTGGCTATCATCTTGGCTTTCCCCCCTTTGATGAGGGTCCTGTTTCCGCATACCGGACAGATCTCCGCATCCGTCAGAAGGTCCTTCATCTGCTCGGATCCCAAATCCAGATTTACCTGTATGGAAGGGGACTTCTCTCCGGTTCCTCTGGAAGCACCCGGAGTTCCAGCGACAGGAGAAATCTCCCCGATGTTTCCCTGCTCATCGACGAATGTGAAGGTCAGATTGGTAAGCTCCCCCCGTGCATCGAAGTTTCCATTCTTCACCCCATCGAGGAAGAGCTTCAGGGCCAGACCCAGGACAGCGGGCTCCGAAGGAATATAGTAGCCCCTGTACATGTAGCCCTGCCCCTGAATTTCCTTGACCTTGAAGAGGTTCTCCACTATGAACCTGGGATCATCGCCGGTTACAGAAGTTCTGCGAAGGACCGCAGAAATCATCATGGCGAGGGCGGTGCTCCATTCCAGTCCCACCATATCGGAGCTGTGGGCGAATATCTCGAAGGGCCTCCCCTCCTCATCCTCATTCACAGTCACATACCACTTCCTGCCCTTGTACTTAATCTTGTATGTAACCCCCTTCACGGCAAAGGGCCTCGCCTTCTTCACAGGCCGGGCGGGCTGGAGGGGCTCCGCCTCCCTGGAAACCTCCTCTTCCTTCTTCTCCTCTTTCTCCTTATCAGCTATTAGGACCCCTTCTCTCGACCCTTCCCTGTATATGGTGATGCCCTTCGTTCCTTCCTTCCAGGCCATAAAGTACAGCTCCTTCACCGTATCC
>JALSOK010000067.1 GCA_026986535.1 Caldifarciminota bacterium
CTCTACACCATGGACGAACTGCTGGATGAGGTGGGGGTGGATGCCGCGAGATTCTTCTTCCTCATGCGCTCCCCATCAGCCCACCTGGACTTCGACATGACACTGGCAAGCAGGATAGGGAAAGAGAATCCCGTCTATTATGTCCAGTATGTGCACGCAAGGGTACAGAGCATAAAGCAGCATGCGGACGGTCAGAAAATCGCATGGAGCATCGAGGATTTGAACCTGGACATTTCGGACACCGATTACGAGAAGGAAATGGTGAGGAAACTCCTGTACTTCGAAATGTACCTCCACAAAGCCTATGAGAAATTCGAACCCCACCACCTGGTCTTCTACCTAATGGAGCTGGCAGACACTTTCCACAGCTTCTATCAGAATGTGCGGGTGGTGGATCCGGAGGATCCCGAAAGGAGCAGGTCCCGGATCGCCCTGCTGGATGTCCTCAGAAAAGTAATTGGAACCGGCCTCAACCTGATAGGGGTCAGGGCTCCGGATAGAATGTGAGGGGGAAATCCCCCCCACCGCTCACTTCAGAATCATCTGCTCCAGGATGACATCCATGTCCTGAGTATTCTGGGCCTCGTTGTGGAAGGAGGTATAGAGGACCTTCCCCTGTCCGTATGGGTATATGACCGCAAATGGAGCATTGTAAATGGTGCTGTCGGAGCCGGAGTGGGTGGTGATATAGGCATCTCCCCTTATGAGGACATCCGTCTGGGGTCCAACCCCGGTCATGACGACCCAGGATCCCAGGTCGAAGTTTACCAGCATGGAGTCCCTTCCAAGGGCCTGCTGAAGGTCGGGGTCCACCACATGGGCCATCACCTGCCCCTCGTTGCCCACCTGTGCAGAACCATAACTGGCATCATCACCAAAGAAATCGATGGCGGAAGAATCGATGGCTTCTGCAATATCGTAGGACCAGTCGGAAGCATATACCCTCTTGTTCCCCGAATTCAAAAACTGTACGAGCTTATCGCCGAGGTCATAATAATTGCACCCTGCACCGCAGTTGAAGAAAAGGTAGTCGTAGGCATTCACAGAATCCTGGCTCCATGAAGAGAAGGTGCCACAATCCACCGAGTCGTAAACGAATCCCAGACGGGTCAGTACATCCTGTATCCTGTCAAACGACCCGGGTATCACCAGCATCCTCTTCGCGTCGGGGGAAAGGGAGACTTTTCCCAGGTTCAGCTCCTGACCGGATTCCACGGCCACATCCGTGGACACCTGAAATATACCCTTTTTTATGGTCAGAGTATGGCTACCCGCAGGGACATCCATCATCTGTATCGAACCATTCCCATCGGTTTTTCCGGTGCAGTTGCTTACACTAACATCTGCACCTGCTATCGGGGTGGTCCCATTGGGGGCCGTAAAGGTGAGTACTATGGTGCCCCCGTTATCCGCACCGCAGGAAACGATTCCATAATCTTCCACATCCGGCTGCGTACTGCGGGAGCACGCCCCCACCATCAAAACCCAGACAAAAAGGGCAACTCTTCTCATGGCATTCAAAGTTTAAACGGAGACCATGCAGAAGATGAAGTAAAAGCCCTCCGCAGATGGCGGGAATCACAGGACCCTCCGGGAAAAATTTTCCACAGCACCAAGGGTTTTCGAAAAAATTTCGGGCATATAATTTCCCCCAATGCTCTATTACTGGGCGAGCCTCCTGCACCGCAGACTGATAAGGCCCCACAGGACAGACATCCCCTCGATTGCCGTAGGAAACTTCGCCATGGGAGGAACGGGGAAGACGCCCCTTACCATATACCTGAGCCAGAGATTGAAGGGAAGAAGGCCGGTTGTTCTGAGCCGCGGACACGGAAGAAAGGACAGAAAAGTGCAGATGGTCCGCAGGAGGGACATGGACTACCGCCTGGTGGGGGATGAACCCCTTTTGATTCACTGGAAAACGGGCCTTCCGGTTTTCGTACACAAAAACAGACTCCTGACATACAGGATTGCAAAACACCTAATAGAACCGGAGGTGGTAATTCTGGACGATGCGCTCCAGTACTGGAGAATAGACGCCCATGTGAAGATTGCGCTTCTGAGGGAAGAGGAACTGGGTGGATGGAGGGTGTTCCCTTTCGGCCTCTACAGGGAGCCCATAGGAGAAATCAGAAGGGTGGACATAGTGGTGGTAAAGGGAAATTACGGGGAAAGGGAGTTCATGGGCAGGCCCGCATTCCCCATGAGGTATGTGCCGGCCGGCATATTCGACATAGAGGGAAGAAAAATGAAGAACATGGGCAGGGTAATAGCCTTTGCAGGAATTGCGCAAAACAGGGATTTTCTCCACACCCTCCAGGATATGGGTCTGGAGGTGGTGGAATTCCATCAGTTCCCGGACCACCACCCCTATACGAAGGAAGAACTGGAGCCCCTGGAGAAAAAAGGGCTTCCCCTCATCACCACCCTGAAGGACTTCGTCAGACTCCCGCCCACAGGTTTAAAATTAAACAACTTTTACTACCTCGACATAGAGGTGAAAATTGGCAGGGAAGAGGAATTCCTGAGCATCATAAGGAGGCTTGTAGATGCAGAATAGAGAGAGATGGGCCACCCGCATAGGTCTGGTGCTGGCGATGGCGGGCAACGCCGTGGGTCTCGGCAACTTTCTGAGGTTCCCGGTTCAGGCAGCCGAGAACGGTGGAGGGGCCTTCATGATCCCCTACCTCATATCCTTCCTCCTCATGGGAATCCCCCTCATGTGGATAGAGTGGGCCCTGGGAAGGTACGGTGGAGTAAGGGGACATGGAACCACCCCCGCCATATTCGAATACATAACCAGAAAGCGCCTCTTCGGAATACTGGGAGTGCTGGGGGTGACCATGCCCTTCATGGTGGCAATTTATTACACCTACATAGAGAGCTGGACCCTCGGATACAGCATAAGCGCCCTCATGGGCATGTTCCCCAGCGTGAGGGAAGCGCTGGCCGGCACTTCCGTTCTCGAACCCTTCAATCAATTCTTCCAAAACTACACGGGCATGGGAGGAAGCGAAGCCTTCATAAGGCCCAGCGCCATGGCCTATGTGTTCTTCCTGCTGACCTTCCTCATAAATGTCTTCTTCGTTTACAGGGGAATAGCAAGGGGCATAGAGATTCTGGCCAAGGTTGCCATGCCCATACTCCTGGCTCTGGCTGTGGTGCTCGCGGTCAGGGTGGCCACGCTGGAACCCATCTCGGGTCATTCTCCCCTCGACGGCTTCGGCTTCCTGTGGAATCCGGATTTTTCAAAGGTTTTCGATGCCCAGACCTGGCTCGCAGCGGCGGGGCAGATCTTCTTCACCCTGTCCATCGGATTCGGTACCCTCATAACCTACGCCAGCTATCTCTCCGAGAAGGATGATATCGCTCTGGGCGGACTTTCCGCCGCCACCACCAACGAATTCGTGGAAGTGGTCCTGGGGGCATCCATAGCGATACCCGCGGCAGTGGTCTTCTTCGGCATAGAAAACACAGTGGAAATCGCAAAAGCGGGCTCCTTCTCCCTGGGATTCATCACCATGCCCGCCATCTTCTCCTACATTCCCCTGGGAAACCTGTTCGGATTCATGTGGTTCTTCCTCCTGTTCCTGGCCGGAATCACCTCATCCGTTGCCCTCATACAGCCCATGGTGGCCTTCCTGGAGGACGAGTACGGCATAAAGAGGCAGAAGGCGGTGATACTGGTGGCCGCAATCATGCTCGTCCTGATGCACATACCCGTCCTGATGAATGGGGCCCTCGATGAGATGGACTACTGGGCAGGAACCGTGGGGCTTGTGGCTCTGGCATTCCTGGAGCTCTTCGTATTCGTGTGGATGTTCGGGGTGGACAATGCATGGAGGGAAATAAACCGCTCTGCCCAGATAAAAATCCCCATCATCTACAAATACATCATGGCATACATAACCCCCCTCTTCATAATCGTAATCATGGTCTCTTTCGCAAAGGATCTCTTCATCAAAGCCATAACATTCAATAACCCCGGCGAACTGGCCGCGAGACTCCTGATGATAGGCGTATTCCTCGTTCTCGCGGTACTCTATGCCATAAGCAGGAGCAGGAAGAGATGACGCTGGCGGGCTGGATATTCATGCTATCGGTGTGGAGCATCGTGACGGGGCTCCTCGTATGGACCTACTGGAAGATACTCAAGGGCGAAAACTCCGAATGAAAAGGGTATTGCTCCTTCTTATTATGGGGGGATTGTTCCTCCCATCGTGTGCCCGGTCGGGAAGCAGGTGGGTGCAGGTGGGATATGCCAGTTATTACTCCGACGAGTTTCAGGGTCGGAAAACTGCATGCGGTGAAATATACGACAGGAACAGGTACACCGCCGCCCACAGGAGCCTTCCCTGCGGAACCACCGTGAAGGTGGTGAATCTGGAGAACGGAAAGAGCGTGGTGGTCCGCATAAACGACAGAGGCCCATTTGTCAGGGGCAGGATCATAGACCTCTCCCGCGCCGCCGCAGAGAAAATAGATATGATTCGAAAGGGTGTGGTAAAAGTCCGCATAGAGGTGGTGAAGTGAATTGAGGATAGAGAGCATAAATCTGATAAACTTTCGCAAATTCGAAAGGCTGCACCTGATGTTCGAAGATGGACTCAACAACATCTTCGGGGGAAATGGAACGGGAAAGAGTTCTGTACTGGAGGCCATAGCGTACCTCTCCATACCCCGCTCCTTCAGAAATTCTCCAGACAGATACCTGGTAAGATGGGGGAGCGACTTTTTCACACTTCAGGGAAAGATTCTCGACAGCACATCCCACGACATAGCCATTACCTTCCAGCTCCCCTCCTCCAAACGCATCAGTGTGGACGGAAAGAGGATCCGGAAGTATTCACAGCTCATGGAAACATTCACATGCATGGCCTTCAGCACGGGGGACTATGCCATAATCGATGCACCACCGGAGGACCGCCGCAGGCTCTTCGACAGAATGATCTCCCTCATGGACCATAAGTACTTCGTGTACCTCATCCGGTACAGGAAAGTACTGCGCCAGAAGAATATGGCCCTGAAGAGGGGACTGCCGGTGAATATGTGGAACAGACAATTGAAGGAGCTGGCCCACTACATAGTGAAGGTCCGCAGGGAGATTGTCCAGCTCCTAAACCAGAAGACGGACAGCAGATTCACAATAGAGTACATGGATACGCTGAAGGACAGGGATTACGACGAACTCCTCGATGAGGAAATGGCCAGGGGCTTCACGCTGGCCGGTCCCCACAGGGATGACTTCGTATTCCTTATAAATGGGCGGCCCATGAAGTACTACGCATCGGAGGGGGAGAGGAGGATTTTCTACCTGCAATTGATAGTGGCATTCAGGGGGATCATAGCACAGAGGACGGGCAGGGAGCCGGTGGTGGTCCTGGACGAGCCGGGGAATGTGCTTGATGAAAAGACCTTCGGAAAATTCATCGAGTCCCTCAGGGGGCAGGTGATCATAGCAAGTCTGCATCCGGTAAAGGGGGCCCACAACATCCCCCTCCATGAGATGGGAAATCCTTTATAATTTTCAGGCCGACGCAAGCTCCCATCGTCTAAGCGGCTAGGACACCACTCTTTCAAGGTGGCGGTGGGGGTTCGAGTCCCCCTGGGAGCATGGAGGCGGACCTCCCGCATGCGCGGGGGTCCCCACTTTCATTCGTACTTATAAAACCCTTCCCCCGTCTTTCTCCCCAGCTTTCCAGCCTCCACCATCTTCACGAGGAGGGGTGCAGGTCTGTACTTGGGATCCCTGAACTCGCTGTAAAGTACATTGAGGATGTAGAGGACCACATCCAGCCCTATGAGATCAGCCAGCGCCAGCGGTCCCATGGGGTGATTCATCCCCAGCTTCATCACTGTATCGATGGCCTCCTTATCGGCAACGCCTTCCTGAAGGGCAAATATGGCCTCGTTGATCATGGGCATGAGGACCCTGTTGGAGACAAATCCAGGATAATCGTTTACCAGAACGGGAACCTTCTCCAGAGTCCCGGCCAGTCCCATAACCACATCCACAGTCTCATCCGAGGTCAAAAATCCCTTCACCACTTCCACCAGCTTCATAACGGGAACCGGATTCATGAAGTGCATCCCTATGACCTTCTCCGGCCTGCGGGTCATCCTGCTGAGCTTGGTTATGGAGATGGAGGAGGTGTTGCTGGAGAGGATTACCTCAGGACGGGTTATCTCATCCAGCCTGGCGAACACATCCTTCTTCACATCCTCGCTTTCCACAACAGCCTCCACCACGAAATCCACATCCGAAAGCTCCTCCATGCGGGTGCTGGTCCTGATTCGCTTCAGGATTGCCTCCTTATCCTCAGCCTTCACCACCCCCTTTTTGATCTGCCTGTCGAGATTGCGGGATATGGTCTGCAGAGCCCTGCTCAAAGCATCCTCCAGAACATCCACCAGAACCACTTCGTATCCATACTGGGCAAAGACATGGGCTATCCCATTGCCCATCGTTCCTGCACCGACGACTCCCACTTTTTTGATTTCCATGGGAAAAGTATAAGGGCCGGCCGGATGGGGCCCTATTCGATGACTTCGAAGATGAGCTGAAGGGGCTGGACCCTGCGTCGTATGATCTTATAAGACCTCTCCAGCATCTCCATGGCATGGTGAAGCTTTTCCTCATCGTTGGCCCGAACCTCGAAGATCAGGTCCCCCTTCTCCACCCTGTCTCCCACCTTCTTGTGAACGATGATGCCCACCCTGTGATCGATGTCATCGTCCATTCTGGAGCGACCTGCCCCCAGTATGGTGGCGGCCAGACCGATGGTCAGGGTATCGTAGGAGGACAGGTATCCGGCCGACTGGGCCCTTATGTAGGAAACATAGCTGGTCCTTGTGAATTCAGGGGAGTTGATATAGTCCCAGTCCCCCCCGTGGGCCTCCACCATCTGCCTGAACTTCCTGAGGCCCTCCCCACTGTAGAGCTTCTTCTTCAGCAGTTCGTACCCCTCCTCGATGTCCCTCACCACATTCACGGACTTCAGCATATAGGCGCCCAGCCTGAGGGTGAGCTCCGTCGTGTCCTCCGGACCCCTCCCCTTCAAAATGTCCAGAGTTTCCACAATTTCGAGGGCATTTCCAATATACTTTCCCAGGGGCTGATCCATATTGGTAATGAGGGCCACCACCTTCCTCTTCATGTGCTTTCCAATCTCCACCATGGTCATTGCCAGTTCCTTGGCATCCCTGTACTTCTGCATGAAGGCGCCGGAACCCGTTTTCACATCGAGAACCACAGCATTCACACCCTCCGCCAGCTTCTTGCTCATTATGGAGGACGCTATAAGGGGTATGCTTTCCACGGTGGCGGTGGCATCCCTCAGAGCATAGAACTTCTTATCGGCAGGAACGAGGTTGGCTGTCTGCCCTATGATGGAACATCCCACATTCTCCACCACCTCCCTGAATTCCTCCACAGAGAGATCCGTCCGGTATCCCCTTATGGACTCCAGCTTGTCGAGGGTTCCACCCGTATGTCCGAGGGCCCGGCCCGAAATCATGGGAACAGCAACAAGACCCGTCGAAGCCACGAGGGGGGCCAGAGGAAGGGAAATCTTATCCCCCACACCTCCGGTGGAATGCTTATCCACAGCGGGTTTTCCCAGAAAGGACCAGTCCAGCACCTCCCCGCTGTGCATCATGTATTCGGTAAGATAACTGGTCTCCGCGAAGGTCATCCCGCGGAAATAAACGGCCATGAAGAAAGCCGAAAGTTGATAGTCCGGTATCTCCCCCTCCACGGCCCCCCTTACCAGAAACTCTATTTCTTTTTTCGAAAGCCTCTCTCCGTCCCGCTTTCTCCTTATAATATCGACGAATCTCATGTTTTCACATTCAACTCGAACCCAATGGCCCTTCTGACTATCTCCCGTATCTGCTCCTCCACGGAAACCTTATGCTCCGGATTTAGATTTACGAAGAAAAATATGGGATTCACGCTCTGATAGATAAGGTTCTTCGTCCTGTAATCCAGATAGGGCTCGAAGTCATCCTCCACGAGTATCACGCCGTATTCCCCGCTCTCCAGAGCCTTCCTGATCATCTTTCTGACCTTTTCCGGATCATCCACCTCCCAGAAATCCACACCCGCGAGAAGAAAGCCTGCCTTAAATTGAGGATGGGCAATAGCAAGAACCTTCTGTTTCATGACCATCAAATTTTAAAGGGGCAGGGCTGTAAAAAACGCCCCAATAGGGGGTAAATATGGATGCAGACAGGTCCTCAGGGCCCCGAACACAGTTCCTCCCCGAATATGTTCAGCACGAGCTCCCTGAAACTGCTGTCCACCATGTCCCGGGAGCACTTCCACCTGACATACTCCTCCACATCCCTGAGGATCATCTTCCAGACGAACAGGAGCATGGCCAGGTCGTCCGTAAAACCCACCACAGGTATGACATCGGGAATCAAATCTATCGGAATAAGGATGTACAGAAGGGCCACACCGATTGCCGCCACGCTGTTCCAGGGAACCTGCGTATATTCACCCTTTCGATAGTCCGATAGCATGCGCATGAGAATCCTGACCTTATGGATTTCCCGCGAAAGGGCGTCGCTGGAGAGGACCTTCTCCACGATGCGGGCAGATTTATCCAGAACCTGGTCCATATCTTCGAAATCGAACTTTCCCACGCTCCTGCGGAACCATTCCTCCACCTTCAGAAACAACTCCCTGTTCATCCTCTGAATTTTACAGTTCTACCGGAAGCGATATAATAGCAGGGCATTTCCCACGACCGAGACATCCGAAAGGCCCATGGCTACAGCGGACCACACGGGGTCGAACATCCTGCCGGTCAGAAGGTAAAACATGCCTCCGGCCAGTGGAATGAGGAGGGCGTTGTATGCAAAGGTCCAGAAGAGATTCCACTTTATTCGCCTGAATGCGGCCGCGCAGAGCCTGAGGGTATCCACAACCCCGTTTAAATCATCCCGCAGAAGAATCACATCACCCGACTCGCGGGCTATATCGGTCGCCCCTCCCACAGCAATACCCAGGTCCGCATGAGCAAGAACAGCCGCATCGTTGATCCCATCACCCACGAAGGCCACCCTCCTTCCCCCTCTCCTGAACTCCTCGATGATATCCACCTTCTCATGGGGAAGGGCCGAATGAAAGTATCCATCGACCCCCAGGATTCGGGCCACCTTCTCCACATTCTCCCGGGAATCACCACTCAGGATATAAACTCTCAGGCCCATCTTCCTCAACCTCTTCACAGCGGATAGAGCATCCCCCCGGACCCTGTCCTCCACCCTCAATATCCCGCTTCCCATCCCTTCGATGAAGTAAAGCAGGCCACTGCTCCGGGGGGCTTTCAGGGAGAGTCTGGAAAACAGGAGGGGATTCCCGATTACTACCCGCCTGCCATCGACCACCCCCTCTATGCCCATCCCCTCGTACTCCCTGACCCCTTTCACCGGCAGAAGGTCTCCATCGTATGCCTCCACTATTGCTCTGGCAACGGGATGTTCCGAGGCGGATTCCAGAGATGCAAGGTATCGAAGGTGTTCCCGGGGCACCGGGGAGACCAGAACCGGCCTTCCCACGGTAAGGGTCCCGGTCTTGTCGAAGACCACCGTATCCACGCTCCCTCCTTTTTCCAGAGCCGAGGAGTTCCGTATCACCATGCCCAGCGACGCCCCCCTGCCCATTGCGACGGCGACCACAGATGGAATAGCAATCCCTATGGCGCAGGGGCATGCCACCACCAGAACAGAAACCATGGCAAGGAGCGCATATTCTAAATTAGGCTCCGGTCCCACCGCCAGCCAGAGGAAAAAGACCGCTATGGCGATCCCCACCACCACCTGCACGAAGATCCCGGATATCCTGTCGGCCACGGACTGGAATCTGGCCTTTTTGAACTGTCCCTCCCTCACCAGCTTCACTATCTGGCTGAGGAGGGTCTCCGACCCTACCCTCTGTGCCACAGCCCTCACATATCCCCGAACCATGATGCTTCCCCCGATGACCACATCGCCCTCCCTTTTCTTCAGGGGAACCGGTTCACCACGGATAGAGGACTCATCGAAATAGCCCTCCCCCTCCACTATTTTTCCATCGGCGGGTACCCTCATGCCGGACCTCAGAATAAATATGTCCCCCTCCACCAATTCGTCAACGGGAATTTCCTCCCGCCTTCCTTCCCTCTCCACAATGGCCCGGGGCGGTTTCAGAGACAGAAGCCGCCTGAGGGCCGAAGAGGTCATGTGCTTTGCCCTCGCTTCCAGGTACTTGCCTATCAGCACTATCGTGATGATGAGGGCCGAGGTCTCGAAATACACATGCTGGAATATGGCGGGATTTAAAAAGTGTAGCATGGAGCCGAAGAAACCCGAAAGGGTTCCGGTTGCGATGAGGAGATTCATATCGGGATTTCCCTTCCGCAGAGCCCTCCATCCACCGGCTATAAAGTACCATCCAGGTCCGAACTGTACCGGGGCGGCCAGAATCAACTGCACGAGGGGGCTTATGTGGAAACCCAGGTGGGCGATGAGCAGGGGTATGGACAGGATAAGGGAGAGCAACATGCGGTTTCTCATACTTCTCAGGTGTGCCTTCTCCTCCTCCACCCTTGCGGAAAGGGTATCCTCGTCCCCGGAGAGAATCCTGCCCCGAAGACCGGCCCTGCGTATGGTTCTCAGTATATCGCCCCCCTCTATCTGCACCGGAGAGAACAGAACCCTGAGAGCACCATCGGCTCCCTCCTCCACGAGGGCCACTCCATCCATCTCCCGCAGTAGATTCACTGCACGGTCTAACTCTCCGGACTCCTGCGTGTCCAGTATCAGGATTCTCACCTCCTGGAGGACCGGATCATATCCGTATTCCTTCAGCTCCTTCAAAAGGGACTTCCAGTCGAGGGACTCCCCCCTGACCTCCACCACATCAGAAGAGAGATTAACTCTTACCTCACGGGCCCCGAAGGCTTCGAAAGTTGATTTCACAGTTCGGGCACAATTCACACAGGTCATTCCCCTCACAGGCACCTGCATTGTTTTTATAGGCATAGCATAATTTTATTGCAACGGGCGGAAATCCGCTTTGAAAGTGAAATTTAGGATAAAGTGCATGTGGAATTTATCACCTCAGGATGAGCCGCAGGCGCCCTCCCCCTATCCTTATATCCCTGATTCTTCCAGGTATGTCCAGAGTGGACAGGTCCAGAGTAATCATTCCTCTCCTGAGCCTGAACATGGACTGCTCTATGCTGAAAATAGAAAGTATCACACCCATCGGACCGTCCACACTGAAATGGATGTTGCGGCCGGAAAAACTCACCAGTCTGAAGGATATGGAAAAGGGCACCATATACCACCTTCCCCTCAGTATAATCCTCCCCGGCTCGAATATCAGCCGAAGCGCTCGAAATCCCCTATCCTTCAGTAGGGGCAAAACTCTCTCCGAAATCAGAGCGTTGACGAAATCCTGCTCCAGCTCCAGATTCATCTTTTCTTCCTTTCGGGCAACAATCTCCTGAGGGCCAGACGCATGACCATCAGAGCCGCCTCCAGTATTATCCCCCTGCTGAATTTGGACTTTCCGGAGCGCCTCTCGTAGAAGATTATGGGAATCTCGGAAGGCCGGAAACCCCTGCGGTATGCCTTGAAGTTCATCTCTATCTGAAAGGAATAGCCGTTGGAGCGAATATTGTCCAGATCAACGCTCTCGAGGACCTCTCTGCGCCACGCCTTGAATCCACCCGTCAGGTCCCTTATGGGAACGCCCGTCATGAATCGGGCATACACATTTGCAAAGTACGAAATCATCAGGCGCTTCAGGGGCCAGTTGACCACATTAACTCCGCTCTTGTATCGGGAACCGATCACGAAATCCGCCCCCCTGCGTATCTCCTCCAGCAGGCGGGGGATATCCTCCGGACTGTGGGAAAAGTCGGCATCCATCTGCACTATGACATCATATCCCCGCTCCAGAGCCCATTTGAAACCTTCCACATAGGCAGTCCCGAGCCCCATCTTCCCGGGCCTCTTTATGAGGTGGACCCGTGGGTCTCTGCGGGATATCTCCTCCACCAGCTTCCAGGTTCCATCGGGAGAGTTATCATCCACGATCAGGATGTCGGCTTCAGGCACATGCCTATGAATCTCCTGAATCAAACTCCCTATGTTATCCTTCTCATTGTAAGTGGGAATAACAACAAGGGTTCGCACATAATAATTTTACACACCCGGGGCAATCAGGGACTGGAATCCTCACCAAAAAAATACAATCCCGGGAGACCACACCCTACCTCCGGCTCCATACCAAAGGCTCCCCAGTGTATGGGTCCAGTTTCATGAAGGCTATGTCGTCATGTACTGGTAAATAACCCGCTAATACCAGGTTCCCATCACTGTCCTGTATAATCGAACCATAAAAAACGCTGTTATCTACTCTATACTCCCTGTCCCACACTGTGGATAAATCAGGCCTGAGCCTCATGACAAATGTGAAAAATACCCCTTCCCTCAATGCAGATCCCACAAGAGCAATGTCCCCACTCCGCAATTTCGTCATTCCATCAACGCTCGCCATTGAGTAATCTATGGTCCTGTATGCTACAAGG
>JALSOK010000068.1 GCA_026986535.1 Caldifarciminota bacterium
AGCAATTTCCCACACTTTCGATGGAATGGTCCTTGGCCTGATAAGGGGGAAGGATTTTGGCTTCTTTCATATTCAGGAGACCCGCGATGGTCTGAGGGTGGTCCTGTTCAGAGGGCTTTCGGGGGGCGTGGTTGTGCTGGATCCGGGTCATGGGGGGAGGGATCCGGGGGCAGTTGCCAACGGTTACAGGGAGAAGGACATTACCCTTTCCGTTGCCAGGAAGGTCAGGCGTATTCTGGAGAAGGAGTACGGTCTGAGGGTGGTGATGACCAGGCAGGGGGACAGGTTCATCTCCCTTGCGGGGAGGAGCGAAATAGCTCGGAAGAACAGAACCCTGATATTCGTTAGTATCCATTGCAACTATTCCAGAAACAGGAGAGCCAGAGGACCGGAGACTTACTTCCTCTCTACTGCCCGGACCAGCCATGAGAGGGCAGTGGAGCTTCTGGAAAACTCTGTAATCAAGTACGAGATGGAGGGAAGCAGGGATGATATCGAGTACATCGTATCCGACATGCTGCAGAATGCCTTCATGAAGGAGTCCCAGAAGCTCGCCCTGAGCGTCCACAGGCACCTTGCGAAGGGGCGCAGTGACAGGGGAGTGAGACAGGCGGGATTCTATGTCCTGCGTAAGATTTATGCTCCCTCCATCCTCGTTGAACTGGGGTATCTTTCCAATAAAGAGGAAGCCAGGTTGCTGGCCGATGAGACTTATCAGTGGGAGCTTGCCAGGAGGATTGCCAGAGGTATAAGTGAGTACCTGCAAGAATATGTAAGGAGGTAGGTATGAGTGTAGAGCAGACCCTCATATATGATAGGAAGATTCATCCAAAGATAGTCAATGCCCTCATAAAGAAGGGTATAACCGATGAGGAATTGATACAGGTTCTCTTTTCTCCCACTGTGGAGAACCTTATCCCTCCAAGAGGCCTCCCTGGAATGGATGCAGCCCTCAAGGAGATTCTCAAATATACGGGAAAGCCGGGCCAGATATTGATCTGGGGGCACGATGATGTGGACGGGGTTTCGTCGGTTGCCATTATGATGGAGACTCTGAAGCTCCTTGAAGCCACTCCTCTGTATTATATCCCGAGGAAGGACGAGGATGGTCATCGTCTCAATCGCAGGGGGGTGGATTATGCCGCGGATAAAGGGGTTAAGCTCATTATCACTGTGGATACTGGTATGGGGAGTGTGGAGGAGGTGGAGTATGCCCGCAGAAAGGGAATAGATGTGATAATAACTGACCATCACGAGATTCCCGAGCAGATTCCGGATACCCTGGTCATCAATCCGAAAATGGGGGGAGGTTATCCCTACCTGTCCGGTTCCGGAGTTGCATTCAAGGTGGCATGGGGATTGCTGGGAACCAAAATGGGGTATTCTATCAGCGATATAATCAGGGAGTATCCCCAGTTGCTCGTATTCGCTGCTCTCGGAATTCTCGCAGATAAAGTCCCTGTATTTGCAGAGAATAAGGCCATTGTGGATATGGGGCGTGAGCTTTTGAATAGATTTAGTTTTGTCTTTGCCAAGGCCTATCAGAATATAACCGGTCAGGAAGCCACGCTCGACAACCTCATACCCGTCCTGGCAAGCGGTGAAACTTACGGGCAGAGGCACGAATCCGTGGAGCTTTTGATAACGGATGATGAAATAGTGGCGGAGGAGCTCGTGAAGAAGCTTGTTGAAAAGAGCGAGAAGTGGAGCAGGGAAGTCAACAGTATTCTCAATCGGGTTCTCAGGGATATTCGGAGGGTCAGGAAGTACATTCTGGTGGACCTGAGGGATGTGGATCCCCGGTACATCGGCTACATCGCATCCAGGGTCAGGGACAGGTTCAAGGTCCCCGTCATAGTAATATCCCGCACGAAGGATGGGATGGTTATAGGCGAAATCCGCATGCCCTATGGATTCAATGCACTGGACTTGCTCGAATCCGTGTCCTATCTTCTGGAGGACTACGGTGGACACAAGCAGGCTGCTGGATTCACGATGGATGAGAGAAATCTCTCCGAATTCGTGGACGAGCTGGAATTCTACTTTTCCGAAAGTGAGGCTCAGGAAAATCTCGAGGACTATTTCGATATAGTGATCGACGAGCGCTCCCTGGAGGACAAGCTCTTTCACGACCTGGATCAGCTCAGGAAGCTGGGAGTGAACTTCAAAATCCTGTACGAGGGGCGGCTGGGAGAACTTCAGAGTCGTCTCTTCAATATTCCGGTCATAGATCCCCAGCAGATGCTGAGCCTGTACTCTGCCGATACGATGGTGAAAGTGATTATGGAGACGATGGAAGAGGGGTTCCGCATAGAGGAAGTGATTGCTCTATGAATATAGCCGTTTTGAAATTCGGCGGCTCGGTTATAGGGGGGCTGGATGACATAGGAAGGGTGGCAAAGTGCATAAAGAGAAGGGTGGATGAGGGGGCATTCCCCATAGTCGTGGTGTCTGCAATCAGGGGCATGACGGATGAGTTGATGAATATGGCCAGGGCCCTTTCCCCCCATCCGCCGGGCAGGGAACTGGACATGCTCATCAGTGTGGGGGAGAGGATTTCCATGTCTCTCCTTGCCATAGCATTGAATGAGCTGGGAATCCCTGCCCGCTCCTACACGGGTTCTCAGGTGGGCATTATCACCGAGAACAGGCACACTGCCGCCCGCGTATATGAGGTGAAGCTCTACAGGATTCTCGATGCTCTGCAGGAGAGGGTTGTGCCCATAGTGGCCGGTTTTCAGGGGGTAAGTCTGGACAGGGAGGTGACCACTCTGGGAAGGGGAGGGAGTGACCTGACCGCAGTTGCATTGACCGTGGCCCTCAGGAGGCACTTCCGGGAGGTGAATGTGGAATTCTATAAGAATGTGGAGGGGGTTCTCCCGGTTGCACCTGCCATCGCCCCTTCCCGCCCCATTCCCCTCATGTCCTATGAGGAGATGATAACCATGTCATCCCTGGGGGCCCGAATAATCCATTCGAGGGCCGCCTCCCTCGCAGCCCGGTACGGGATACCCCTTTATATTCATGGTCTGGGATCTAAAGGAGGTACAGTCGTGAAGAATATCGAATTTCTCGAGGCTCCCCATGTTCGGGGGGTGGTGAGCATGCCGGCAGTTTCCATCTATCTCAGGGTCAGGGGGGATAAAGGCCTGCCGCAGGTGATTTCCCGCCTATCCTCTGCCGGAGTTTCC
>JALSOK010000069.1 GCA_026986535.1 Caldifarciminota bacterium
CCGGGCGGGCTGGAGGGGCTCCGCCTCCCTGGAAACCTCCTCTTCCTTCTTCTCCTCTTTCTCCTTATCAGCTATTAGGACCCCTTCTCTCGACCCTTCCCTGTATATGGTGATGCCCTTCGTTCCCTCCTTCCAGGCCATAAAGTACAGCTCCTTCACCGTATCCACATCTGTATCCTTCGGCAGATTGATGGTGGAAGATATAGCCGAATCCACATACTTCTGGATCAACCCCTGAAGTCTGACCCTGTACCTCCAGTCTATATCGTATGCTGTAACGAAGTAGTCGGGCAGCCCTTTGAGGTCCTCGTCGGTAATCTCCTCGTCCGACTTGCCCAGATATTCCTTCACAAGGGGATGATAAACCGTGAAGAACTGTCCCAGGGAATAGCGGGTGTACTTGAAGGAAAAGATGGGCTCTATCCCCGAGCTCACATTCCCTCCCAGTATGGATATGGAGCCGGTGGGGGCTATGGAAATGAGCTCCGAGTTCCTTATGCCATGCTCCTTGATGTCCTTCAGAAGGTCCGCCGGAAGCCTCTGGACGAATCCGGACTGGCTCCACTTCTCGAAGTCGAAGTGGGGAAATGGGCCCTTTTCCTTTGCCAGTTCGACGGAGTATCTGTATGCGGTGTCCCTTATGAACCGCATCAGGGATTCCACCTTCCTCAGGGCCTCATCCGAATCGTACCGAACCCCCATCATGGCAAGGGCATCCCCCAGACCCAGGATTCCAAGGCCTATCCTACGGGCGTCTTTCGAAGCCTTCTCCTGCTGGGGAAGGGGATATTTAGAATAGTCGATTACATCATCCAGAAACCGAACTGCAACGGGAATAATTTCGGACAGCAGGTCCCAGTTCCAGTCCCCCTTTTCCCTGTCCACGAATCTGGTTAGATTCAGGGAACCGAGGTCGCAGTTTCCATAAGCAGGAAGCGGTTTTTCCGCACACGGATTGGTGGCAAGGAGGGGCTGGAAGTACTGGGGATTGTGCTCTCTGAGCATATTGTCCCAGAAGAGCAGGCCGGGCTCCGCCTTATTGTAAACGGACTCCACGATTTTATGCCACAGCTCGGCGGCCCTGACCTTCCTGTAAACCCTCTTCTTTCGAAGTTCCCATCTGCGGCCGGCCAGCTCTATCTCACCGGTCCGGCTCTCCATAAGCATGTACTGGCCCCGGTAAAGGGGTACATCGTATGGGGTTGTGATCCTGTCGTAAGAGATGAAGGCCCCCGAATCCAGAATCTTCTCCAGCTCGGAATCGGAGAGCTCCTTCTTTCTGACTATATCCGGGTACCACAGCTCCCACTCCCCATCGCCGGCGACAGCCTCCATGAAGGCATCCCTTATCTTCACGGATATGTTGGCGAACTTCACCTGCTGATTGACCAGAATCTCCTCTATGAGTTTGAGCTGTTCGGGGCTGTACTTCCAGGAATTCTGCTTCAGGACTTCCATGGTGAAGAAGTCGGGTTTGCTCTTGGCGTAGATGAACAGTTCTATGTCGGGATGGGTGACATCTATGGTAATCATCAGGGCCCCCCGACGCCCTTCCTGACCTATCAAGCCTGTGGTAAGGGAGAATAGATGCATAAAGGATGCGGCGCCGGTCGAATGGCGGGCACTGTTGAGGACGGGACTCCTGGCGGGACGCAGGATGGAAATATCCACTCCCACTCCGCCGCCCCACGAATATGTGCGGGCCATTTCACGGGCGCATTCGTATATGCCCTCTATGGAGTCCTCCTTTATGGGATTGACGAAGCAATTGAGGAGGGTATTCTTGGGAATGTATTCATTTCCCGCTCCAAACAGTATCCTTCCAGCAGGGATGAACTTCCATCCCTCCATTGCCTTATAGAATTGTCCGGACCAGTAATCCGGATCCCCCTCCACCGAAGCAACGGCAGAGGCAATCCTCCTCCACATGTCCTGGGGCTTCCTCTCCAGGATGTTCCCATCGTGATCCTTCAGAGCGTACTTTTTCACGAAGACGGAAGCCCGGAATTCATCTCCATCGAATGCCTCCACGATGTCCCTGGGAACCTGAATCTCCGACATAGTCATACCTCCATTTGTATGAAAAATGACTCCTGGTTTGGTCAAAGATTAAAGGGATGGAATTTGGCGCCATGAAACTTCCTGCAGTGCTAACCATTCCGGGCAAATCTCCCGGTAAAACAATCACTTAAATCGCTATACCTTCACGCATCGGGATTAATATTCCATATTCATGCCGACAGGCAGGGCGGAAATCATCCCCAATCCCGAAGAAGCGAAATTAAATGCGAATTTCCGCCGGACTATTAAAATTAAGAAGGCCGTGAAGGAAATCCTGCACCTCGCAAAGATATGTCCCGACCCCATGGGAAAGATTCTCCTGTACCACTACGGGGGGGAAATCGAAGGAAAGAAATACTATGTGGATTCGATAGCATCCCATACAGTGCATCGAAACCTCATGGAAAAGCTCAAAGATGTTATGCCCCCGGCTATAATCTACAAGGGCTTCTGGACAGCGCAGTTCTACGAAAAACCCCACCTGAGATTCATTTCGGATGTGGACCTCCTCATGCGGTGGGAGGACTACCTGCGCGGAATCGAAATCCTCCAGGAGATGGGATTCGAAAGATACTCCGATATCCCCCACACCCTCCCCCGCCAGATCCGCAGGCACATCGAATGGGAGACCTCCATGCGCAGGGGTCTGGCAATGGTAGAACTGCATACTCGTCCATTCCCCCCTTACTTTTTAGAAATCGACATGGAGCACATTTTCCGGAGCGCCCGTCCCTGGTTCGGCAATTTCATGCAGCTGGATGTGGAATACAACCTGTTCCTGAATGTACTGCACTTCTACAAGAGCACCCGCAGGGGGGTGTTCCACATACTCGATGCCCTGATTCTCCGAAAGAGAGCAGATATGGGAAAACTGAGAGAACTCCTGCGGATTCACAGAGTAAACGAGGAAAAATTCTTCCAGGTGCTCGAGGATATGGTAAGGTGCAGGCTTCCGCTGGAAACCCCCTTCTGGAAGCGGGGGTTCGACTTCAGCAGAAATCCCCTGAAATCGCGGGCAGTATACTTAATTACAAAGATGCTCAAGAGGATTTACAGGCCCCGCTGGAAATAATCAGGGGCATTCTCCAGCGATTCGGGAAGGCCCCTCGAAAGGTCCACACCGTCCCTCCTGTAAAGCATGACCAGATATGCAATCAGATCCGTGGCAAACCACACTGATACAGCAAACGAGAGGGCGAATGCCATAACCAGGACATAAAGGGGATTATCCAGCACTTCCCACCCGGTAATCCGGCTCCACATGAGAAATCCAGAGTGGAGCACCAGACCCACCACAGCACCCACCAGGACCGACTGGGCAAGGTTGATGAACCTGTAAAAGACGAACCTGTATATCTGGGAGTTGAACATGGAAAGGCTCTCGTAAAGGGTATCGAAGGCATCGTATTCCTGCGTTGCAATGGCGGGAATGCCCACCCCCTCCGACATGACCAGCCCCACCAGGAGATACAGGGCAAAAGCAAATACGAACAACCCAACAGGCAGGAGCAGAATCCCCACGATAAGGTGCACCTTACCCAGAAATGCCAGAAGAACGAAGAGCAGATAGAAAAAGGCCAGCAGAACCCCGTCCACCACCAGAAAGGCGATGTAATGCTTCAGATTGCGAAGAGCAAACCTCAGGGCCTTCCCCACAGGATAGAAATCGTCCCCCTTCAGCTGTTCGAACACCATCTTGCTGATTGCGAGCTTCATGAGAACATAGGGGAAAAGCAGAAGGAGGAACAGCCACCGTCCATACGGAGCCATCATGGAAAGCATATAGACGACGAGAGCGGGCACGACGAGAAGAGCGTAGATAAAGAAAGCCTTCTTCAGACTCAAACCATACCTGACCCCCCGGAAAACATCCCTGAAGTCCCTGTGGATTAGGCCCCTCATTCTGCCCTGGAATTTTAAAGGGGAATAGTCCCTTCAGCTGAACATTCTGCGAAACTCCTCCAGGGCCTCACCCACCTTATCGGGGCTCCTTCCTCCCCCCTCCGCCTTTCTGCCCTTTCCTCCACCTTTCCCCCCAAGAATTGCGGCTATGCGGGAGGATACTTCCTTCGAATTCACGGCCCTCTCATCCCAGAAGCGCATGTGGTAAATTACCCTGTCCCCATCAACGCTCACCAGCATAATGGCGTACCTGTCGGAGCGGGACTCTATCACATCCGCGATGCGCCTCAGGGTGGACATATCGAATCCCCTGAAGGAAGCGGTATAGACTTCCACTCCATCCTTCCCCTCCACCTTCTCCAGATTCCTGGCCAGGAGGGATGCGTACCTGTCCAGAAGCTCCCGGTACTTCTTCTCCAGCGCCTCCTTCTCCTCCATCACCTTTCTGGCCCTGACCTCCAGATTCCTCCTGTCCCCCTTCAGGATGGATGCAGTCTCATCCAGCCTGTCCTCCAGAGCATGGACGAACTGGAGGGCCCTCTCTCCCACATAGGCCTCTATCCGCCTTATTCCGGAAGCGGAAGACTCCTCCTTGATGATCTTAAAGAGGCCCAGGTCCCCCGTCCTCTTCGCATGGGTTCCGCCGCACAGCTCCTTGGAGAAGTCCCCTATGCTCACAACCCTCACCACATCGCCGTACTTCTCCTCGAATATGGCCATCGCCCCCTCGCTTATGGCATCCCTATACTTCCTGTACTCCCAGACGACGGGGATATTTTCCCTTATCTTTTCGTTCACCATTTCCTCTATGCGGCGAATCTCCTCCCTGGTGAGGGCCCTGGGATGGGAAAAGTCGAATCTCAGGCGATCCGGGGCCACAAGGGAGCCCTGCTGACGGGCATGCTCCCCCAGAATCCTGTGGAGGGCGGCATGGAGCAGATGGGTGGCGGTATGGGCCCTCTGGGTGGCAATGCGCTTCTTCCTGTCAACCCTCGCCACCACTTCAGAAGGTCCAATCTCCCCCTCCAGCCTTCCAATGTGAACGATATCCTGGCCCAGGCGGCGGGTATCCTCCACCTGCACTCTGAAGGTTTTCCCCTCTATCGTGCCCGTATCCCCAATCTGACCTCCCCCCTCCGGATAGAAGGGGGTCTCGTGAAGAACAACATAGACTTTCCCATCCTTCACCCTGTATTTGGCTATCCTGGTCCGGGTCTCCAGAGCATCATAACCGAGGAACCTGCTCCCGGTGTAATCCTCATCCACCCAGTCCCACCTATCGACGGAAAACACCTTTCCCTTTGCCTTCTTCTGGGACTCCTGCCTCCTCTGCTCCATAAGGGCGTAGAAGCCCTCCCAGTCCACGGACAGACCCCTCTCCCCGGCAAATTCCTCTATCATGTCAAGGGGGATTCCATAGGTGTCGTAGAGGCGGAATACATCCTCGCCGGACACCTTCCCCTGCGACCTTTCTATCACCTCCCGCAGATGAACCAGATTGCGTCCGATAGTGCGGATGAACTTCTCCTCCTCATCCCTGATGATCCTCTGCACCTCCTCCATCTTCTGGCGAATCTCCGGATATGCATCTCCCATGATTTCCACCACAGTGGGAACCAGTTTGTAGAGAATGGCATCCGAATACCCTATCCTCTGGGCAAATCTATGGGCTCTGCGGAGAATCCTGCGCAGGACATACCCCCTTCCGTAGTTGGAGGGGTAAATTCCATCGGCAATGGCGAAGGTCAGAGCCCTGACATGATCCGCTATTACCCTGTGGGGGGCCCCCTTCTCATCAGGGCTGTAGGGAACACCCGTTATGCGCTCCACCTCCCGGATAAGGGGCATGAAGAGGTCGGTGTGATAGTTGGAGTCCACCCCCTGCAGAACGGCCAGTATCCTTTCCAGCCCCATCCCGGTATCCACATTCTTCCTGGGGAGGGGCTCGAGGGTTCCATCCGCCCTCCTATTATACTGCATGAAGACGATGTTCCATATCTCCAGAAATCTCTCCCCCTCCTCCTTCAGACTCTTCTGATTGGGATCCACTTCGGGGCCCAGGTCGTAATGGATCTCCGTGGAGGGTCCGCACGGCCCCACATCCCCCATCTCCCAGAAGTTGTCCTTCGCCCCCATGCGGACAATCCTCTCCTCGGGAACCCCTATCACATCCCTCCATATTTCGTAAGCCTCGTCATCCTCCTCATAAACGGTTATCCAGAGCCTCTCTCTGGGCAGTTTGAAGACCTCCGTCAGCAGTTCCCATGCCCACTCTATCGCTTCCCTCTTGAAGTAGTCGCCAAAGGAAAAGTTTCCGAGCATCTCGAAGAAGGTATGGTGCCTGCGGGTAAAGCCCACATTGTCCAGGTCGTTGTGTTTTCCTCCCGCCCGAAGGCACTTCTGCACAGTCGTTATACGGGGATAGGGGGGTTCCTGCTCTCCCAGGAAATAGGGCTTGAACTGATTCATTCCCGCATTGGTAAAGAGGAGGGTCGGGTCCCCATGGGGAAGGAGGCTGGAAGACGGAAATACTTTATGGCCCTTGCTCTTAAAGAATTCGAGAAAGGTTTTTCTCACCTCCTGACTGGTCCACTTCCGGTTAACCATCGCTGGAAAATTTTAAACTTTATGCACATCATCCTACTTTCATGCGATGGAGCCCGCTGTAAAATTCGTTCCGGATGGTTGTGATCATCTATCCGAAGGACGATTTCGATGCCGCCCAGATAGCCTTCCAGATTCAGATGATGCTGGGCCCCGACAGAGTCTTCGTCATTCCAAAGGGATGGACGGACAACAGGGCGCTGGAGCGAATCCGGAAGGCCCACTTCGTTCTCTTGCTGATGGTGGATAAAGGAGCGGTGCTGGATGAACTCACTGCGAGGGAGCTGGAGGTGGCGAAGGTGCTGGGAAAGAGGGTGGTAATCGTGGCCCCGAAGGGAAAGGTCCAGAGGCAGGGCTGGTTCGACCTCTACGAATTCGACCCCTCCAGCCAGGAGGACCTGGCCCGAAAACTGGACGACATACTGCGCAGGGGAAGACATACGGAATCCACCGCCCCCGCACGAAATCCCCGAAAACCTCAGGGTCCGGATGGCAGGGCGAAAGCGATTATCTACGCATACTTCCTGGTCATGATGCTCCTGCTGGGCCATTTAATGAATGAGAATTAGTGCATCCTGAAAGAAAACCCCACATAATGCCCCCGGGCAATCCTGTCGAAAGATTTCGCACCGGGCCTGTAATATGCGTAGTAGAGGGACATTCCCCTCCACCGAATCCCCACACATCCTATCCATCCCCCGGAAACCGCCTCGAGGGAAAAGGATGAGAAAAGCATTCCGCGGGAGAGATATCCCTCCAGCCGCAGTATGTACGGGGAAAGATAGGGGGAGCGGGAAATCCTGTAGCCCCCGCGAATCGAGAGCCCCCCGTAGCGGGCAAAGATGAAGGGATAAACCTGATGGGAAGCCAGGGAATCCCTGAAGTCGAGGGGAAACAGACCGGCCGCTCCAACTCCAGCCCCCACAGGCCCCCCGCCCACCACCTCCCCATCCAGACGAATGTAATTTCCACTATCTCCCCGGTAGAGGTCCATTTCCACGAATGAGCCCGCAGGTTTGGAAAAGGTGGAGCGGTACCGGAGAGCAGGAAATCTGCCGTATTCAAGAGCAACCCTGGATGAATCGTACTGGAAGCCGGAAGATGCCCCCACCAGAAGGGAATATGTAGAAGCAGTATCGGAGATGAACTCTGGAAAATCCACCCCGATCACATTCAGGAAAAAGACCGAGAGAACGGGATGGAACTTCCTCAATCGGTGGTCCGCATAAACCTTTACATCCAGATTGAAAGCCCATATCTTCCCCCTGTATCCCGCCCAGTAGCGCATATCCCCCCCATCACCCAGCCCCACCCACAGGAGTCCATCGCCCCGATATACTCCCGCCGAAATCAGGTGCAGGGAAAAGGATTCGCATTCCCCCGCCAGGCAGTCCTCCCCATATCTTCCGGCGAATACAGTGAAGGCCCCCCTTCTGAAGCCCGCTTCCAGCAATGAAGATAAGTGAACAGCATCGAGGCCATCCATATACAGTCCGAACCAGTGCCCGATCCAGAATAAACCCCGGTAGTACTCCCCATCCATTCTGACCAGCAGGTCGAAGGAGCGGGACGAATGAGTCCAGTAGAGGGATGGATTCATCCACGCAAGGAGAAGGAGCATCGCAAAAGTTTAACGCTCGGCCTTTTCGAGGGATTTGAGGGCCAGAAAGAGGAGGATGTAGTCCACTATGAGATGGCTCCCCCCATAGCTGACGAAGGAGAGGGGATAACCCTTCGTCGGAAGGAGTCCCAGATTCATTCCCACATTTATGAGGAAGGAGTAACCGTAGAACAGGAGTATTCCCATGAGAAAGCGCCTGTGGTCCCCGTACCTGTGCCTCACGATGCCGCGGAAGAGATAGAAGAGGATATAAAAGTAGAGGCTCAAAACCACAATGCTACCAGCGAAACCGAAATCCTCCGCAATGGAAGAGAAGATGAAGTCCGTGTGGGCCTCGGGAAGAAAGCCATACTTCTTCTGCGTTCCCCTGTCCCATCCCTCACCGAATATCTCCCCCCTTCCGATGGCAACCCGGGCCTGATAGAGCTGATATGCATGGGACTTCCTGTACTTGCCCGGATTGAGAAATGCGAGAATCCTGGCCCTCTGATAGGGTTTGAGGGCAGTGTTCCACATCACAGGGGTAACCATACCCACAAATAGAGCACTCACCAGAAAGAAAATGGTAATGTACCACTTTGCCCGGAGCCTGTACAAAAGAAGCATCATAACCCCGATCAAAAGCACGAAGAGCTTTATATTGAAGGAGAACACCACGGCAAGGAACATGAAAAGGGGATAGAGGAGGAGGAATATGTTTACCCCCGCATAGAAGAACATCATATACATGACGAACGCAACGGAAACGGCAGTTCCCAGATCCGGCTCCATGAGGATGAGGAGGAACGCCAAGGCCCCCACCAGAAAGTTCCTCCACATATACATCCAGGGGTCATAGAGGTAGAATGTGAAGGGAAGGAGCAGTTTTGTTAGCTCGGAAGGCTGAAACCGGAAGAATCCGAGGTCTATCCATCTCCTGACCCCGTGGGATGGAAACAGAAGCACCAGGAAGAGAAGGGCAAATGTGATGACCACAAGGGGGGTGTACACGGTTCTGACATAGGAGAAATCGAAGAAGCGCTTCGTTAGATAGCCGGCAAGAAGGGCCACCCCGAGAAAAAGCATCTGTTTGTAAGCCAGCGCGGGGTTTATGGTGTAAATCTCCGAGATCCCGATAAAGGTCAGAAGTAGTGCCGCAACAACCATTCTATTATCTCCAGGGCTATGGGAACGGCCGCCTCGCTCCCGTGACCGGCCGACTCGGCCACCACCGTTACGACGAATTCTGGATGCTCATAGGGAAAATAAGCTGTAAAGAGGGAATGGGTCTTATGGCTGTGGGGATTCTCTGCAGAGCCCGTCTTTCCCGCCACCCTTACATCTCCGAATCCATCCATCTCCAGACGCCACCTTATGTACTTCGCAGTTCCCCTTTCCCCATTAACAACCAGATACATGGCCCTCCTGACTATATCGAAAGCGCTGTCCGGATACTCCATTGTGAGGGTGTCGGATATGACCTGTCCCTCGTAAAACCTGGGGTACGGCATCCTTCCGCCCCTCGCAACAGCCCCCGTCATCATTGCGATGGAAATGGGGGTCATGAGGATCTCCCCCTGCCCTATGGAGAGATTCACGGCATTCCCCGTCGAGTAGAATCCATAGCGCTTCCTGTACCACGAGGTGTCGGGAATAAAGGAGCGAACCTCCTCCGGGAAGGGGGTGAATCTTTCATCGAACAGATGGCTCTTCCTCAGCTCCTCGAGCAGTTTAACCGTGCCCATCCGGGCCGCAAGCTCGTAATAATACACATCGCATGATGTCTCCAGAGCCTCCATCAGACTTCCCACACGATGATGCACATCCCAGTCCCTGAACGCCCACCTGCCCAGGTAGAATATCCCCCTGCAGTAAATGGACCTCCACCACGGGATACCCGCATCTATTGATGCGAGCGAGGTGAGAATCTTGAAGGTGGATCCCGGAGGATATCTGCCGGATATAGCTCTGTTCATAAGGGGTTTGAGGGTGGCATCGTTCACATACCTCCACTGGGCTGTGGTGAAGCCCGTAACGAACAGATTGGGATCGAAGGAGGGGCGGGAGTATATGTCCAGAACCTCACCATCCAGATTCATCACCACCACCGCCACCTTCTCGAATCTGGATGTGATGGAATCGATGAATGTATGAAGATCCATGTCCAGAGTGGTCCTTACATCCATCCCCTTCGAGGGTGGAATCATGATAAAATCCCTGTCCGTTATGCGCATCCTGGCATCCACCGGCACCATAAGGGTCCCCGCCTTTCCCACGAGAATCGAATCCAGAATACTCTCCAGCCCCGCCCTTCCCCTCCCCTGTGCATCCACATAGCCGATTATATGGGGTGTTTTCTCACCAAACGGATAATGCCTGATGAATTCCCTCACCACCACATGGCTCTCCAGGACATCCTCCCGGGCCGAAAGGGTATAATAGGATGCGGGAGACAGGTCCGTCGTGTATCTGCCGATGAGGGATGCTATGTACTCCTTCTCGTCCCTATCCCTGTCATTGATAACCAGCAGTTTTCCCCGGAATCCGCTCGTGGCAAGGAGTTTACCGTTTCTGTCGTATATGTTTCCCCTGATGGGATTTATGGGAAATGTAACATAGCGGTTGTCCATCGCCATCGCCTCGTACTTCTTCCCCTCCAGAACCTGCATCTTAAAGAGCACAGCTATGAATATCGCATAGACAAGCGCGAATAGGGAAAAGATTACCCTTTCTCTCATCTTCCGAAAGCATAGAATATTAAAGGGAAATTCCGGGGAAGGTCATAAACCTTCATGTCCGCTCCTGCGCGCAGTACCTGAGGGCCAGAAATGAGAGAGCTCCGGTCAGAAGTATGCGGATGTATATGAGTCCCGGAGAATCCTGAACCCCGCTGAGGAACACGCCCCACTCGTAAAGGCCGTATGCCAATGTGATGACAAGCGCCTTAAGAAAGTCCATCCCCCTCACCCTATCTAAAAGCCGGTGCAGAAGGTATATGCCCAGATAGGAGATGGGGGAGAGCCATATTCGAAAGGGATTGATTCCATCGACCAGCACCCCCATAACCAGAGCCCACACCGGAGCGAGCCTTCCACGGGAGCACAGAAGATACGGAACCAGTATGTTTACGGGGACAAGGTAGTGGAACTTGGAATAAATCCATGCAAACAAAAGGGCCAGAATGAGCATCTGCGAATGCATACAAGTTTACAGGGCTCCGGTTTTAAACTTTCCCGATGCGTCAAATCGCTTTTATCAATGGCAAATTCCTGAAATGGGAGGATGCGCTGATTCACGCCGAGGACAGGGCCAGCAACTTCGGGGATGGGGTTTACGAAGTGGTGGTGGCATACGGCGGGAAACCTTTCCATGCAGAGGCCCATATAGAGAGACTCCTTTACAGCGCATCCCAGATAGAACTTCCAGTCCCCTACTCTCCAGATGAAATCCTGGATATAATACTGCAGGCGATAAGGGAAGCGGAAGCAGAAGACGAAGACTCCATGATTTACTTTCAACTTTCGAGGGGATTCTCCCCCAGGGACCATGTCTTTCCCGAAGATGCAGAGCCAACTTTCTACCTTACCGTGAAACCTTTTCATCCCATGCCCATGGATGAAAGGCGCAGGGGAGTAAAAACGGTCACCTATCCGGACATCCGGTGGGCCAGATGCGACATAAAGAGCCTCAACCTGCTTCCCAATGTAATGGCAAGGGAATATGCGAAGAGGAAGGGAGCTCTGGAATCCCTGTTTGTAAAGGATGGTGTAAAGATAACCGAAGCCTCCTCCTCCAACTTCTTCGCCTTCATAGATGGAAGGCTCTGGACCCATCCCCTATCCAACGAAATCCTTTCGGGGATAACCAGGGGCATCGTCCTCAAGCTCTCGAAAAAGCTGGGCATAGAGGTTGTAGAAAGGCCCATACTCCTATCCATGCTCGAAGAAATAGAAGAGGCCTTCATAACTTCAACAACGAAGGAAATCATTCCCGTATCGAGCATAGACAGCCTGAGGCTCCCGGTGGGGGAGAAAACGATGTCCCTCATCGAGGAGTTCCAGAAACTGAAGAAATAGGGCCATTAAATTACATTTGCCAGGATATCGAATGCGGATATAGAATTCGGCGAGGGAACGAGAACCATTCTCCGGGAAAACACTGAGATAGAATACGCGGAGAAA
>JALSOK010000070.1 GCA_026986535.1 Caldifarciminota bacterium
GTTCCCATCTGACCTGAGTGGAGTGTAAAGGATTACCGAACAAAACAAAATTCGAAATAAGCGCATTTTGAACAGATTTTGGTTCTGCGCGGAGGTGGAGGTTCCGGAAGAGACAGGACCTCTTTTATTCCTTTCAAAGCCTCCTCAATTAATCGTGCATCCTTTTCTGTGAATACAACCTTTTTCATCCTGAATGCCCGGGGATAATGAATTACTCCTTCCCTAACAGAAACACCTTTCCTGCTCAAGTACCAGATGTAATACTTCACCTGCCATTCGTGAACTTCTTCCATTTTACTGGATTTTTTAACCTCATGCACCACTATACCATTACTGATTCGAAGGAAATCCACCTTTATCGGCTCATCGGAAAAGAACTCCCCTTTGTACTCTCTGCGAAAAGAGAACTCATCTATCACCCTTCCAAGATTTACCAGTTCCGAAGTACTCTCCATACCGAGGCCTCTGGAAAATAACCAGAGTTTCCTCCTGCATAGAAAATAATAGGCCACCTGCGTGCCCGTAAACAGAGCCTTTCTTTCAGATGAAGACAGATTCATCATTACCCCCGAGCGAATTAACACCGAGTTCTTCATCATATGGAATATTTGCGACCTTTATACCTTTGTGGAACGGATTTCCCGTAATCTCGGACAGAGGATATGCCCGAACATTACTGAGGGCATAAGATGGAACCTGAACCACGAATTCCTTTATAAGATTCATGAAAAAAAGCCGCATTTTCCTGCCATCCGCAAAGTCTTTGCTCCTATCAAGGACTTCCCTGAGGGTCTCATTCGGAGAAATACCGAGCCTGTTAATAAATGGCGCATCACCCACCTCCCTGTCCAGAAGCACCTCGGGGATCACCTCCACCGAATAAATATCCCTGAACACTTCCTGCGCCTGGCCTCTGGAATCGAAAATGATTTTGTTCAGCTCCCTGTAAGCCTGATCAAAACTCTCCATGTAGTTCGAATTCTTCAGATTATCGCTGGAATAAAACTCTTCCGTCCGCCTGGATTTCTCCTCCTCGCTTAAAAACCCATCCTCCAGAAAATCCCATGCTCTCTCCACCAGCACTCGCTCATAAACTCTGCCCTTCCCGGTTATATCGTTAAGTTCACCCCTGAAAACATAAACATTGGGGTCATCGGCATCGTAATCGCCCCTGCTTCGCCTCCTCCATACCCTCCCCATCCTCTGAATCAGAACATCGTAAGGGGCAAGGTCAGTGAGCAGAACATCGAAATCAATATCCAGAGAAACCTCCACCACCTGAGTGGAAATGAGTACGCCCTCGAAGTTGCCCATCACCTCCGACTCCTTTAAAGCCCTGTCCCTCCATGTAAACCTCGAATGGATGAGCATCCGGTTCAGTCCATCCAGCCTCCGGTAAAATTCCTGAGCCCTCTTCACCGTATTAAAGATAACCAGCACTTTTTTGTATTTCTCCGACAATTTCCTGACCATTTCGGCCGCATCCATGAGGTCATGGTTCACTTTCCGTATCCTGTGCCTTATATTCGGTAGAACCCTCTTTTCCACCCAGCAAGGTTGAACATATCCCTCCTCGAGCAAAAAGCCCGGAACTGTGGCGGTAATAACGAGCCACCGGCCCCCCATCTCCTCGATCTCCCTCAACCCCTTAACTATAATGGCAAGGGTCCGAGGGGAATAGGCCTGAATCTCATCCACAACCACACGGGAGGTGGCAAGAGTGGCATAAATCCTCTCGAATCCCCTGTACCTCAGAACGGAAGTGAAAAGCTGGTCAGCAGTGCTCACCGTTATATTGAAAGACAGCTGTCGGGCCGTGTCGTGAAGATGGAACACATCATCGGTATCGGGAGCCTCCCTGAGAAGCAGACCAAGGGACTCCGAATGAAGAAGTCCCACACTGTCCCTGCCGAACATCCTGCGAAACCTCTGAAACATTGCATTGGTGGATGCCCTCATGGGAAGCGTGTAAAGGAGCTTGTCCTTCCCGGCCCACAGAAGAGCAAATTCCGTCTTTCCCATACCGGTCGAAGCCGAAAGAATTCCATTTTTCCCGGACTTCTGTTCATCCGAGAGAACCCGCACCTGCCAGGGGTCTTTTACTCCCAGCTCTTCGAATCTCCTCAATGCACCTGCATACTTGTCCAGAGGAGGCTTCTCGGCATCCACACCTGCAGAAGCACTGTGATCCGCCCTATTGAGCAATCCAAGGAGAAGAACGAACCTCTTATAGGAAAATTCCCCGTTCTTAATTTTCAGGGACTCATCGAGAGGTAATCTGAATTGCCTGACCCTGTCGTAAATATTCTTTCTTAAAAACCTCAACCTCATGAGCCATACCGAGTAGGATTCGAGAGCAACAGAATCAACCAGATGAGCCATATCCTTCTGAAGAAGAGACAGCATGCACTTGAGATCCTCGTATGCCCGCCTGAGCTTTTCGCTCTTCAGTTCGGGAAATTCCCTCCAGTGATGAAACGCAACTAAAGCGACGAGTAGTTCCTCCGCATCCTTCGGAAGAAAAGCAGTGGAAAGATAATTATGGGGAATGGCAAAGTCCTCAAGACTCCGGATCCCCCTTATGGATTTCTGAAAGGGAGTACTGGCTTTCCCCATATCGTGGTATAGAGCGGCCTTTTTGAGGAGCTCCCAATCCTCCTGCGGAATAACGCATCCGAGAATCTTCCTCATCTGTTCTACCCTGAGGAGCACCTCCCCGGTGTGCCCGGAAATGCTCTGGGGCGGACTGCTCTTCGCAAGGAGTTCCTTCAAAGGGGTCTCCTGCTCCACCATACCGGATACCCCTCCTCATCCAACCATAGATGGCCGGCAACCTCCTCACCGCCCTGAACATAATAAACAGGAATCCTCTCGAACTCTCTCCTCATCTGCTTCCCGAACTTCCGCTTCGAGTAATACTCCTCCACCCTGTAAAAGACCCCCTCCAGAGCCAGCTCCTCCACCATATCCACAGGGACATAGGCATCCATCTTCATATCGACTTCTCCTTCGGGAACCTCCTTTACCTGCACCATACTTACACTTTCCACATAGAGAAAATCCTCCGGACGCCCGAGATAGAGGAATGTGGGCGGGTCCATCAATCCCCTGCGAATGGACTCCAGCAGTGCCTCATTCTTCGAACTTATGTGTA
>JALSOK010000071.1 GCA_026986535.1 Caldifarciminota bacterium
GAAAATACGCATTCCCCTGAGATTGTCCGCAGGCCTCTACATGGTCAGAGTCGGGGACCGGAGTGCGCTCCGGATAG
This sequence comes from Caldifarciminota bacterium, assembly GCA_026986535.1. Taxonomy (GTDB): domain Bacteria; phylum Hydrothermota; class Hydrothermia; order LBFQ01; family DSFT01; genus S143-66. Next base: position 78 of record JALSOK010000071.1, read on the forward strand.
TGGTCTGGTAAATCTGTGGTGTGGGGACTGGCCGTAACTTGACATAATCTGCATCTGTGGTTTAAACCTTTGAAACTGGATGTCGGGGATTAAATACATAAGGGATGCCCTGTATGAGGATTTCATAGTGGTGGAGGGTCCCCTCCTGAAGGTCATGGAGTCGCCCTATTTTCAGCGGCTCAGGAGGATTTCCCATCTGGGTCTGGCCAGCTATGTTTATCCCGGTGCCACCCACTCCCGCTTTTCCCATTCCCTCGGGGTTATGCATCTTATGAAGGAGGCTTTACATTCCCTTTCCATCAAAGGATTCGACATACCGGCGGAGATCGCTGAAGCGGCGATGGTAGCCGCTCTGGTGCACGATATCGGCCACGGGCCCTTTTCCCATGCGCTGGAACATACTCTGGTCGATGTGAAGCATGAGAATATAACCCGCCTCATAGTGGACGGGAAGCTCAGGGGGATACTGGGGGACGAGCTCACAGACAATGTGCTCTCCATATTCGACCGCCGCTCGTCGTATCCATTCATAGAGGAACTCCTTCAGGGGCAGCTCGATGTGGACAGGATGGACTACCTGCGGCGGGATGCCATGATGTGCGGAGTCAATTATGGAATGATAGATGTCGTAAGAATTCTCCATACCCTGACCATCGCTGACGACGGCCATCTCGCCGTGGAGGAGAAGGGTAAGCACGCTGTCGAAGGGTACCTTGTGGGCAGGTATCTCATGTACTGGTCGGTTTATTTTCACAAGACGAATCTCTCCATTCAGGCCCTTCTATCGTCCCTGTTCCTTCGGGTCAAGCACCTTCTGGAAGATGGGGCGGATGTGCCCATGGATGAAAATCTATTGACGGTTATACGGGCTGGAAAGAGCCCGGGTATCGATGCGCTCGATGCCTTTCTCAGGCTTGACGACAGCGATATTTATCACCTCTTTAAGCTCTGGTCCGAATGGAAGGACCCCGTGCTTTCGGATCTCGCGGACAGGATACTGAACAGGCGGCTGTTCAAAGCCTTTTCCACCGATGAAATAGGTCTGACGGGAATAGAGTCTATAAAGAAAAAGCTGGAGGAGAAGGGATACGACCCCGGATATTACATGGTGGAGAAGGTTGCACAGGATACAGCGTATGAGCCATACAATCCCCGCGATGGACAGATTATACGCATACTTCTGAGGGATGGAACCTGGAGGGAGATAACTCAGGTACTGCCCACCGACCTGCTGAAATCCCTTTCCAGACCGGTCGAAAAGAGGTACATATTCGCCCCTATAGACTTCTGAGGTTGCCAGAGTTCTGCTCTGCACTTGTGGGTTTCCGGCGGGCAGTTGATTATCCTAATTTATCTTATGTTCACAAACGCAAAGAGATTAAAATTACAGCCCATGTTTACCGGCATCATCCAGAGGACATCGAGGGCACTGGCCATAAAACACGAGAAAGAGGGTCTGAGGCTTCGAATCGAAAACCCTTTCGGGAGACTGGAGGTGGGGGAGAGTATCGCTGTCGATGGGGCATGCCTGACGGTTGAGCGATTCGATGACGAGGGGATAGAATTCTACCTTTCCGATGAGACCATGCGGAGAACCAAATTTTCCAGCATTGACCTGCGGAATCATCTGTTCAATCTGGAGAGGTCCCTGACGCCATCCAGTCTTATGGGGGGCCACATCGTTCTGGGGCATGTGGATGCTGTCGGAACAGTTGTGAGGGTTCACCCCGATGAACAGGGAAGGGAATTAGTAATCGAAATTCCTCTGGAGTTTTCCCGGTATGTGGTCTATAAGGGGAGCATAGCGGTGGATGGCGTGAGCCTTACTGTGAACATCCTGGAGGAGAACCGCATAGGTCTTTACATCATACCCCACACTCTCGAGAGGACCAATCTCAAACTTCTGGATGCAGGTTCCCCGGTGAATCTCGAGTTCGACATTATTGCCAAGTACCTCGAAAGGTTGATGAAGGCGTACAAATAAGCTTCAACCAGATTTCTATCAACCTTGAAATTTATACTCCAAAACCGGTTTCTCGGTGTGCTGTCCCTTTAAAATTCTCCCATGAAGGTCGTTGCCATCAGTGTGGAAAATTCCTTGATCAGAGATGAGCTTAAAGAGTCCATGGAGAGGGCCGGAACTGAATACAGGATCGTGAGCCCTTCCAATTCCGGATACAGGGAGATACTGGAGTTTCAACCGGATATCGTGATCCTCGACATTACAGCGGGCGACTGGCTCGTGCACGAGATGTATGAGGCGATTCGCAAAGCCGTAGATGTCAGGAAGTATGTTCTGGTCAGTATTACGAAGAAGTGGATACCCGAAAAGTTTTCCGGTTTCGAGGGGGAGAAACTGGTCCCCTTCAGGAAATCCCGCCTGGAATCCATTTTGAAGAAAAGTGCATGATGCTTCGGGGGGTTTCCCCCGAAATTTTTCACTGTCATAATGTTAAAAGCCCTTATGTTTCAATAACTTGCCGAAATACCACCCTTTAACATTTTGGTCATGGGGCTCCCTAAATCGGTGAAGGAGGTCTGGGACCGGATTATCTCCTATCTGGGAAGCAATTCAGACATGAGGGGGACAGCCGAGTGGCTTAAATCCATTACACCGCTGTATGTTAAGGACAATGTGCTGTACCTGGGGGCCCCGACGGAGTATGTCAGGGAGTGGATAGAGGAGCACTATTATCATCTCCTCATGGAGGCCATAAATGGGCTCGGCTATTCGGGAATGGGTCTCAAGATAGTGGTTGCCGGGAACTCATCCCCCCGAAAGGGCAGGCCGGATCTTCTCAATCGAATAGTGGTGGGGGATTCTCTCCTGAGGAAGTACACATTCGAGAACTTCGTGGGGGGCAGAGAGCATGAGATGCTTCTTACGGTTGCCCACAGGATAGGAAAGGACGGGAAATCCAGATTCAATCCCTTTGTAATCTACGGGGCATCCGGAAGGGGAAAGACCCATTTGCTCCACGCCATAGGTAATGCCATAAGGGACAACCATCCCCGGCTCCGCATCAGGTATGTGCATGCCGAGACCTTTCTCAATGAC
>JALSOK010000072.1 GCA_026986535.1 Caldifarciminota bacterium
ATACATCATTGTAAGTTCCGCATGTCACCCAGTCTCCCCACCACTGATGTCCCATTTCGTGAACGGCCATGTCCAGGTAAGCAGAAGATATGGTGAAAGTATTGGTCTGATTCTCCATTGCACCGCTGAAGAACCCCTGCTTTATCTCCACCTGAGAGTACTTCTCCGTATAGAAGGGATAGAGGCCATAGGCATCGGACAGGACTGTGAGGATGTCGGGCAGAGTGCCCAGGAAAGAACTTACGGAATCCACCCACTCGTAAACCGGCATGGTTATGAGTCCGTAGTTCCAGGTCTGCTCCAGCACCTTCCACCTGTTGGAAGCAGCAAGGACGATGAGGTATGGCGTGATGGAATATGCCTCGAGCCATGTATATGCGTACTTATCGCCCAGAGTATCCACATCCACCAGCCTTCCATTGGCAACGGCAAACCAGGGGGTATCCACCACTATGGTGGCGAGAACTGTATCCGCTTTTTCATAGGGCTCATCGTAAGAGGGAAGCCATCTCCGGGTTCCGTACATCTCCCCCTGCGTATGGATGTAGTTGTCCTGGAACTCCATTCCCTCCCCCACAAATCCATCCTGTCCCACCTGACCGTGATAGTAGAAGGTCAGATAGAATTCATCGCCGGCAGAAACTGTCGTTCCCAGATGGACAGTCAGCCTGGGCTGTACGGATGTGTAAGATACGGGATAGGATACAGAGCCGTACTGAAAGACAACGGAATCGATCGTCAGATTATTGTAGCCGTCCTGCATCACGAAATGCAGCCACACGCTGTCTGTGGGAGATGTGGCGAGGAATTTGATCCTGTCGATGGCATAGCCTATGGTATCCCCGTATGTGTCCAGGTATATCCAGTATTCATACTTTTTCACATCGAAGGGCTTGTTCTCCAGATCCATGAGCCGGTACGCAGGCCACCTGCGGTAATGCTGAATCTCGCTGTAGTAAAATTGCTCCATGGAAGGCGAAGTTAAAATCAGTAAAGTTATCATGATAGGAGAATTTTACGCCCTGCACTCTGTTTTTGCAAATAATTCCCGCGAGAAGGGAAGGATGGGGAAAACAGGGGAACAGATAATCCCCCGAACTTACTCCCTTTTCTCCAGCTTATCGGCCTGGTCATACAGGAAAGTCAGAAGGAGAGGAATCTGACTCTTAATATCAGTCTCAGAGATATCCTCATCCTTCAGGGCCCGGGTCAGCTGTCCAAGAATTTCCAGAAGTGCCTTGTAAAAACCGCGGGGATCCAGCTCTCCCCTCTTCCTCTTCTCCACCAGCTCATCCAGTTTTCCCATTATTGCTGCTCCTTCCATTTTATCCCTCCGGGGGATTTCAATTTACACCTTCTCAAAGTATAATGGCCCGCAATTTTTCTATCATTTTGGGAATTACCAGCCTCAGCACCCCAAGATTTATATCCTTATGGGTTATGACAGCCAGTATAGCAGAATCGTCTATCGTATAGCAGAAGATCTTACCCTCATCGGCCTCCACGGCTATGGCCTCCATTTCCCCCACCTCGAGTTCGGAGGTTACCTTCTTCGACAGGGTCACCAGAGCCGATACCATTGCCGCAATCCTGTTCTGCCTTTCCACCGACTTGATATCGGAGGCGACAGGAAGACCATCGAAAGTGGAGAGCACTATACCCTTCAGTCCGGGTATATCGGCCCCCACATCCCTGAACACCTCCCTGATCTTCTCATCTATTCCAAACATTCTTCAAACCTCCCCTTTTGATGAATTTGTTTAATACCAGACACTTCCCCCATTCAATTTGAAAGTTTAAAGGGTGAATACCCACCGGAGTATCCAGTGAACACCTAATGCTTATTTTTTCTTCGATGCAGGCCTGAGGACCATCGTCATAATCCTCCCCTCGCCCTTGATATCCTGCTCCACCTCCGCCATATCCGACAGTTCATCAGCGATTCTCCTCATCAGGTCTCTGGCTATCTCCGGGTGAACGATCTGCCTTCCCCTGAAGACGAGGCGGAAGCGCACCTTATGGCCATCTTCCAGCATCTCCCGTGCCTTGCGGAGCTTGACCTCCAGGTCGTGCTTATCTATGTTGGGTGTGAGCTTGAGCTCTTTGGTCTCGGCCGATACCTGCTTCTTCCTGGCCTCCTTGAGCTTCTTCTTCTGACTGTAGAGGAATTTCCCATAATCCAGAATCCTGGCCACCGGGGGATTGGCATTGGGGGCCACCTCCACCAGGTCCAGCCCCATCTCACGGGCAAGATTTATGGCATCTATGGTCCGCATTATTCCCAGATTATTACCATCCGGTCCGACCACCTGCACCTCCCTTGCCCTGATCCTCTCGTTCACCCTGTAGAACAGGTCCTTATTCTTCTTCCCCTTATCCTTTCCTCTCTTCTTTCCCAAGAATTACCTCCTTGTTTCCCGCTCTCTCGTTATCGCATACGCATGGAATTCGCCCGCACTTTGGACACCCATTCGAATAGCGGGCAACTGCCTTCTCCACATCGATGTCCAGAAGATTGGCAACGCTGAAAATCCAGGCTATGACATCCGACAATTCGAGCTCTATGTCCTCTCTATCCCCGCGGTTTACGGCCTTTGCAAATTCTCCAAATTCCTCCACGAGCCACAGGAAAGTCCTCTCAAGCCCCCTCCTGCTATCTTTTTCGTAGTATGTGGACCTTATGATTTCCTGAAATTCCCTGAATGTCATGATAACTCTATCTTCAGAAATCTGCGCTTTCCAACCCTTACGACTGTACTTCTATCTATCAACTTATCCTCGAAAACCTTCTGACCATCGATTCGAATGGAACCCTGGGACAACAATCTCCTGAACTCGTTTCTGGACTTCACCAGACCACCCATCAACAATGCTTCCGATAATTTTACAGGCTCATCGGTCCTCAGGACCGGAATATCATCGGGGAGATCCCTCTTTCTGAAGACCCGGTTGAAATGCTCCCGACCCCTCCGTGCTCCCTCCTCCCCGTGGAATATACGGGTAATCTCGTAGGCAAGGCGCTCCTTGGCCCTCAGGGGATCCCTTTCTATGAGCTTCCTGATTTCGGCCATCCGGTCCTCATCGTAGTAGAGGACAAGACGGTAGTAATCCTCCATGAGTTCATCCCTGATGCTCATCACCTTACCGTACATGTCCTCGGGAGAATCGTTGAAGGCTATGTAGTTGTTCTCCGACTTCGACATCTTTTTTACACCATCGAGGCCAATCAGAAGGGGAACGGTAAGGATGATTTCCGGCTCCTGCCCATAAGCCTTCTGAATGTCCCTGGTGAGGGCAAAATTGAACACCTGATCCTGCCCCCCCACCTCCATATCGGCCCTCAGATGAACTGAATCGTAAGCCTGAAACAGGGGATAGAGGAACTCGTGGATATAAATGGGCTCCTGCGCCTCCATCCTCTTGTGGAAATCATCCCTCTCCAGCATGCGTGAAACTGTGTATCTGGCCGACAGTTCGATTATATCCTGAGGCGTGAGTTTCGAAAGCCAGGTGGAATTGTACTCCACCCGGGTCCTGCGGGCATCCAGAACCCTGAATACCTGCTCGAAGTAGGTCTTCGCATTGGCCTTTACCTCCTCCGGAGTGAGCCGGGGTCTGGCCTTAGAACGGCCCGAGGGGTCCCCTATCATGGCAGTGAAATCCCCGATTATTATTATTATTTCGAATCCCAGATCCTGAAGGTCCTTCAGCTTCCTCAGGCTCACATAATGGCCCAGATGGAGGTCAGGCCTGGTGGGATCCGCCCCGAACTTTACCCTCAGCGGTCCCCTTCTGCCTTCGGCAAATGCCCTGTACTTTTCTACGAACTCCTCCTCAGGGAAAAAGTAGGATGTGTTCTTCTTTACTATCCGCAGGACTTCCCCGAGGTCCATATCAGTTGTCGAAGTAGAGAATGAGGCCGCAGATATTACACTGGACTATTTCATCCGGACCCGGAGGCTGAACCCCCACGGGGAGCTTCGCAAAGCAGTTGGAACATGTATCCCCTTCTATAACGATGGCAACAGCGCGTCCATGCATCTTCATGAGACTCTTGAAGAGGTTCAGCTTGTCCTTCGGAATTTCCGCCTCCAGCTTTTCCTTTGCCTCCTCCAGAGCCTTTATCCTCTCCTCATCCACATGCCCGAAGGTTTCTATATAGCGAGGGTCCCGAAGGTCCCTCAGCTTCAGCTCTATATCCTGAAGAACGAGCAACTTTTTGCTTAAGCTGTCCATGATTTATTCCTTTTCGAGGGACGAGAGGAGCTCTATCAGCTCTTCGGGCGTCTCGACGGAGAGGTAATCCACATCGTTCTCCACCACTTTCTTTGCGAGCTGGGCCACCCTCCCCAGATAGATGAGATACCTGCTTCCCGGGTCGTTGGGGGGAGCAACCAGCAGGAAGAATATATGCACGGGCCTCCCATCGACCGCATCGAAATCCACTCCCTCCTTACTGACACCGATGACCAGATAGATGTCATCTATAACGGTGCTTCTGGAATGGGGTATGGCTATTCCCCTTCCGATTCCGGTGGAGCCCAGTTCCTCTCTCCTCTTGAGGGCTTCGAGCAGAATCTCCTTGTTCTCCTCAGGCAGATCCAGCAGGTCCACAAGTTCCTTCAGAACTCCCTCCTTATCCTTCGCCTTCAGACCAATCTTAACCCTCCGGGGGTTCATAAGTTCGCTGAGTGCACTCATATTCAACCTCCTTCCGACATACTGTTGAAGTGCCAAAATTATAAACCACGCTTCCTTCTAAAATTAGGTACAACCATAATCAGGGGGACAAGGGTTCCGGCGATGAACAAAAGGAGCGAAAGGAGAAGTCCTCTGGAATCCATGTAGAATTCCACCACATGCGTACCCTTTCCAAGTTCCACACCGGAAAATGCCCAGTTGGCTCTGATTACGGGCACTTCTCTTCCATCAACCCGGGCCCTCAGAAGCCGCTGATATGTCTTCGAAAGGTAAAGGAAGCCATTGCTCCTTGCATTGCATGTTAGAACTATCTTCTCAGCGTCGTACCTGTCGATGCGGCAGGGGTCAAAGCCGCTGGAGCTGTAGGTGGAAGAAACGGGCATCTGCACATAGGCTGTCTGCACGAAGTTCATCCTGTCGGCCATGCTGAAGAAGGTGGCGCTGTCCGCTATTTCCCTCACAGAATAAACGACATAAGCCCTGGGCAGTTCCCTCATACGGGCAAACCCCTTGTCCGTAATGTAGTACCTGACATTCATCACTGCCAGGAGATTGAGGAAACCCTTTCTCCTCTCAAGGACATGCTGATAAAGCTGGGCATAATGATAGGGCATCATGGGATTGTACCCTTCCGTCAGCTCCAGCCCGGTAATCATTCCAGAATTCCTCCTGAGAACCATCCCCCGGGATGAGCGGGCATTGATGCGGAACATACCTTTGTCCATCCTGAACCTCTGCACGAGACGCATGTTGTAATAGCCGTAGAGGTCCTCCTTCCATCTCAGGTAGGGATTCCCCGCAAGATACAGGTCCACGAAGGACACCAGAGCAAGAGAATACACGAATGGGACCGAAGAAACCGCATTCCTGATAAAGGCAAAAACGAGCAGAAGGATGAGGGTCAGCAGAATAAAGAATTTGAACATTTCCCCCTCCATGGGGGGCATTCCAGAATGGGTGAGCATATAGGCAACCGCAACCATCACCATACCCATCACGCTGTAGATTACCGGACGAAACAGTCTGTCCTTTTCAGAGATAAAGGCATTCAGGCCATAAGCGGCCAGTATGGGGACGACGAATGCCACGATGTACATGGCCCTGGAGGGATTTCTGATTCCGGAGAAGAGGCCGGTCTTATAGAGGGCCACCACAAGGGGATTGGATTTCCCCAGTGCGAAGAACACGGCAACGATCACCACCAGCCCAAAGAACCTGAAGAGGGGCTCCTTCCACCCCTTCCACAGGCCCAGAATCGCAAATAGAAGGGCCGCAAGGGAGAAATACTGGGTTATTTCGATGTAGAAGTAGTAGGGACCCCCGGCGAATCTGGCCCCCGGCTCGAGGGCACCGTAGAACTTGGGAATCAGGAGCTGGATGAAGAACTTCGGATAAAAGGAGATCTCCAGGAGCTGGTCGAGGGTATAGGAGAGCCTCGGAGAATCCCTCACCACATCTATAAAAGCAAAATAATAGGCGGCGAAGAAGGGAACGGAACCCAGAACGAAGAAAACCAGATTCTTCAATTTCCTGAAGTAAAGATAAAAAGCCAGCCCCATAAGAAATGTGTATATGGGAATCTGGGGATGGCCCGCAAAGAGCATGAAACCGACCAGAGCTCCCGCAATCATGGAAAAGCGCCAGTCTTCTTTCTCCAGAGCCAGCATAAAAAGGGGCAGGACCCACAGGCTATCCACGGCGAAATTATGGATAAAAACGACGATGTATCCGAGCGAAAACATGTAGGTGATGGCTCCGAACAGGGCAATCTCGTCCCTGAACTTCTTCCTGAGGTACAGGAACATGAATATGCCTGCCAGGAGATAGGGGATCGCGAGCCCCATCAGAAAGGTATGGATATCGTTATTCATGAAGAGACCCATCGCATACCGCAGAATCGCAGTGGGATTCAGATTGAAAACCTGGGGATCGTGGAGGAAATGGATGGAGGAGAAGATCTTATGGTTAAAAAAGGGAATTATACCGTCTCTGAGGTTCTGGGTCATATAGTAGAAGTTGGGAAAATTCTGCTCCAGTACATCCTCGAACATGGTAGAATGTCCCGAAAGAACCGGAAAGAAGAAAATCAACCATGCCAGGAATATTATGCCCACATAAACCACTGCCATGTTTAAAAAGTTAAAGTCGATGGTAATGCAAACTGATTTCGCCTGAATTTCAGGGAAGACTAACGGAACCTGTAGAGGCGATCGCTCGTCAGCAGGAATCCCGCGGCCAGCAGAAACACCCCCAGGCCCTCCATGACGGGATTCTGAAGAATCTGAAAGATCACCCCCAGGAACACGAGACCCCCGGAGAGTTCAAGTCCTGAGCCCGGTCTGGCTTTACCGAGTTCGTATAGGAGCAGACTGAAGGAGACGATGGCTAGAGCCTGTATGGAGATTCCAAGGAGCCCCAGGGACGGCATGATTCTCAGGACATTGTTGGCAGTAATCAGTCCACTCGCCACCAGAAGCATGCCCCCGAAGACATGCTTGAAGTTTCCGCTCAGGCGGTAAATGCAGAACATACCCCATGCAAGGAGCATCTGAACCACAGCCCAGTACAGGAGGATGGGTGGAAGCAGAGAAACGCTCAGAAATTGCAGATATACGGCCCCGAGGAAAAGGGCAAAGAAAAATCCCATAAGGCTCGCCAGCCTGAGCCTTCCGAGGCATCCCGAACCTTTAACGGATGACTTCATGGTCCCTCCACTGAAAAGGGCCCCGCGAAAGCGGGGCATATAATCAATCCTTCCGAGCCTGATCGTAGAGATCCCTCTCCAGATTGTCCATATCCTCGAACCTGCCTTCCTTCTGAAGCTGCTGAATCCTGTGAACCACCATATCCTCAGTGGACATGGTCAGGAGCCTGCCGGGAGTGACACCCAGGAACTGGGCCCCCTTGCGAGCAGCCCACCAGAACATGTAAGCCCAGAACAGCACATAGAGGAGGTAAATTGCCGACTGGAGGAAGAAGCTCTTGGGAGCCAGAAGGGCAGGCACGAAGGTAGTGGGAGCATAAATGTAATTGCCCATCAGGTTATCCCAGAAGTCGCGGGCCAGGGTGTAGGGGAGATAACCGAGATAGAAAGCGGGCCATATAAGCAGACCGGTTATGTACAGCAGTCCGGTCCTTCCGTAGTTTCTGAACTCACAGCCTATCATGAACACGGTTCCCAGACCCAGAAGAAGTCCACCGAAGATGTCCATGGGGAGAGAGGTCTTTTCCCTTATATGCTTCAGACCGGCATCGCTCACCTTATGAAACTCGGGTCCCACATAATTCTCTGCGAAGCCGGTGGTGGCCCAGTGGTGGCCTTCCATTATGTTGAAGAAGGTGAAGCCAATCCACATCACGAAGGAAACTATGGCAATATGAAGTGCAAGGGCACCGAAGGGCTGGAGGGAGCCGAACACCGTTCTGAGGCTGAAGGGCATACCCCATACCCTGGCAGCCCTCTTCTCATCCACATGCACCTCCCTTCCCATCTCGGGATTGATGAGGCCACATTCCGTTCCGAAACCCGTTTTTGCAACCGCTATTCCCAGCAGAGAACCTATGATAAGCAGCAGGATTATGTTGGGAAGGTTCTTTCCGGTGAGCATCGCCTTGGCCATCTTGGTCTTGGCGGGGTCAACGCCGAATGCCTCCACAGCATAATTGTTTCCAAAGAAGGCATTGTACATGATAACCAGGAAGAAAAAGACGAGGAAGGCCATGAGCACTCCGCTGAGTATGGGGTAGGGGTTCTTCTCGGAGTAGGTGAGACCATCAGCCCACTTGAGCTCCTTCGCCTGCACAACATACCACTGCGTATCCTGGCTCTTGAAGTACTGGGAAAGCTGGAGTTTGCGGAATGTCAGGAATGCGATGAGGGCCCCCACCGTGGCGGATCCCATAACCACGAAGCTCTTCAGGTTAAAGGCGGCAAAACCACCCAGCAGGTGATGGAGGGTACATCCTCCCGCCACACGGGTTCCCCATGCGAACAGGGCACCACCCAGTATAGTGAAGAAGAGCATGGGTTTGGGGTACCTCACCCATGTGCGGAACTCCCCCTCCAGCCATGCGAACACCAGAGCCGCAATCATCGCCCCTATGATCACCCACTGGATGGATGGCTGATAATCCGGACGGGTGGCAATAAGACTTCCCCCGAAGAGGGTGGACTCGAATGCCGCATACATCCTGGCCATACCGCTGGTGACGCCTATGAACTTATGCTTCGGGTGACCCAGCGGTATGAACACATAGTTTATTACCTCCGCCAGAGCCGTAAGGAGACCGGCGATCCACCACGGCCACTGACGCTTCAGCCACCCCTTACCTGTCCAGCCGTTCTTTATATTTACCAGCTGACTCATCTTCCACTACCTCCTGCCTGTTCCTCTATATCGTCATTTTAGGATTTTCGTACAAAACTGGTGAGTTTTAATTTTAAAGGTATATTTTATGGTTATGTTTTTAAACTTACTGCTAAATTCTAAATTGCTTTTCTGATAAGGATTTTATGAATTTCTGGATTTATAGTTGATATACACTTAACATTATGCGTCCTTGAATACTTTACACAATAGAAGAAAATTATACTGACCAGTGACTTGTATTCAGTGAGCAGACGGAAACTCTATTCTGAAATGGGTATAACCCCTTCTGGATTCAACCAGATATACCCCTGCATCGTGCATGCGAAGGATTCGCTCCACCAGTATGAGCCCGATACCCCATCCCCCCTCCTTGGTGGTTCTGCTCTCCACGAATAGATGGCGCTTCACTTCCTCCGGAACCCCCCTTCCGTAATCTATAATGTCAACGATACACTTTCCATCCTCCGTCCGAATCTTTATCTCCATCCTTCCACCATCCCCCATCCGGGCTTCGAAGGCATTCTTTATGAAATTCTCGAATACCCACACCAGGAGTTCCTCATCCCCCCTCACCCTGCAATTTCCCTCCACATCGACCCTGAACTTCCCCCGAATCCGGAATCCCAGGAACCGAATGGCCCTTTCCACAGCCCTCCTCAGCTCCACCTCCCGCATGGACAAACTGCTTCCTATCTTGGAAAAGCGCCTCAGTATGGCATTGATCCTCTCCATATCCTCCGAAATTCGCTCGAGAACATCTTCCCCATCCGGGCATATTCGCCTCAGCCTCTCCATATAAGCATTGATGGAGGTTATGGGATTTCCCAGCTGATGGGCAAGGCCCTTCGCAAATATGTTCCAGAAGCGCTCCGACTCGTACCTAACTGCCCCCCTTATGGAGAAGAAAGCGAGGATAAAGGTGAGAAAAACGATGATCAACAGGGCAATGGGCAGGAGCGTCAGGTACACAATGGAGCGGGGCTCTCCGAAGTACATGCGCCCGATGTAGAAGTCCTGATAGTATATGTCTATAAAGTTGCCCTTTTTCTCCAGTTCCTTCAATTTGCCTTCGATAAAGCTCCTGTGAGGGGGATATCCCCTCACATACCTGATTCTCCCCCTGTCATCCGTCAGTATTATGGGAAACTCGATGTAATTCATGAGGGTATCCAGCTGTGGAGAGCCGGATATGAGCATCTCAGTAATGCTCCTTGCAAGGGCATCGGTGTACTTGCGGATATCGGCCCTTATGTGGGAGATGGCCATGCTGGAGAGGACATATGAAATTATGACGATGAGGGCAAAACTAAGAGAAAGAATGATTTCGGTCCGTATCCTCATTACTTCTTTTTCTTCTCCAGGAAGCGGCGAAGTCGCTCCCTCGCATCCTGCGTTGCTCTGGCCCGGGCTATGATCTCCGCGCTATAGGATAGAAGCTCCTCATCTGCGATGGTCCTGAGTCTTATGAGCAATTCTTTCGTGAGCCTCAGAGCCTGCCTTCCGGCAGAACGGAGAGCGGATATTATATCTTCCACTTTTTCGTCCAGCTCCTGAATACTGGAAACCAGGTCATGCACCAGTCCAATTTCCTTCGCCACCTTTCCATCGAAAATTTCCCCCGTCAGAAAATATCTGCGGGCATTCGAATAGCCCACCTTTCGGACGGCAAATGTCGATATAACAGCCGGGACCAGTCCCAGGCCCACTTCTGTCCATCCGAATCTTGTATCCCCGGTAGCCACCACTATATCGGAGACCGCCACCAGACCCATCCCCCCACCGATGGCCGCCCCATGAACCCGGGAGACTACAGGGACTGGAGCTGTATCTATCAGCTCGAACATGCGGGCCATCCTGAGGGAACTCCGATAATTCTCCTGAAAATCGGCCTCCCCCATCCGCCTCATCCACTCAAGGTCCGCACCGGCGGAGAAAACCCTGCCGTTTCCCCCCATCAACACGCAGCACACATCTTCGGGAATGCCGGAGAAGACTTCAATGAGTTCCTCTATCATGGTCTCATCGAAAGCGTTGCGCTTTTCGGGGCGGTTCAGAGTAATCCGGAGAACACCGTCAGTAATTTCGGTGCTGAGGGTCTTCAATGGGCCGGCTGGGACTCGAACCCAGGACCCCCGGATTAAAAATCCGGTGCTCTGCCTGCTGAGCTACCGGCCCGAGCGTATGGACGAAAATTATACAGTTTATAAGCTACAGCAGTTTCCCGAACCTGACAACCGCCACGACGGTATCCCCCCTCTGATCAATGTAGAAGTTCCATCCGTGAAAATCCGCAATGAACTTGACAGTCTTTATACCGGTTCCCTCGTCTCCCATGTAGTTTCCCCTGTTCTTGATGGACAGCATGCCACTGCGCAGCGTGATCTCTATCGTGGAGCCCCTTGGAGAGTAGCGGATGGCATTGTCCAGCAGGTTGAGGAGCAAACGGCGCAGCATGTACTTATTGGCCTTTACCCTCACATCGCTCAGCTCGAGCTTCACATTTATGTCCTTGGCCCTGAGGTTGGCGGAGAATACGCGAAGGATATGCTCAACCTCATCTTTCACATTTACATCCTCCAGGGTCCTCTGCTCATCGTACAGGGACTTGAAGGAAAGGGTTATCTCGTCCATATATCTCAGAGCATCTTTTATGGACTGGCGGACCTCCGGTCTTATGCTGTCATCATCCAGATTCAGCATGATTACCGACAGAGGTATCCTCAGGTCGTGATGGAACTTCCGGACGAGCTGGGAGAGATAACGGTGCCTGTCTATGAGGGTCCGGGTCAGAAATGTGGATATATCCCTTGCAATGGAATACACTATCAGGAGCAGGAGAATGTCCAGGAAGATGAAAATCCTGTAAATCTTCTTCAGCCTTCCCCCGAGGAACTCCCCGAAGGAATCCCCCACGGTAATGAACAGGTAGGGCTTGAACTTCTCGAACTTGAAGAACTTCACCGTGATGAAAACCGTATCCCCATAGTGCCGGATGCCCTCCTCCTTTATATCCGGAATGGAAAAATTCCTCACCAGGACAGTATCGGGGGTATAAATGGCAAACATGAATGTACTGCTGAGATTTCCGGGGTCCTTCTCCAGCTCCATCTGGTTGAGGAGGGCGATGATTTCCCCCTGCATCCTGTAGAGAAATTCCGAATACAGGCGTCCCCTGTAATTGAAAAGGTATATGGCCTCCACAAGCACCACTATTCCCATTATGAAGGCAGTAATCAGCAGGGAGAGGCGATTTACGGTTCTTCTAAGTTCCCTCTCAAACATCCAGCATGTACCCCGAGCGCTTCCTGCTCTTTATAGCATCCTTTCCGAGTATATTCCTCAGCCTTACAATGTAAACCCTGATGGCGTTATCGTAATTCTGGGGAAGCTCAGAACCCCATATATACCTGGCCAGCTCTTCCTTAGAAACAAACCTGCCCCTGTCCATGATGAGCCTTTCCAGAAGCCGCAGTTCATTGTTCTGCAATTCATATTCCTTTCCATCGGGTCCAACGATGATACCGCTTTCCCTGAGCAAACGATATTCTCCAAGATTTACCACCTCCGCCTTTCCCACCCTCCGCATGAGGGCTTCGATTCGTGCAAGCAACTCCTCCATATCGAAGGGTTTGGTTAGAAAATCATCCGCTCCCCTGTCGAATCCCTTGAGTTTATTCTGCAGATCCGTAAGAGCGCTTATTATGATAACGGGTACCGCATGCTCCTTACGGATTTCCCTCAGGATTTCGAATCCATCCACATACGGTAGCATCAAATCCAGGAGTATTATATCGTAATCGCCGGGATCCCCCATTTCCTTCACACTGTGGAATAGACTGACCCTGTGCCCCCTCTCCTCCAGCTTCCTCTTCAGAATCTCGCCGAAAACAGCATCATCCTCTATGATCATTATGCGGTACATGGACATCTTAATTTTAAACGGGCTCTTTATAATTGTGGAGCCATGGATTTCCTGACCATTATTGTGGTTTTTGGAAGCTGGGTCACCCTGTTCATACTGACCCTTCTGTATTACTTCGTGTGGAGTAAGGAGGTGGAGTCATGAACGCCATCATGGTGGGCCTCATCTTCTATGTGCTCGCGATGATTATAATCGGCTTCATCTCTTACAGATACATGGGATCTCTGGACGATTTCCTCCTGGGGGGCAGGAGGCTGGGTCCCACTGTCATAGCCTTTTCCGAAAGGGCATCGGGGGAAAGCGCATGGTTCCTTCTGGGTCTTCCGGGATTCGCGTACGCGACGGGCATGTCCGCCTACTGGACAGTGATCGGTTGTGCCATAGGCATATTCGTAAGCTGGGTCTTCATCGCCACCCGCCTGAGGAAGCTCACAGGGGAGTACAGGGCCCTTACGATACCGGATTACCTGGAGGAGAAATTCGAGGACAGGAGCAAAGTCATAAGGCTCATAAGCACCATAATCATACTCGTCTTCTATGTGGTGTATCTGGGAGCCCAGTTCATAGGAGCCGGAAAGGTCCTGAATGCCACATTCGGCCTCGACCAGAACATAGGCATGCTCATAGGGGCCTCCGTGGTGGTTCTGTACACCATGTTCGGAGGATTCCTGGCTGTTGCCCTCACGGACCTCGTTCAGGGGATAATAATGCTGGCAGTGGCCGTTATAATGCCAGTAATAGGTATAATAGCTATTGGAGGATTCGGTGAGATTGTAGGCAGACTCCTGGAGATGGACCCCGGCCTTCTGTCCATCACGGCAGGGAAGCACGGAAGAGACCTGCTCCTGGGCGTCATCCTGGGCGGGCTGGGAGTGGGACTCGGGTACATGGGACAGCCCCATCTCCTGACCAGGTATATGGCCATAGATAAAGTGGAGCATGTCAGAAAGGGGGTCCTGGTGGCAATGCTCTGGGTCCTCTTTGCCTACTGGGGTGCCGCTTTAATCGGTGTGGTGGGGCTTGCATACTTCGGAAAGGGGCTTCCCGACTCGGAAGCAGTTATGCCCATGCTGGCCATGGAACTCTTTCCTCCCATCGTGGCGGGCTTTATCATAGCGGGAGCCATTGCGGCCATGATGTCCACAGCCGACTCCCAGCTGCTTGTGGTCACATCCGCCGTAGTAGAAGACATATACCGGAAACTCATGGGGAAAGAACTCTCCCGGAAAAATGCCGTAAGGTTCTCCAGAGCCGTGACTCTCATTGTTTCGATACTGGCATTCATAATAGCAGTCTATGCCAAAAATCTGATCTACTGGCTGGTCCTCTATGCATGGTCGGGACTGGGAGCCAGTTTCGGTCCAGTTATACTGCTTTCCCTGTGGTGGAAGAGGGTAAACAAATGGGGAGCAATCGCGGGACTGATAACAGGAACCCTGACAACCATAATCTGGTACAATGTGCCCATTCTCAAAGGGCTGGTTTACGAGCTGGTTCCGGCATTTATCTTCAGCACCATAGCAGTGGTCGTGGTAAGCCTCCTCACCCAGAAAGAGCGATAATGGATTCGACCTTCGGGGGTGAAGCCCCCGCATACACACTTTCGCATCCGGCCTTCGTGTTGTAATTCCTCACCGGCTACCCTCAATGCCAAACATGTAATACAAAATTGAGGAACCGGTGGTGAAGGAGATGCGGAAATTCCATTAAAATTTCCCGGAGTGGACTGGATAAAGAAACTCGCTCTGAGAAACCTGACACTCACCATACTCCTTATCCTTTTCGGACTCATGCTCATCATCCATCCGGTTGCTCCCGCACACCTGTTCGGGTACATAGACCTCAAAACCATATTGAGCCTGACCGGACTCCTGATGATTACGAAAGGGTTCCAATTGAGCAATTTCTTCGAAAATCTGGCCCAATCATGGATAAAGGTAATCCAGAGCGAGAGACAGCTGGCCGCACTTCTGATTCTATTGACCTCCATTATTTCTCCCATTCTCACCAACGATGTGGCCCTGTTCATAATGATTCCCCTGACCCTTTCCTTTCAGAGGTTCCTGAAGAACGACCTGGACAAAATCATAATATTCCAGATCCTGGCCGCCAATACCGGCTCCAGCCTCACGCCCATAGGCAATCCCCAGAATCTGTACATCTGGCACAGATGGGATATTCCATTCCTCAAATACACGGCCCATATGATTCCGGTGTTTATCGTAACCACCGGACTGCTCCTTCTCATGACTTTTTCCTTTCCTCCCAGAAGACTTATGCTCAGAGACACCCATCCCCCCTCGACCAGCCTTCCCCTGCTCCTGATATCATCCATCCTGCTAATGCTCTTCATCGTGGCCATGGAAAAGGACTGGATACGGCAGGGAGTACTGCTCATCTTTCTCATATATTTGTTCGTAAAGAGGGAAGCCAACCAGAGCCGATTGGGGTATAGTGCTCATAATCTCCCTCATGTTCATCGACTTCAATATCCCTGCCGATATTCCCCCTTTACGAAACCTCCTGGAAAACCTGCCCATGAGCACCTATGGAAATGTGATACTGATATCCGCCCTGCTTTCTCAGGTTATAAGCAATGTACCCGCCACAATAGTGCTCTCCGGTTTCACCCATAATTACAGTGCCCTATCGTGGGGGGTCAATCTGGGGGGAATGGGCTTATTCCGGCCTCCCTGGCCAACATCATCGCCCTCCGGCTGGCAGGGGGCAGGAACCTCTGGTTCAGGTTCCACTTCTACTCCATTCCCTTCTTCCTTATCACACTCCTGCTGTTCCTTTTCCTGACCCACTAATCAATCCAGGCTCATCGTACCTATGAGAAACTTCACCCTTCTGCTCCCTATGTGTGCTTTCCTCCCTTCCATGCTTCCTATACCCATGTTCGAATCCAGTAAATCCACATCCACCCCGTCCATCTCAATGGCACCAATCGACGAATTTACCTTCATGTACGGGATTCTGGAATTCCTGAGCCCCATATACAGAATGCCCACATTCACATTGAGGGTATCCCCCCTGAACCCTTCCACATCTACAGTTCCCACCTTTCCATTCATGGCAAGGAGTTTTATTGTAGAAGGTATCAGGACCTCCACACTGCCCCGGTCCACATCGTCATTGCACAGAGGAATACCGAAGATTACAATCTCACTCCCGCCGCAGAAGGGGGAAACATCTATGTTCAGATTACGCCCCTCTCTTTCGAAATCCACCCTGTAGCTGTTCTCCGACCAACGGATTTCCACATAAGGCTCATCGTGGGAAGCCACCCTGACATCGGACACATTCCACTTTAGAACCACCCTGTCCACCCCGCGAAACACAGCAGTTGTATCAGCGGAAAAGAGCACCAGAATCAACATACTCACCTCCCTGTAATAATTATACGCCCGGGAAGGGATAACGGTTTCACAGAAATCCATTATCCTTTTAAGCAACTGGAGTTCACAGGAGGCATCGTTAAAGGCCGGCAGGGTTTTGAGCCAGCGGGAAAACAGAGAACAGGGACATAATCTCCTGCCTTCTGACCTGCCTGAAAACAGCCTCTATGGGATTGGTAGAATAGATGTGCTTGTGGATTGAAGAGGGATACTTCAGAAAAGACCAGTAAAAGGGAGCATTATCGATAAGGGAGGATCCTCTTGCTCAAATCCATCAGCCTGTCCACAAACCTCTCCTTTTCGGTCTCCTTCACGGGCAAATTCCTCCTTAAGGACATGAAAGGTCAGACCGGGGAAATATGGGCTGAATCACCTGTGAAAGACCATTGAGGCCCTTCCCACCAGGAGTTATAATATCTGTGCCCATCCAGATACACGAAAGCCGCGCTCTCATCCACGGGAGAGATGTTTATGGCTTCTATGTCCCCTGCTTTTATGCCCGGTTCCAAGAGGACTGTCTTTGCAGTACCACGGGCATAACCCATGGAAATCCCGTTCCTCTTCCATCTCTCTGGCAGAAGCTTGCTTTCCGGTTCGGGGGACCTTCAGGCATTTCTACTGCCTCCCTCCACGCGATTTCTAAGTGTATATCCCCAGAAACCCACCGAAGTGTTAAAATTTTCCATCGGGTGGAGAGGAAGGAATTAAAGCGGATAGTGGAATCCATTTCGCCGAAGCCGGGAGTTTATCTATTTAAAAAAGGGGACACTGTCCTGTATGTGGGGAAGGCCCGCAACCTGAGGAATCGACTGATGAACTATACCCAGTACTCGTCCAACAATCCCCGCATAAACGAGATGGTGGACGAGGCCGACTCCCTGGAGTATATAATCACCAGGAACGAAAAGGAAGCCCTCCTCCTCGAACTCTCTCTGGTTCACCACCACGACCCCCCCTTCAATATTCGTCTCAAGGGCAAACCCTACCCCTACATAGCCATAACGAAGGAGAAGATACCACGCATCACACTCATAAGGACCCGAAACAGCGAAAAATATCATCACTTCGGTCCATTCGTGAGTCCATCGCAGGCAAGGCATCTCGTATCCATAGTCAGGCAGGTATTTGGCCTGAGAAACTGCGGTTTGAGACTGCCATCGAGAAAAACCCACAAACCATGCATAGAATATCACATAGGCAGGTGCTCCGCCCCATGCGCCGGGCTGATCAGCGAGGAAGACTACAGGAGGAATGTGGATATGGCCCTGCAGTTCCTCTCGGGAAAGACATCACAGGTGGAGGACTTCATTCGCAGGGAGATAGAAAGGGCCGTTTCTGAATTAAAGTTCGAAAGAGCGAAGGCCCTCAGGGATGCCCTCAGAAGTATAATGAGCTACACAGCCCGCCAGAGCGTATGGGGAAATGATGAGTACAGCAGGGATTACATCGGTGTGGCCCTCGCAGGGGACACCGTGGCCGTGAGCAGACTCCTGTGGAGGGATGGACGTGTGGTGGGAAGGGAGAATTACATAATGGAAAAGGCCCGGCTCGAAGAACCCATGGAGCGCTTCCTCGCTGAAAATTATCTCAACGCCGGCGGCTTCATAGATGCAGTCGTGGTGGATTTTCCCGTCGATGAGGAATTTAAAAAGCTCCTTCCGGTGAAAGTGAGGCAATACACCCCCCAGGAGTACAGATTGAGGGATATAGCGAGGCAGAATGCGGAAGAACATCTGAAACAGTACATGGTAAATCTCTCCCATCGGAGAGCCCACCCGGGCCTCAAAGAACTGGAGAAGCTGTTCAGGAAGGAAAAGATAGATCACATAGAGGGAATAGACATATCCCACTTTTCCGGTGAGGGAATAGTGGGTTCAGTGGTGGTATTCCTGAACGGTAAGCCTGCCAGATCCCACTACAGGCGATACCGCATAAGGGGACTTGCAGAGGGGGAGATAGACGATTACCGCTCCATAGAGGAAGTGGTTTACAGGAGATACAGACGGGTTCTGGAGGAGGGAAAGGGGCTTCCGGACCTGGTCCTGATCGATGGGGGTCTGGGGCAGTTGAGGGCCGCTCTGAAAGCGGCGGGGAAGCTCGGCATAGATGATAGGGTTCTATTCGTGGGACTGGCAAAGCGCCTGGAGGAAATCATCCTGGAAAGCGGCGAGAAGATAATACTGCCGGGAAGTTCCTGGGCTCTGAGACTGCTCCAGCATGTGAGGAACGAGGCGCACCGGTTCGCCCTTTCCTACCAGAAAAAGCTGAGGGAAAAGAAGATGAAAAATTCGATACTGGACACCGTGGAAGGACTGGGGGACAGGAAGAAACGGGAACTGCTCAAATACTTCGGCTCGGTAGAAAGGATTAAGGCCGCATCCATCGAAGAGCTCATGCGGGTTCCCGGAATAGGCCAGAAACTGGCCCGTAGGATAAAGGAAGTTCTCTCATCATAGTTTAAAATCCGGAATCCGCATCCGATGAAGAGACTGCTATAAAATTTTTTACAGACTGGGGCGTCGTCTAAGCGGCAGGACAGCAGGTTTTGGACCTGCGAGTGGAGGTTCGAGTCCTCCCGCCCCAGCTTAGAAGACTTCCCTGCAAATCCACTGCGCCACAGGGATGCTCAGGGGGGAACAGATATACTCACTCCTCCACCACTCTTCCAAATCTCCTGATCCTGCGGGAGTAATCCTCTATAGCCTCAATGAATTCATCCCTCCTGAAGTCGGGCCAGAGGGTATCCGTAAAGTACAGCTCGGTGTATGCAAGCTGCCAGAGGAGGAAATTGGAAATGCGCTTCTCTCCCGCCGTTCTTATGAGGAGGTCCGGATCCGGCGCCTCAGGAGCATACAGATACTTCCTGAAACTCTCCTCGTCTATTTCTCTCCTGCCCTCCGAAATAATTCTGTTGACAGCATCCACAATTTCGGCCCTCCCCCCGTAGGAGATGGCCAGATAGAGGTACAATTTAGAGTTGTCTTCCGTGAGCTCCATGGCCTTCTTCACCACCTTCAGCACATCCCCCGGGAGTCTTCCGAGCCTTCCTATGACCCTTATGGATATCCCCTCCCTGTATATGAACTCCACTTCATTCTGAAGCAGTCCTTTGAGCAGATGCATGAGGCCCCTCACCTCCTCCTCAGGCCGATTCCAGTTCTCCGTGGAGAAGGCGAAGAGGGTAAGGTACTTTATACCCAGTTCGAGGGAAACCCTTATGACATCCCTTACGGATTCAGCACCCACCCTGTGTCCCACATTTCTGGAGAGTCCCCGCATCTTTGCCCATCTACCGTTGCCATCCATTATTATGGCCACATGGGTGGGAATCCTGTCCACTTTCACCGCCCGGAAATTTTAAGGGGATTTCCTTTAAAATTTATGCACAACAGAGCCAGCGTAGCTCAGGAGGTTAGAGCGCGTCCTTGGTAAGGACGAGGTCGGCGGTTCGAATCCGCCCGCTGGCTCTTCCTATAATATCCCCTCAATCTCTTCGCCTGAGTGCCACAGCAGAAAGAAGGGTCATAATAAAGAGTCCCGCTATGGTGTACATCATAACGGCCCTGTCGAAACCGCTGTCGTAGTAAAACTCCACAGTGTGCTCCCCCGCATCCACAGGAACCGCCATCTGTACATAATTGGCCCTCAGGACCTTCACCGGATTCCCATCCACCCGGGCCCTCCACCTGTGATGATAGTTCTGGGCCAGGACCGCATAACCCCCCTTATCCAGATTCAACCTCACCACGACCCTGTCCGTCGTGTACTCCTGGAATTTCAGCCTGTATTTCACATCTCCATTATCGAATTTCTTCCCGGGCTCCTCCTCGAGGACAACCCTTCCCCGGTACTGGAGGACATCCTTGAGGGGGTCCCCCGAAACGATATAGGAACCCGCCACATACACCGAGGGCATAGCATTGGGGTTCTCGTATATTTCGTAAAATCCATCATCATAAACCTTCCTGTAGCCACGGGAATCCACCAGGTCGAAGAAGGCCTGGATAATCGGCTCCTTGATATCTCTGGGGAGCTTCCTGGTGGCAATGTACCTGATGGAAAGTATATCGTTCAGATGCGGATACATGACGAGATTCTTGCTGGTTATGGGATTGAACATAAGGGAATTTCCAGCCCCTATGAGCTGGAACAGGCGGGCAGGCTGTATTCCATGATGGCCCCCTATGGTCTCTATGTGATGGGGTATGAAGATGTTTTCATCCGTCCTGTAGGTATAGGGATAGACCTTGTACGGGCCCCTATTCTTCTTCAGGAAAGCGAGCACACCGTCCTCACCGAATATTCTGTACTCATCCTGCACATACTGGATGAAGTTCTTATCAATCAGCCACAGATCCACAAGGGTTAAACCCAAGAGGGAATACACGAGCAATCCAGAACTTATGGACTTCCTGGAATAAGCCCAGAGCAAATACGATCCCAGACCAGAAAAAACAACTGCCATAAACACAGAGAATTTAATTCCCCCCGCATGCTGATAAAGGACCGCCATCTTCTTCTGCGAAACGGAAAAGAGGGATGCGAGGGTGGAGGGACCGGCCACGAGCCAGAGGACCAGTAGAAGGGATGGAAGTGCGAAGAGGAGAAACCCTTTCTTCTGGAGAACCTTCCCATCCTCCAGCACAGACTTAATGGTCATGGAAGCAACGATGACAGCTGAAAAGATGGCAAGATAGAAAGCCATTGAGGGGGCGCGAAACTTCTTGTAGGCCGGGAGGATATTCCAGATGAGCTTATACAGAGGAGTGGCACCCCCCAGGGCGATTATGGAGAACAGAATAAAGGCAAAAATCAGAAAATTCCTGAGCCTTCTGCCATCCTCATCCTTTATCGCGACGAACCCCACCAGAAAGAGCAGAAATACGATTACACCCATGTATTCCGAATTGATTTTAAAAGCATTGGGGCCCCAGTAGGCGGAGTACTGGCTCGGAACATCGAATCCGGAAAATCCCCCCACGAATGTGGAAATCCAGTCCTGCCAGCCCAGAGCCCAGGAAGTGGCGAACTTGTAGTCCACTATCTGGCCCCTCTGGGAATAGTGCTGAAGGTAATCCAGTACCATGAAGATCTGGCCGGACGATAGAAGGAAGGCGACCGCCACAGAAACCGCACCGAGCAGAGCGGCCCTGATGGCAACGGCTTTCTCACCGCCCCTGAACAGATAGTAGAGTTCGTAAAAGGCATAGAGAACGGAAAACAGTACCAGGTAGTAAATGATCTGCGCATGAAAGACGAGAACTATGAGAAAGATGAGAAAAGTCAGAAGAATGCCATTCCTCCAGTCCGGTCTGCGAATACTCCTCCTGAGAAACATGAAATAAAGCGGAAGAAGGGCATATATGGACAGCTTTCCCAGATGACCGCTGTAAACATAACCGAAGTATATGGGGCTCATAGAATAGGCCACGGCACCGAAGAGGGCCACCCTCCTGTCATCGACCAATTCCCTCACCAGAAGGTACATTCCGAAACCCGCGAGCATCATGTGGACCACGGGATAATATGCAAATACCGTCTTCACGGGAAGGAAAGCCAGCAGAAGATAGAAGGGATAGAACACGATGTGCATCGTGGGGAATGTGGGAACCCCATAGAACAGATATGGATTCCAGTAGTTGATCGCCATCCTTTTGAACCCCTCTGCCACATAATGGGCGGTGTATATACCGTCCGTGATGACATCCGTCATAACCGGCAGCTTCCCCACCAGCACCCCCACGAAGAGGATAAGGGGAAGCACGAGCACGAAGATAAGATGCCAGTCCGGATTAAAACGCCTCATGATATTGCCTCCAGAAATTTCTCCCACTTCTCATCGAGAAACTTTTCGAGCACATCCTCAGAAGGGAGGAATTTGAAATACACAATTTTTTCCCTCTCCTTTACGAGCTCCACGAAGCCATCGAAATGGCCCACATCGGAGCGTATGGCCTCGATAAGACGAACATCCCCCATTATTCGGTTTCCAAACGCAAATGAAATCTCCCTCACCAGGTCATCCTGAGAAATGTTCTCCACGATTATCTGAGGAAAAACGGTGCTATCATCCACCAGCCCCCTAAGGGCATGGGCTGCCTGAGAGGAGTTTTTCACAAGTCTGGAGCCCTTCTCTGTACGGATGATGAAGGGATATTCGTCCGTGTACTCGAGAAAATCATAGATATCATCCAGATTGTCGAATATTTCGGCCCTCGTCGTGGGAATGTCGTTCCTTATTAAAAACGCCTTGCTTTCTGCAGGCCTGGCAAGGGCAAAAACCTCTGTGGTGGGAACTATATGAGGCACTTCCCTCTTGTACAGTTCATTTCCATAACCATCTAAAATATAGCGGACATTGAACGAAAGGACCAGAGAATAACCACCCGACATGAATTCATCCAGCACCTCTTCACAGGAGGAGGGTTCTATGGCCTTTATCCCCGCGGAATTCCTTTCGAAGAGCCTGTTCTGGGGAGCGCTACCGATGGCGAGAAATCTCTTCTCCATAGGGAGAAATTTTATAGTTGGTGTATTGAAAGCCGATTCGCACAGGCAAAGGTCTGCTTCGACCGAATTCAGCCCCGAACAGGAGCGGACGGAGATGTAAAATAAGTTATTGCTTACTCAACATCATAAAAGGAGCATACTTTAAACTTTTTATGGTAAAAATGCTCATAATTCTGCTTACAGGAGGCCTGGAATTCGAAGTAGAACCTGGAAAGTATTACGCAGTGATAATCCAGACCATAGAGGATATGGACTCCATAAAATTGAGCCTGGGGAATATTTCGTGGAATCTCTTCAAATACTTCAGCTTCCACTACACATTCTTCCACACGGAAAACCTCCCCGAAGGGCAGATTGCCCATATAGACATACAGGAGGAAAGCATATCCGGAATATTAATCGCAGAGGCGGATACGGTTATGGAGGTGAGGGCTCCGGATTCCATCGAATACATTATGAAACCCTATACCCCCATCGGAATATTCGTATTTCCATCCCCCCCCTCGCGAATCGACAGCATCACCATCTTCACAAGGGGAGGCGTAAACAGAACCATAGAACTCCGCGAGTCGGATATCGAGCAGTTTACCGTCGTACCCGTGATAATGATTTCCGGTAGAAGGAACTTCATCCGGTTGTTTGGAAAAGGTAATTTTAAGATAATGGTGGGCAAAATCTTATTCCTTCACTAATTTCATACTATTTTTATAAGTTTTTTAAAGTCCGATTGTAAATTTTTTCCTCACAATGGTGTCTAATTTAGTGGATGCGGATGCCTGAGCCTCCCCTGTCAGGAGCAATTGAAAAAGAAATCGCCCGAAACATTGGCAGAATCAATCAGGAGGACTAATCCCCGCCCCCCGGGGCGGGGCTTCAACTGTAAAATTCTAAAAATCCCGGGGCAACGCCGTATGGATAGAAAATCCCATATTTTCCGGTCCATCCTGAGCCAGATATACATAGATGATGAAAGACTGCAGGACAGAATAATCGAGGCATTCACCCGATTTTACCAGCCGGAAAAGGGGGAAGATGAAGCCATCCTGGTAAGCAAGCTTGCAGGGTTTGTCTATTCCTATATCAAGAGCAACCTGTGCCGGAAGGATGACCTTGCATGGGAGTCCTTTATAGAGATGTTTTCAGGGCTGTTCCATAACCAGCTGATTTCCAGATTCAATCTCAGGGATGAACTGCTCCGGGAAGAAATCATACAGGCTTTTCTTCACCACATAATGAGGAAATGCGAGGAGGGAAGATTCAATCCGTCGTCGCAGGAAATAAACGGATTCAGGGGCTACATAATGACAGCATTCAGGAACTTCACCACCAATTACCTGCAGAGAAGGATGCCCAGGATACAGTCCATCGATGACATCCAGTCCATGATAGAATCCGGAGAAGGACCAGAACTGAAATGGTGCGAAAAAATCCAGCTCATAATGGAGATTCACGGGTTTTCTACAGAAGAGAGGATGATCATCCGTCTGAAATGCGATGGGTTCACGCAGAAGGAAATCGCTGAAATACTCAACAGGTCCGAAGCCTACATTTCACGAAAGTTCAGGGCCACAGTGGAGAGGCTGAGGCAGTACTTCAGCGGGAAGGCTTAGCCTTCACCTTTACGAGATTCCCATGCGGCTCCATCTGAAATTTGAATAGACCCATCTGACCGCGCAGATAAAAGAAGTGCAGTGCGAGAGTATCGATGTAAATGTACTTAAGTCTGGGAGCAGTGTAAACCGATACACCAGCAGTATCGTTCACATATCTGGCAGGAACTGTGTCCCTGAAAGTCGGGGTGAACCTGGAAAAATAAACGCTTGAGGAAATAAACAGGAGCAGTCCTGCAAGGAGGGATGCGAACCTCGAAACATAATCGGATAAGGGGATTCGACGATTCGTGTTTTTCATATACTTTCTGAGGACTACATACCTGAACCTGCAATCATCACATCCAATTATATGATTCATCAATTCTTCGTATTCCTCGCCCTGAATCTTCCCCTCCGCCAGCCTCACCAGAACCTTATCGCTTATATGCTTCTCCAATCCCATTTCTCTGTGTTATAAGACACATTTATGGTCAAAAAAATTTCTGTTAAAGTTTACAGGGCATCCCCCACTCAAACCTCGGTTATATGTATGAGATTGGTAATGCCGGGTATCTTGAGGGGAAGCCCCGCCACTATGACGATCCTGTCCCCCACATCCGCGAGACGATTCTGAACAATCCTGCGGCGGCTCAAATAAACCATATCCTCGAAGGATTCCAGAACATTTGCAATAGAGGGCTTCACACCCCACACCATGCCCAGCATCCTCACCACCCACTCATTCGGAGTTATGGCAAGCACCATCTGTCTGGGGCGATACTTGGCGATATTGATGGCAGTCATCCCCGAGAAGGTGAAAGCCACGATTACCCTGGCATTCGACAGGTTGGCAAGTTCGCATGCAGAATAGGCCACGGATTCGTCTATCTCCCTTTCCCACTCGGGACGGGATGAGAGGTACCTGTACTCCTCCGAACTCTCCACCTCCTCTATGACCCTCCTCATCATGCGGACCGCATCCACCGGATATCTGCCTATCGCGGTCTCCCCCGACAGCATCAGGGCATCGCTTCCGTCGATCACTGCATTGGCGACATCTGCCACTTCCGCCCTGGTAGGAGTGGGATTGTGAATCATGGAATCAAGCATCTGGGTGGCCGTGATTACCGGCTTACCCTTGTATATGGCCTTCCTTATGATCCTCTTCTGAATAACAGGAAGCTCCTCCATGGGGATCTCGAGGCCCAGATCCCCGCGGGCTATCATGATGCCATCGGCCACATTCACTATATCATCGAATCGCTTTACTGCGGATGACTTCTCTATCTTGGCCACCACTCTGGCATTGGAACCGCTTATCTTAAGATAGTATCTGGCCAGTTCCACATCGCTGGCCCTCTGAACGAAAGAAAGGGCAACCCAGTCGAACCCGGCTTCCGAGCCAATCTCTATATCCCTAACATCCTTATCCGTAAGAGCGGTGATATCCAGCTCCTTACCGGGAAGGTTTATTCCGGCCCTGGAAGAGACCTCTCCCCCCTTCACCACCACTGCATATACATCTGACCCGGAAACCTTGAAAACCTCCAGGTGTATCTTGCCATCGGAAAGCAGAATCCTGTCCCCCGGAGAGACGAAGCTGGAAAGCCTGGCGAATTGAACCGGAAGGACCTTCGAATTATCATCATTGGAGGGAGAAGGGGACAGGACAATTTCTTCACCATCAGATAGCCTCAGGGTCCCATCCGGCAGATCTCCCAGTCTCAATTTGGGACCGGAGAGGTCCTGAAGCAGGGTTATATTCCTTCCCGACTCCCTGGCCAGCTTCCTTATTCGGAGCGCATTTCTTACATGGGTCTGCGGGTCCGAGTGGCTGAAGTTAAAGCGGAACACATCCACCCCCTCATCCATCATCCTCAACAGGACCGCATCATCATCTATCGCAGGGCCAAATGTGGCCACGATCTTGGTTCTCTTCATCCCCGGGAAAATTTTATACGCAGAGGTAAGCGAAAGCCCGGAATCTCACATATCGTACTCCGGAATGCGCTTCACATAGATTCTTCCTTCTTCGAGGTCTATCTTCTCCACGAATTCATCGTGAAATGGGACATAAACTTCATCATCCCCCGTAGAAACTCTGAAAAGGGGATAGGGACCGGGCTGTATCACCGCCCGCACCTTCCCGATCACTTCACCCCCATATACGACTTCGAGACCCTCCAGTTCATACACATAGTACTCCCCCTCCTCCTTGGGGGGTAGCATATCTTCCTCCACCAGCAATTCCCTTCCCCTCAGGAGAGCAGCAACCTCCTTATCTTCTATTCCCCTCAACTTGATGACGGCCATATTTCCATACTGGTGCCGGGCATATTCCACCTCATATTCCTGAAGACCCATGGGGGTTTCCACGAAGAAAGAAGTATAATTGAAGAAGGGCTCGGGGGGCGTCAGGTAGATCCGGATTTTCAGTTCACCCCCGAGCCCAAATTCTCGCAGTATTCTGGCAACAGGCTGTTTACTCAAGGATTTCTATAACAGCCTTCTTACCCTTCTTCAGGGACACTGCCGCCACGATCGTCCTGATAGCCTTGGCAGTCCTGCCTTCCCTTCCGATGATCTTTCCGAGATCCTCAGGGGCAACCCTTACCTCGTATATCACGACCCTCTCGCCGGGTATCTCTTTTATCTCCACCTGCTCGGGATTATCCACGATGGACTTTATAATGTGCTCCAGCAGCTCCTTCACGCCTTCCATTTCAGCTACCTCCTTTTAGTTTCTTCTGCAATTTAACGATGCTCACCACCCTGGAAGTAGGTTGTGCTCCCTGACCGAGCCAATACTCATACCTTTCCAGATCCACTTTAAAGTCTTCCTTCCTCTTGGGATTATAATGGCCCAGAACCTCTATGACTTTACCGTCCCTCCTCCATCGAGAATCGGCCACGACGATTCTGTAAACTGGATAATTCCTCTTCCCGTGTCTCTGAAGGCGAATTTTTATCATATCGAAAAGTATAAGGGATAGGATTCTGACATTTTACTTAAGGGATTCCAGCTCTCTTCTGACCTTATCTATCTCTTCCCTGCTCCCCACTTCCTTGTACACCATTTCTGCTCTGCGCAGGAGACCCTTTGCCCTCTCCACATCCCCCTTCCTGGCATAGGAAGCCCCCATAAGATAGTAAATCTCCGCCTTGTACTTCAGGGGCAATTTCTCATCCCTGTACTTCGAAAGGAGCTTTATCACCGCATCGTAGTCTCCCCGCTCGAAGTACATTCTCGAAAGTTCTATGCGGCACCTGTAATCGCGGCACTTCTTCAGGTAATTTTCAGCACTGGATGTATCCCCGAGTTTGATATAGCATTTTGCAACATAAAGCAGTGCATCCGATACGAATGGATCCTCGCTGTATCTCCTGAAGAATATGAAGTATCTCCTCTCCCTGCTCCTGAGGTAGCGCTCCAGATGTTCTATCGCTGTTCCACAGTTCCCCTTTTCATAGTTCAGGTACCCCTCGAGGAAGTGGTAATAGGGATAATCCTCATCCACGATATAGGGACCCGATGTATATGCCTGCGTAATGTATCTTTTTATGGAAGGAACATAATCGCTCTCAGGATACTCTTTGAGGAAATCCCTTACCACATCGGCCAGTTCCTCATACCGCTTCTCCTGATACAGGGTTCGGGCCAATATGTAATAGGCCTGGGGGCGAAGTTCGAAATCGGGATATTCCTCCAGTATCAGCCACAGGTACCTGACCGCATCATCCACATAGCCCGTCTTCAGATAAATCGTCGCTATGCGGAAAAGGGCATACGGGGCAAGGGGGCTGTTCGGATAAAGTTCGTAGAGCCTGTTGAGGGATTTCAGAGCCAGGTCATAATTGCCCAGCATGTAGGTGGCATAACCCCTGACGAGCAGGGCTTCTGGTGTGTCGAAGCCATCGAGGGCACTGTAGGCTGTTGAGTAATCCTTCAGGGCAATAGAAGACAGGGCTTTCAGGAGGCTGGCACTGTAGAAGAGGGAGGTGTCGGATATCCTCCCCGATATCTCAAGGGCTCTCTCGTACAGGTTTCTCCTGTAGTAGGTCCAACCCTTGGAAAGGAGTGCCATTTCCTTTATGAGTGTATCGGCATCGCTCCGCAGAATAATCGAGTAAATAGAATCTGCACCCGGATAATCTCCGGTATAATAGAGAGCCTCAGCAACCAGCAACCGATATACAGGGGAAGTGCTGGAGGAATAACGCTTTATTATCTGTGTGAACTGCCTGCTCCTGTAAAGTCCTTCGATGAGGGAATCTGCGCCGGATATGGTGTACAGGGGCTTCTCTATCCTGCTGATTTCTTCCAGAAAACGGGAGGAGACCACCTCCTCCCCAACGAAGGTCTGCCCGAGAACCAATAACAGCATCAGCTTTTCTTAATCTGCTTTAATTTTTCGATGAGTTCCGGAACCACCTGATTCAGGTCCCCCACTATCCCGTAATCGGCCACCTTGAAGATGGGAGCCTCGGGATCCTTATTGATGGCTATGATGTACTTGGAGGTCCTCATACCCGCCAGATGCTGTATGGCGCCGGATATTCCTATTGCGAAGTAGATCTGGGGGGATACGGTCTTTCCGGTCTGACCCACCTGATGGGAGTGGTCTATCCATCCAGCATCCACGGCCGCACGGGATGCACCAAGGGCCACCTTCAGGCCCGTTACCTGCGTCAGGACATCGATGAGCTCCCTCAGGAGCTGAAACTTCTCCGGACCACCGAGACCCCTTCCGCCGGAGACCACGATGTCCGCTTCCGTGACATCGATTTCACCCTTCTCCTTTTCCTTTATGTGCTTTACCGAAAGGCCGCCCCTGTCGGTGTCGGGTGTGATTTCCACTATCTCCCCGGAAGAATCGCCGGCCTGAGCAGGAGCAAATGCCTTCGGCTTCACAGCGACGACCTTCTTCTCCTTCAGGAGCTTTATGTGGGCAAAGGCCTTGTTGGATACCACAGGTTTTATAACAACTTCAGCATCCTCCATTCCCGTTACTTCTTCCACTGATATGGCATCCACCAGACCTGCCACGAGAGGAGCGATCTCCCTTCCCACCACTGTGGAGGATATGAGGAAGTAGTCAACACCCTCCTTCTCGATTACACCAGCTATGGTTCTTGCAAAGGGCAGAGGATACGGATAATCCAGAGCATCGCTCTCGGCCACAAAAAGCTTATCCACATACCGGGCGGCATCGTCCTTCAGGGAGGAAACACCACTGCCTATGAGGATTCCATAAACCTCGCCGCCGATGATATTCCTCGCAACACCCACTGCTTCCAGACTGGCGGACCTCACCTCTCCATCAAGAACCTCGAGAAACACCAGTGTTTTTGCCATGACCCACCTCCTTATATGACCTTTATCTCGTTTTTGAGGACCTCTACCAGCTCATCCACGGACTCCAGTATGCGGCCGCCTTCCTTCTTGGGAGGAGGTGTCAGCTTCACAATCTCATAAGCAGGAGTAACAGTAATTCCGAGGTCTTCCAGTTTGAGGACATCCAGGGGTTTGCGCTTGGCCTGCATAATGCCCCTGAGGTTCGGGAGCCTGGGCTCGTACTTACCCCTTTCGTGGGTAAGGATGGCGGGCATGGAAATGGAGAGGGTCTCGCTTCCCCTATCGGTCTCCTTCTCCACCACCAGCTCATCCCCCTCCAGTGCAGCAGAAACGATATGGGAAACATAGTTCAGGCCCAGAAACGCCGCAAGATAGCCCCCTATTGCATAGCTGTTGTCATCGATGGTCACCTTCCCGGTCAGAATGAGGTCATAGGGGCCCTTCTGCTTTATAACCTCTGCGTAAATGCGGGACAGATTGTAGGGATCCAGTTTGTCGTAATCGGCGTACTCCACCATATACGCTTTATCGGCGCCCACAGCAAGTGCATTCCTGAGGATATCCTGATTGTCGGAAACAGCCAGTACCTCCAGCTGTCCACCCTTTGCTTCCTTCAAGCGGAGGGCGGTCTCGAGGGCGTATTCATCATAAGGGTTCGTAACATAATTAAGATTGGTTTTGTCTATCCCCGAACCGTCCTCCAGAATCCTGATATTGGCGGCTGTGTCGGGAACTCTCTTGATGATAGTTAGGATTCTCATGGGAAAATTTTACAGGGAATGCCGGAACTGTTATGATTTTAGTGAAACCGGATGGTCGGTTTCATCCATTTTGCATTTGCAGAGAAAAACTATTGATTTACATAGTCTTACACACAACAAAATTGAACCCCATCCATTATAATGGACACTGTGATGATTGGGAAAGAAGAAAATGGATTTCCGGGCCGGGGAACCCGGAAGAATTAAAAAACCAATGGATAAGTTATTGGATTATATGATTCGAACCATGGATGGGGGTGGGGGCTCTTCTCATAACAGGAGGGAACGAACCCTGCTCCCTCCAGTACTACCATTTATATCCAGCACCCAAAAGGAGGAAGGACAGGCCCTTTTCCATTCCTGGAAAGAGCTTCCACCCGAGATGGGCTCTCCATCGGGAGCCGAACTGCAGGCCCATATATACCGATGAACCGACAGCCATCTCATGGGCGTCGTTTCTGCTTCTGACATACACGCCTCCCTCCAGACCCAGAGAAAAGATTCTGTATCTGTATCTCACACCCGCAGTCACGGCCGTAAAGGAATATTCTCCGGAACCCGATACCCTGAAAAGGGAAGCGCCCATGTATCCGTGGGAAACCTGTGCGTCGAATCCGTACGAATAATAAACCATGGGCTGAACGGGGACCGCATAGTAAGCCGAAAAGGACAGGGTTATAATCGAGAACAGCATGGAGAAAGGTTAAAGGGGGCATCCGCCCCCCAGCAGGATACTACCGGATGTAAACCGCTTTCTTTACTATGGACCTCTCGGGAGTGTCTAACCTCAGGATGTATATCCCGGTGGAAGGCAATCTCAAATCGTAAGTATATACGCCCGCATTCAATTTGCCCCTGACCACATCGGCCACCTTACGGCCAACGATGTTGTAAACGGAAAGGTTCACATTCATGGAAGAAGGTATGGTGAGCCTGATGGACAGGGCTCCCCTCTTCACCACAGGAGTCATGGTAAGGAAGTAGGGTCCGGATGCTATATCCGATTCGTTCTGAGAAACGGTCCCCTCAGGCAGGAAGAGTATCGCAAAGGAATCGGTGATGGCCTCAGCCCCCTGATTGAAGGCTCCATCGTATGCATAAACGAGATAATAGGTGGTATCAGGGGTTATGCTCTCGAGCCCCAGGGTGAAGTCCGACTGGACCGGAGCGGTCAGGAACTGGACCTTTATGAGTCCATCACCGCTGGTCGTTGGATACTGGGCAGGGTCGTACAGGATTACCTGGAAGTTCTCCAGGTCGGTGGAAGAACCATAGTGGGGAACACCCCTGTACTCCACTATGAACAGGCTGTTGAGGGAATCGTAATGGTAGAGAACCTGTCCGCCATTGGAGGGATTGAGGTCGTCCCAGTAAGCGGCAATCATAATATTCGGCTGGGAGGTGTCGGGAATCGGGTCGTTGCTGAAATCGTTCGTTCCGGGGTCGGGGCCGAAGGCAAGCCATCCGTTGGAGTTGATCCACAGGGTGTCGTAATCAACCCCATAGAAGCGGAATGTGAAGGGCAGAACCACAGCAGTCCTGTCATCATCCCCCAGAGTCACCGCCGTTCCAACGGTATCTATTTCGATCCACTGGAAATCGGGAGCACTTGGTGTGTAGGCAGCATCAGTGACATCATACGCTATGTATGCCCCAACACCAGGTGTCCAGTACAGCTTCCCTATGAGTATTTCGGAACTGATAGTGTCGTTCACATTATCACCGGAGAGAACCAGCTGTATATCGGCAGGGGTTCCATGGGGGGTGGAAGCATCCGTCTGAACTTCGAAGTAGAGGGTATCAGCCCCTCCCGACAGTATATCGCCGGCACTGTAGGAAGGACTGGTTATATTCAGGTAGGAATTCGTGGTGGAAAGGGTGGCCACCACATTGGTTGCCGCATCGCTTCCATTATTGACAACGACCCATTTGAGGAAAGCGGTCTCACCGGGGTCGAGGTGGCCATTGTTGTTATCGCCGGAAAGGGTGTCGATTACGGTATAGCCCAGACTGATTAAATACGCCCCTGTAATGGGAATATCCTGCTGTAGGACCACATCATCCACATACCATCCATCCTTGGTCACAGAGCCATCGCTCTCCAGCAGGAACCTCACATACACCTGCTGACCCATGAAATCCGAGGGTATGTAAAGGGTCTCAGCAACCCAATCGCTCTGCGTCCCGCTGTAGCTTCCTATAGTGGTCCAGGAAGCCGCATCGGATGAATCGGTGGATACCTGTACATAGCCATAATCGTATCCGCTTTCGATATCGTACTTGTGATGGAATATGATTCTGGCAAAATAGGCATCGCTCAGGTCGAAGGCGATGGTGTGAAGCAGATAATTGTGCTCGTAGTTGCCATAATCCCCGGAAGGAGAATCTGTATAGGAGGAAGGAGGCGAGTTATAATCCGAAGTGGTCAGGGCCCATGTTCCATTGGTCGTCCATGGCCCCTCGGCCGTAAAGTCATAGTAGAACCATGTGTAGAAGGTGGGCGTTCCAAGCTGAAGAGCAAATGTGTCGTATTTCTCATATCCACCATCCGCCACTATGTGCAGTTCGAATCTGGCAGGAAGACCCGGCCTCCTCTCGGAAGATACCGAAAATGCAAATCCATCACCGGAGGAAGTATCCCCCTGGGCAAGGGTACCGTAGAAGGAAGAGTTATCAGAGACGGTCACCCCCGTGTCCAGAACAGTTATTGTTGCGCTCACATTGGTGGCATCGAGCCCCAGATTCTTCAAAACCACAAACAGATTTACGCTCTCCCCGGGATCAGCGATGCCATCCCCATTGCCAGACCCATCGTCCACTATGTAAGCCACGGGCTTTATGAAAGGCTCGCTCAATGTGGGGGTGTTCTGTATAACTTTGAGAGCATTTATCCGCCCCCAGCCGTAATCGTTGTTGGGATATGTTCCCCCCTGCGAAGGCTGGTCCACCCCGTAGTTCGTCAGAATGTCATACACCGTGTAGTAATCCAGAGTTGGATTGAGTTCGAACATGAGGGCTATGACGCCGGTCACATGGGGAGTTGCCATGGAAGTCCCATCCCATGTATCATAACCACCACCGGGCACTGAAGAGCGAATCCCCGCACCGGGTGCCGAAATGTCGGGCTTTATGAAGTTCCAGTCAGGCCTGGACCAGTAGGTGGTATCGTTGTAGGGTGCTGTGTTGGGCGCGGGTCCCCGGCTGGAGAAACTGGCCACATTATCTGCATTATCGGTAGCACCAACGGCGATCACTATTGGATAATCACCGGGGCTTCCCACAGTCCCTGTTCCCGGACCGCTGTTTCCCGCGGCGAAGACCGGGATTATATCCATTCCCCTCCAGTTGTTCCAGATATCGTCCCACATCCAGGTGTCTCCACCACCGCCGCCCCAGGAGTTGCTGATGGCCACGAGGGGAACTCCCGAGTCGGCCTTCAGGGAAACGAACCACTGGGAGCATTCGAAGATGTCCGTGTCGGTTCCACTACCGCTGGCGCTGAAAGCCTTACACGAGGATATCTGCGCATTGTACGCAACCCCTATGTCGTCGGTAAAGGGACCAGGACCGTCCCCACCAGCTATCGTACCCGACACATGAGTACCGTGTCCGTGGTCATCGTAAGGGGTCGTCTGGCCGTTAACCGCATCGAAAAAGTGCCCCGAAAAGTTGCCCTCGAGGGCAGGATGATTGGGATCTATGCCCGTGTCCAGCACTCCAACATGCACACCATCTCCCGATAGTCCATACTGGTACCATACAGAGTCGGCCTTTATCTTATCGATGTTCCACTCCACAGTGTTCAGCCTGGGAGGAGTTTTGTAGGATTTTACCGGCTCTATGATGTGGTACTTCTGCACGGGTCTTATGTAATCCACATCAGGTAGCTGCGCCAGTTCCTCTATCACCTCAGGTGTAGCCTTCACATGTATCGCATTTATGATCCAGAAGGATTCCACCTCTTTGACCCGCTTCCCCTGCCCATTGAGATACTTCAGTATGGGCCCTTGTGTGATTCGGGCAGTCTGCCTCAGGAGGTCGGCCTTCTCTTTATAGGACAGGCCCTTCACCTCCATGAGGTTCACCTGCTCCTTCAATACCACTATCGCATCTATGTACCCTTCGCTGTCCACGCTGCTGAGCAGTCCGGGCGCAATCTCCCCGGCGCTCAGAACCCCGGCAGACAGCAGCAGTATCCATACATATCTCATCCATACACCTCCTTATTTCCGCTTTTGCGGATAAAATATTAAAGCAGTCGGAATCCAGCTGTGGAAAGTTCAGCGTTTCATATAAATTTTCGAAAATGCAGGTATCACGCAGTTTCAAATCCTTGAAAACGAATTTTTTAATTGCACGATAAAACTTGAGAAAGCTTGTAGGAATGTCTGCAGGAAAATTCGAAACAGGGGGAGGCCCCCCTAAACCTCGTATGGATCAAAATAACCGTATATTCCGCCGTATTCGGCCTCGATATACAGGAGCCTGTTGTATTTGGAAGTCCTCTCTCCGCGGGCAAGGGAACCCGTCTTGATCTGACCTGCATTGACTGCCACAGCCAGGTCCGCTATGAAAGTATCGCATGTTTCACCCGAGCGATGGGATATAACGGTCCTGTAGGCGTTTTCATGGGCCAGACGAATTGCATCTAAGGTCTCGGAAAGGGTACCTATCTGATTGAGCTTAATGAGTATGGCATTGGCATATCCTTCCCGGATACCATCTGCCAGCCTGTCTATGTTGGTGACGAATATGTCGTCTCCCACTATCTGAACAATCTGTCCAAGCTCGGATGTAATCAATCTCCAGCCCTCGTAATCATCCTCCGCGAACGGGTCTTCGATGGAAATGATGGGATAGTCTTCCAGAAGGCCCCTGTAGAACTCCACCATTTCCTCCCGCGACATCTCCTTACCATCCATCCTGTACTTCCCATCCTCAAGGTAGAGTTCGGATGCGGCCACATCCAAGGCAATGGAGATCCTATCATCGTAACCCGCCTCCTCGATGGCCCTCATGAGAAAATCCAGAGCCTCCTTCGTTCCACTGAGATTGGGAGCAAATCCCCCCTCATCCCCCACGGATACAGAATGGCCACTTTCCTTCAGTAATCTCCGCAGAGTATGGAATGTCTCCGAAGCAATCTGTATCGCCTGTGCAAAGGTTTCAGCCCCATCAGGGACTATCATGAACTCCTGAATGTCCAGGGAATTGTCCGCATGAACCCCGCCGTTTATGACATTCATCAGGGGAATTGGAAGGACCACACCGTTCACTCCGCCCAGATAGCGGAAGAGGGGCACACCTAAATGATTGGCAGCAGCACGGGCAACAGCCAGAGACACAGAGAGTATGGCATTGGCCCCGAGACGGGATTTATTCTCCGTACCATCCAGATTGATCATAGCCTCATCCACTGCCCTCTGATCCAGAGCGTTCATTCCGATAACGGCTTTCGAAATGACACCATTCACATTTTCCACAGCCTTCTGAACACCCTTTCCCAGAAAGCGGGAGCCCCCATCCCTCAGTTCGAGGGCCTCATGTTTTCCCGTGGAAGCCCCGGAGGGAACATAAGCATCCCCCCGGGTTCCATCCTCCAGACTCACAACGGTATAGACCGTTGGATTTCCCCTCGAGTCCAGTACCTCGAATGCCTTTACATCAGCTATTCTTACCATCCTATCACCTCCGAGACAGCCTTGCCCTGCAGGAAGTACAGCAGGTAATCGGGTCCGCCAGCCTTTGCATCCGTTCCACTCATGCGGAAACCGCCGAAGGGATGCACCCCCACTATCGCACCTGTGGACTTGCGGTTGAAGTAGAGATTTCCTATTATGAGCTCCCTCTTGGCTTTAGCAATCTTCTCCCTGTTGAGGGTGAACACCGAACCGGTGAGTCCATATTCGGAATCGTTGGCTATCTCTATAGCATGATCGAAGTCCCGGGCCTTTATGATGGCCAGAACGGGACCGAAGATCTCCTCCTGAGCAATCCTGGCATGGGGATCCACATCCACGAATATGGTGGGCTGGATATAATATCCATCTATCCCTATGTCTGCCTTACCACCACCCACCAGGAGCTTCCCCTCCTTCTTACCAATTTCGATGTAGTGCAGGATCTTCTGCTCGGAAGGCTCGTTGATTACGGGTCCCATATAGTAATTTTCGGGAGCAGGCCCTATCTCTATCTTCTTTACCCTTTCCACCAGTCCCTCCACAACATCGTCGTAGACATCCTCAACCACTATTAGCCTGCTGGTGGCAGAGCACTTCTGCCCCTGAAATCCATAGGCACCGGCAATAATCTGGCCGAAGAGATAATCGTCTATCTTTGCCTCGCTGTCCACTATGACCGGATCCTTGCCCCCCATCTCGGCTATAACCCTCTTGAGCCACTTCTGGCCGGGCTGGACCTTCGCCCCCATCTCATAAATGGCAGTTCCCACAGCGCGGGAGCCGGTAAACGCAATCATGCGGACCAGAGGATGCTTCACCATGGCCTGGCCGGGAATACTGTCCCCCTGAACTATATTGAGCACTCCATCGGGAAGGCCGGCCTCCCTGAAGATATCGGCAAGGAGATAACCCAGAACAGCACTATCCGGGGCAGGCTTCAAAACAACGGTATTTCCGGTCACGAGGGCCGCCACCGTCATTCCGGTGGTAATTGCAATGGGGAAGTTCCATGGGGGAATTACGGACACCACACCGAGCGGAACATAGAAGTACTCGTTATGCTCGTTGGGCAAATAGGTGAGGCCCCCCCGTATATGCCTCTCTATATCCAGCATTTCCCGGGCATAATACTCGCAGAAGTCGATGGCCTCGGCCACATCGGCATCAGCCTCCAGCCAGTTCTTCCCCACCTCCTGCACCATAAGCCCCACCAGCTCCAGACGGCGCCTGCGCATTATTTCAGCAGCCTTCACCAGCACCATGGCCCGCTCTTCCCGGGGAAGACTGCTCCAGTAGGGGAATTTCTCATAGGCGACCCTGACAGCCCTATCCACATCCTCGGGAGAAGCGTGGGAGACTTCTGCAATCACGCTCTTGTCATTGGGATTCAGGTCCTTGAAGGTCTCTTCCTTAAAGATTTCCTTACCATCTATCACAAGGGGAACCCTTATGGGAAACCTGTCCCTCCACTTCCCAATCCATTCCCTCAGCGCTTTCGCATTTTCCTCCTTACTATAATCGGTATAACTTTCCGGCCTGAAAGGTCTGAGTGGCATGATTCACCTCCTTTTTGCACCTAAATTTTATAGGGATTATTCCGCTCCTGCCCCCGGGAAAACTCATCTCCTGAAAAAATTTATCCATTGCCAGCAGATGGATCATACAACTGCTTCGAAGGAAGAGAAAGCAAAGTGCGTCCATTACTATCTGGTTGTATCATCTGGACTTGAAAATGAAAAGAGAAGGAGGAAAATCCCCGGGATCGAAAGCCCTACCGGGCGGATTTGAGAAAATCTTCCAGATTCAGCAGACGGGACCTGTACAGGATGTAGCCCGTTTTGTATCCCTCGATTTGCCTTTCGAGCAGGCGCATTTCGGAATACAGATTGACCAGATGATAGATGGTCAATGCATAGTATATGCCAAACCACAGAAGAACGGCCGTGAACAAAGCCCGATAAATCATCCGAGAACCCCCGAAGGATGATATAAAAGAGCAGGTGGCGTACCGCCTCTGGATTTTACCTTATAAAAGGAGGTGATCCAGCCGCACGTTCCCGTACGGCTACCTTGTTACGACTTCGCCCCAGTCGCCGAGGACACCCTCACCCCGCTTCTGCGCGGGGCTTCAGGTGCCCCCGACTCCCATGGCGTGACGGGCGGTGTGTACAAGGCCCGGGAACGTATTCACCACCCCATAGCTGATAGGTGATTACTAGCGACTCCGTCTTCATGCAGGCGAGTTGCAGCCTGCAATCCGAACTGGGGCGGCTTTTAGGGATTGGCTCCCCCTCGCGGGGTCGCAAACCCATTGTAGCCGCCATTGTAGCGCGTGTGTAGCCCTGGGCATAAAGGCCACACGGACTTGACGTCATCCCCTCCTTCCTCCGGCTCATCGCCGGCAGTCCCCTTAGAGTGCCCAGCCGTCACATGGACGCTGCTGGCAACTAAGGGCAGGGGTTGCGCTCGTTGCGGGACTTAACCCAACATCTCACGACACGAGCTGACGACAGCCGTGCAGCACCTGTGCCGGCTCCCCGAAGGGTCCCCCACCCTTTCGGGCGGGGTACCACCGGCATGTCAAGCCCAGGTGAGGTTCTTCGGTCAGCATCGAATTAAACCACGCGCTCCGCCGCTTGTGCGGGCCCCCGTCAATTCCTTTGAGTTTCACCCTTGCGGGCGTACTCCCCAGGCGGTGGGCTTAACGGTTTCCCTGCGACACGCAGTCCGCCGAAGCGGACCACATGTCTAGCCCACATCGTTTACAGCCAGGACTACGGGGGTATCTAATCCCCTTCGCTCCCCTGGCCTTCGGGACTCAGCGTCAGGAACGCCCCAGAGAGCCGCCTTCGCCACCGGTGTTCCCCCCGATATCTACGCATTTCACCGCTACACCGGGAGTTCCGCTCTCCTCTGGCGCCCTCTAGCCAGGCAGTTTCAGGCGCAGCCTGACGGTTGAGCCGTCAGATTACACACCTGACTTGCCTGGCCGCCTACTCCCCCTTTAAGCCCAGTAATTCCGGGTAACGCTTGCCCTCCCCGTATTACCGCGGCTGCTGGCACGAGGTTAGCCAGGGCTTCCTCTGGGAGTACCGTCAAGGGACAGGGCTATTCGCCCTGCCCCCCTTCGTCCTCCCTGACAGCGGTTTACACCCCGAAGGGCGTCATCCCGCACGCAGCGTCGCTGGGTCAGGCTTTCGCCCATTGCCCAAATTTCCAGCCTGCTGCCCCCCGTAGGGGTGGGGCCCGTGTCTCAGTGCCCCTCGGGCCGGCCGCGCTCTCACGCCGGCTACCCGTCATAGGCTTGGTGGGCCATTACCCCACCAACTACCTGATGGGCCGCGACCCCCTCCCTGGGCGGGAGCTTGCAAGCAGAGGCCCCCTTTCACCGCATGGGGTGTCCCCCATACGGCATATGGGGTATTAGCCCGGGTTTCCCCGGGTTATCCCCCTCCCAGGGGCGGGTAAGTCACGTGTTACTCCGCCGTCCGCCGGTCTACTCCCCCGCCGAAGCGGGGTTTCGCCCACGACTTGCATGGCTAAGGCACGCTGCTAGCGTTAACCCTGAGCCAGGATCAAACCCTCCATAAAGGAGAGTTATCAACAAAACTACCTTCTCGGCGGTACGCCACCTGCTTATATAAAACGAGGTCTATATCAGAGCGATTGAAAGTTTAAAGGAAACTCCACTTCCTGTCAAGTGGAGCACGCTTTCAATAAATCGAGCTATCCGACTGCTCTATAAGTTTAAAGCAACTTTCCCCCCGTGTCAACCCACCGCAGTCCAAGAAAGGAACTTCTATAAACCGAGGCGTGATAATTTTAATACCTACCCAGCATTGGTTTCAAGCAGGCGGATTGAGCACATCAAAGAAGAGCATTGAAGCAATTGAGGCAAGAGGAGGAACATTTGGGGACATATCCTCAAGATTATATAATTTTACTCTTTTAATCAGCTGGAGTTCACAGGGGGCACCGTTAAAGGCCGGAAGGGTTTTGATCCAGCAGGAAAAGAGGAACTCCAGAACCAGAGCAACAGAGAGCAAAGCATAATCCAGAGAAGCAAAGAAGCCCATATTATTCTCTGCCTGAAAACAGCCTCTATGGGATTGGTATAAGGGGGAGCATTATCGATAAGGGACCTGAAATAGAACCCCGGACGGGGAATCTCTTCCACGGTTTCCCCATAATCCCCGGCCCTCTCCTGTCCCTCTTCAATACCCGCATAAAGCAGGCTTTTCTATACTCTGTGCCCATCCAGATACACGAAAGCCACGCTCTCATCCACAGGGGAGGTGTTTATGGCTTTTATATTGCCCGGTTCTGAGAGGACTGTCTTTGCAGTGCCACGAGAATAGCTCATGGAAATCCCCGTTCCTCTTTCATCTCTCCGGCAGGAGCTTGCTTTCCGGTTAGGGAGACCTTTACTTCCTCTCTTAATGTCCATTGGCAGGGTCCTCGGGGTTCCTCTTCGTGTATTCTTTCCTCCCGGATCTCATGACCTCCTCAAATCCCGGGCTCTCCACTATCTCCATGACCATCTCCCTCAGCTTCCTCTCCCTCTCGCTCATCTTCCTCCTCCTTCCCCCTCGCATCTCTGCCACCTCCCTCTACACAATTTTAA